>JAZQGX010000282.1:0-4690 GCA_045540275.1 Kiritimatiellia bacterium | reverse complement strand
ATGCAATCCTCAACGCTGTCGTATTCATCAGATTTGAGGATTTTAACATCACGCCCAAGGGCTTTCTCACAGTCCCGGATGAAACGAAGGCTGTCCGGATGCTGGTCGGATATGTCGATGTAGATGTACTCGTCTACCGTATCGCGCACGAGATACCCCGCAACAAACGAGCTGACGCCAGCAGAAATCCAGCAGACCTTTAGTTTTTCCATATTCTCACCGCCTCTTTAAACTGTTCCGTTGCATATTTTTCATCAAATGTGTAATCCTGGCACTTGAAGAAGTTCCTTTTGTGGAAAAAGTCGTAACGCCCTTTTTCACAGTCGTTTCCGCAATCCGGGTCAAATATGCAGTTTTTGCAGTCAACACAATCAAATTGGACTTTCATCCCTCACCCTCCTTTTCCATGCTCATTCTGTTTCCTCCTTTGGCATATGGAACGGTGGCATCACGATTGTTTCTCCCGGTTTCGGCATTTTTGCTTCTATGCAGTATAAGTCTCCATCTTCGCTCACGCCGTACAGATAGCCGTGTTTCATTGACGCTTTCATTACCTCAATCGCTATTTTAGTCCACTCGCTCATATTTCCTCCTTTGGC
Source organism: Kiritimatiellia bacterium (assembly GCA_045540275.1). Taxonomy (GTDB): domain Bacteria; phylum Verrucomicrobiota; class Kiritimatiellia; order RFP12; family UBA1067; genus RGIG8368. Next base: position 4,091 of record JAZQGX010000282.1, on the reverse strand, counting down.
GGTTCTGGAAGCGGCATCCAATGGGTGATGTATCTTCCCTTACCGCCGTGCTGAAATGCTCTGGCTTTGCCATTCTCCATAATATCTTTGAAAACCCAACCGACAAACTGACCGCCTTTTTCACCACAGCACAATACATATTCGTGCATTGATTCCGGCAACCGCTCTGTAACAGGTATCCATTCAGCCATGTCTGTCCCTCCACTTTTCATACATCACCCTTGCCACCAGAGTGACAAGGAACACCGCCACAAGAAACGCTATCATCGTCCCGCCTCCCTTGCATAGTCGGCGTATGTCTTCGCCTTGCGCTCCTTCTTCACCTTCGGGAGCCGGATCGTGATGGGCCTGTCCTCGGTGGTGAGCCAGAGATACAGCACCCGGCAGAACTTCCATGCACCCGGCACAGCGAACGCGCCCAGTACCCACGGAAGCGTCGAAGGCCACAGCGCCACAAGGTTAGCGCACACCATGACCACGAACACGAACAGCGCCACCGTCACAAGTTTCGCTTTTCTTTTGCTATTCATAGTTTTCGACCTCCTCAATAGTCACCTCTATCCGAGGCTCTTTTTTGTCTATGCGGAACTCATCGGAAAACCCGATGATTTCCGCCCATCCGTCGTTTTTCAGATACCCGGCGGAGACCAGAGCGTCTTGTATGACCTTCCGGCCTCCCGCCGCTATGTTGTCCTTGTCCCGGCGCTTGGAAGGCTCAAACCAAACGTAGTGCATGAACACTGGCCCGGATGCCCTCCACTGTTTGAGGCACTTTCTTGCGGAGACTTCCACCCGGTATTGAGCTTCCTTCTTGAGCTTCGCCCCGGCGTGGTAGTTCCTCCGGTTCGCGTCAATGAAGTCATTCAGCCCCGGAAGCGTTCCCCAGATCGTCAGTTTCATTCCGTCAAAAGCCTTTCCGTCGCCGCCTTGAGCATCGTCCGAACATCCGCCGGGAGCATAGCCGTTTCCCGCTCCCGCTTCTGGATCACCTTGAAGCTCCGCATGAAGTTGGAGGCGACAACCGTCTTCAATTCGCCGCTGTCCATCATGGCCCACTCCCGGAGCTGGTTCGCGCTTCCGACGGCCTTCTGGACGACCGGAGGGAGTTTTTCGAACTCCTCCCGGTATCCGTATATCCCATTCCGAGCGGCCTTCTCCACAAGCGCCCACGCCTCCGCCTCCGCGAACTCCTTCGGCTGTGTCAGCTCCGCGATCTTCGCCGTGACCTCGCCCACGTTGGGAGGCCACCCTTCCATCCGGGTCTTGATGAGCGCCAGCACCGCCGCCTTGACGATGCTGTACTCTTCGTCCTTGAACATCTCCGCCCAGAGCGCCACAGCCGCCGCCGTGTCCTCCGGAGTGCTTTTCCGGTAGAAGCTCGGATATGCGGCGGAAAGCGTCGCCATTATTCCGAGCGTTTCCTGTCGTGTCATAAAAGGCCCTCCTCTCTGGCAAGGTTAAGGAACGGATTTCCGCTCTCCTTTTTCCGGTCGTCCCGCTCCCACGTCCGCACCGCCGCTTTCCAGTCCTTCATTGAGTTCCGTCCGACCTTCCAGCCGTTGGAGCTGTAGTAATCCACGAACCGCTCCGGGTCTACAGCGTTTCCTCGTTCTTCACAATAGGCCCGGACTTCTTCAACGGTGGGCGGGGTGAAGCGCGAAGCGCGGCCCGTACTCTCTATTATCCTATCCTTCTCTAACCTATTCTTATCTAACCTATCCTGTGGCAGACAGGCGGCAACCATCTGGCAACCATCTGGCAACCGATCGGCAACCATCGTGTAAGAGCCGTTATCCTTGAGCTGGAGCCGCGCCAGCTCCTCACGGAATGCGGTCGGTGTGTACCTGTCTTTTCGGAGGGCGTTCGCCATTCGCCAATGCTTTATCACGATCACCCCGCTCTCGAACTGGTACAGATACCGCTTTTCGAGGAGCGCTTGCAGGTCTTGCACGGAGGCGTGGGCCTTGAACATGGAAACCGATATTTGATTGCAAAACCCGTCATCGTCCGCCGCCATGGAAAGATGCAGATAAAGAGCCTGGGCCGACGAACTCAACGACATGAAGTTGTCGTCGTCTGTGACCTTCTTCGTCAGCATCCGTCTGTCAGCCATTTTCTCGCCTCCCGTTTCCGCAGAACCAGCCGCCTGTCGGATAGCCGCCAGAAATGCCGAGATAACAACGGCCCTGCAAGGAATTGTCTTGTTTTTCCCACCATTTGCATTCGCGGCAGAACACAACCTCCCAGACGTGCGGCTCGGGCGGGAGTGCGGCGATCGCGTCAGCATAGGCTTGAACCGCCCTCTCTGCGGTCTTTCTCCGGTTTTCAAAAAGGGATACCGAGATTTTGAAGTCAAGGTTTAGCGCGTCGGCCTTTTTGATAAACTCAGCCATAGCCCCACCTCAAAACGGAAGCTCGCCGTCGTCTCCGGTCAGCTCGGAGAACTCTCCCGGCTGGGCCGGTTCTGGATCACGGGAGGCGTTCTTCGGTTTCTGGAGCGGGAAGGTGAATCGGTCGACAATGACCTCGGTGGTGTACACCTTCTCGCCGTCCTTGTTGGTGTAGCTTCTGGAGGAGAGGGAGCCACTCACGATGATGGGGTCGCCCTTGGCGAAGTATTTCCCGATGGTCTCTGCCGTGTTCCCGAACGCCACACAGTCATGGAAGTTGGTCACCTTGTCCCCGGCCTTGGTCTTGCCGTCATCGGTCGCCACCTTGAACAGGCAAACGGCCTTGTCTTTGTTCTGCCGGAGTTCCGGCTCCTTTGTAAGCCTCCCATGGAGGAAAACGCTATTGTTAATGCTCATTTGTAAACCTCCTGTAAATCAGATTGTTTTCGTCCCAGTCGGAATAATGGGATTGAAGATACTCCCGAAAGAACTCCCGCATTCCTTCCCGCGTGGCCCTGTCGCCGTGGTCAAATTTGTCGTGACAGTCCCGGCAGAGGGTGAGGATGTTCTGCGGCACACCCAAACCGCCACGGGAGCGGGGGATGAAGTGGGCCTCCGGTAGACCGGCCTTCCCGCAGTAGATGCACCGCCCCTCGTCCCTCCGGTTGACGATCAGTTTCACCGTCGCCGGGATCGCGCACGCCTTCGCCCGTTTGGAGGATATGGCCCTCATTGCCAGCCCTCCTTCAAAAGCGACAGCTCCCGCTCCGTCATTGTCTCGATGTCCAGAGCCTTCGCGTCCTGTACAACGTAGTCGATCAACCGGGACATTTGTTTGGTGTCGTAGGTGCTGGAGCCGTTGTAGGCCCGGACGAGCTTATAACCGGGGAGCTTGCTGTCGTCCAGAACGTCCACGAACCAGCCCGTCCCCTTCGCCGCCCAGATGCGGGAAAACTCCTCCACCGCATCCGCCCGGATCGGGAGCGGAGTAAACTCCCCCGCGTCCCGAATTGCCCTCCGGTAGACTTCCTCCGCCGGGATGCCAACCGCCGCCGCGATCTTGCCGCACAGCACCCACATATAAGCGTTCGCATCAAGGCTCCGCTTCTTCCGGGATTTCTGGATTTCCCATTCTCCCGGCTGGAAGTTGTACAGCCACCGCCACGCCGCCGGGTCAGACGTGGAGAGGACAAGCTCGTTCCCCTCCCGCCTTGCTCCGTCAATCTTCATCGGCTCTCACCGGCTCTCGCTACCTTGCCGCAGTCAATGCACAGATCACGCCCGAACTCTTGATGGGTATACTTGGCGATGTCCGCCGCCTTCCACGGTGAGCCGTCTTTCTTCTTGCCGTCCCGGATCGGACGACCGCAGTCCGCACAGTAGTAAATCTCGGCCCCGGCAAGCGGGAGACTGCCGACCGCCGGAGGATCACCCCACTCGAACACGGTCGAGCCTTTCAGCCCAATGCGGAGATAGGAAACCCGCTCCGCTTCATCGTAGGCGATGTCCAGCACGTCAAAGCTGTCGTTGCAGTAGTATGTCGTCTTGCCCTGGAACTCCTTCGACTTGATGGTGCATTTCCCAGCCGGGATGAACACGAACGGAGCGGAGTACAACTCCCGGCCCAGCCCCCACTTGAACCCGGCACGCTTGAACGCGTCCGAGGCTCGGCCCTTCTCGGCCTCCGTGTTGCTCTCCGTA
>JAZQGX010000281.1:0-5680 GCA_045540275.1 Kiritimatiellia bacterium | reverse complement strand
GAAGACGAAAAGAACCGTCTCAATCCCGAAAACGGCTTGTGCCTCTCCGCAACCTACGATGCCGCTTTCGACCGCCACCTCATTTCCTTTGACGAACACTACCGTCTTGTCGTTTCGAAGGAAATCAAAGACCACTATACCGACGCAGCGGCAAAGTCCTATTTCCTCGACCGCGAAGGACAGACAATGACTTTGCCAACCAAGTTTCTGCCGTCGCAGTCGTTGCTTGAAAAGCACAGGGAGTTGTTGGTGGGATAAAAAAAGGAGGTAATCATGTCTCATACGCTTTCAAATGACCAGTTCCTAATTAAGAATACGATTTTACCGCATGAATTTGAACGGTACAAAGGAGCGTTAGATAAATCTTCATTCTTTGAATTCTTTGCAGCTACGCAGTGGCTTAGAAAATGCGATTTTTCGGAAGATGAAATACTGACAGGGGTGGTTGGGGATGGCAATGACGGGGGGTGTGATTGTGTATATGTTACGTACAATGGTATGCTCGTCCAAGAGGATAATATTGACGCTATTAGTTTGACTCGCAACGCCGAACTAGAGATGTATATACTTCAAGCTAAAGAGTCATTTTCATTTGGAGAAGATGCCATAATGCGGTTAAAAACAGTGTCCGATAATCTTCTGAAACTTGAAGTAAAGGAGGATGATTATCTGACTCGATATAACGATGGTGTCAGATCAATATTTGCCAGATTTAGAGATTTTTATCAGAAAGCGGTAGTCAAGCAGGTAAGATTAAAATTTCATTATGCATATGCGTCCTTGGCAAAAGATATCCATCCAAATGTTCAGGCACAAGCTGATGAACTTAAGGTGTTAGTGTGCAAGAACTTTCCTGCCGCAGAAGTTGATTTTCGTTTTATAGGCGCGACAGATTTACTTCTATTTTATCAAACAGACAATAACCTTAAGCTTATTTTGCCATTGGCAGCTCCTCCTATTGCTTTAGGAGGAAAGAATGAATATGTTGCGCTAGTGAAGCTAGTTGATTTCTTTAAGTTTATAACTGATTCAGAAAATAATGGCTCTTTGCGTAAGGTCTTGTTTGAATCGAATGTACGTGACTATCAAGGGGCAAGCATCAACGTAAATAGGAAGATTCAAGAAACATTGTTGACAAATCATAAAGACGATTTCTGGTGGTTGAACAATGGCATTACTGTTTTGGCACAAACAGTCGAGCAAATAGGTGGTACCAAACTTCAAGTTGAGAGTCCTGAAATTGTAAATGGTCTTCAGACAACCTCAGAGATCTATTCATTTTTTACCAAATACCCGTCAAAATTGGAGGATGACAAGCGTTCACTTTTGGTGCGTATCATAGTCCCAGAAACTGAAGAGACGCGCGATAATATTATTTGTGCAACGAATAGTCAGACGCCCGTAAATCCTGCGTCATTGCGAGTTACCGACCCGATTCATAGGAAGATCGAAACTTATTGTAAGGGTAAAGGATTGTATTACGATAGGCGAAAAAATCAATATAAGAATGAAGGCCGATCTGCATCAGAAATTGTAAGTGTATTGTTTCTGGGGCAATGTATGGTTTCAATTTTACTTCAATTACCTGATTATGCTCGGGCACGCCCCTCACAGATACTATCTGAAAACGAAAAGTATTCCAGATTGTATAATGATAAGGTTCCGCTGGATGTTTTTTATATGTGTGCACGAATAGGGAAATTCGTGAATGCGTATTTGTGGCAACGCAATGATATTTCCGCAGCAGATCGTAGAAATGTCCTTTTCCATACAATTTATGCTACTGCTTCTTGCCTCTCAAAAACAGCAACCCCATCGGTTGGTGACATAGCTCAACTTTCAGAAACGAGTCTTACAGATGATTTGGTAAGGTATATATCCGATGCTATACTTAAAATGTTTAAGGAAGAGGGCGGGCGTGATCAGATCGCTAAAGGCCCTGAATTTACAAAGAAGATAGCAGATTGGGTATCTAAGCAGTTTTCTACGGATTCAATAGCTACGATTCTAAGTCAGAGGTGACTATGTAGTTGGTGATCATGATAGAGAGACGGAGAGTCTTATGGCAAATAAAATGCAAGCTAAAAATGTTCCACAGATTGTAGCTTCGGGTTCGGAGTCGCAACGGTTTGTGCTTGTCGGTACGTACAAAAAAGAGCCGGATCAGTTGAAGTGGATCGGCAAGTGGCACTTGTACAACTATCCGCTGTCGGCGGAAGAGGCGCAGCAGCCGAACGCTGGGTGGAGCAAGGTCAAGGAACTTTGGCTGTACTCTGGTCCGAAGGACAAGCGGCATATCTACGCGGCAGAATTTGTCGGTATCAAATCGCGTAAGGATTTTCTCGCAGAACATCCAGATTATCCAAAAGGTGGCGGGAAGGGGCATGGCGACGCTTACGCCGTCTTTGCGGTCAAGTTCAAATACCAGCCTACGTTGGATGATTCAGTCGCAGTCGTTCGTGTACGCGATTTCGCAAAGCGTACACCGAAGATCGCCAAGGCAATAGAAGCGTATCAAAACGGCGAGACGCTTGGTTGCCTTCTTGATTGCCTTCCTGCCGACCTAGCCCCGCTTCCACATAATCAGTTGCGTGTCTGTGAGGCGGCGGTGCAGATGAATTTCTTTCCCGCATTGATAAAACCCCTCAAGAGTATGAAAAAGTATCCTGTTCCAAGATTCTCCTTCATTGATTTGTTTGCTGGGTGTGGTGGATTGTCGCTTGGCCTTGAACGGGCTGGCTTTACTCCGTTGCTTGTGAACGAACTTAATCCAGATGCTCTCAGTACTTATCTTTTGAATCGTAGAGACGAGTTCCCGTGGCTCTGTGATAATAACGTATCCAATGTAAAGGATCTCGTACTCAATGAGAAGTTGCTTGATGGATTCCGGTCCTCAATAAAAAAGGATTTTGGGGTTGATATTTACAAAGGGCAACTTGATTTGATTTGTGGTGGTCCGCCTTGTCAGGGTTTTTCTGGCCTTGGTATTCGTCGGTCATATTCTGTAGAGAAGAAACAATTGCCATCTAATTACCTTTATCAGGACATGGCGTTTCTTGTTAATAAGATTCGGCCAAAGATTTTCCTGTTTGAGAATGTCAGAGGGTTATTGTCTTCGCGTTGGACCGACAAGGGCGAGAAGGGAGAAATATTTAGAGATGTTTTGAAAACCTTCCGTGACATCGGTGCATATCACGTACGGTATAAACTTGTTCATGCCAAAGATTACGGAGTGCCACAGAATAGACCACGAATTCTCATTGTTGGCTTGCGTAAGGATATTTTCCCTGAACCAATGGGCATAAGTGACGATGCAGTGCTTGCAGGATTTCTTCCGAAACCAATTGGAGGATATCCGACGATCGAAGAACTATTGAGCGATTTGGTCGATACAAGGTATGTACGAGGAACTGTTACTGATACATATCCCCGTGCGCCACAAAACACTATCCAGAAGCAATTGCGCACCAAGAGGGACGGAACAGTTTTTGCTGCCGGTGACGCTGTTTCTGAGATGGAATACAGCAATCATTCTGATTATATCGTTGAAAAGTTCACAGAGATGATTCGTAACGGAGGTGAGATTCCAGAGCGCTTCAAAACAAAGAAGTTTGCGCAAAAGGTTCTTCCTCGGACATGGGGGAAGGAGGGACCTACTATAACGGCATGCTCCGCACCTGATGACTATGTACATTTTTGCCAGCCTCGTTCGTTGACTGTGCGCGAATGGGCGCGTTTGCAGACATTTCCAGATTGGTATGTGTTTGCTGGTAAGCGCACGACGGGTGGACTTCGGCGTGCAGGAAACCCGAGAGAAGGGCTTTTTGACCGAGAACTTCCGAAGTACACTCAGATTGGTAATGCGGTGCCTGTTGAACTCGCCTATAACATTGGACTCAATTTTGTTAGACTTCTTGAGGAGGTGAAAAAGCATGTTGAAGGTTGCTAATACATCCGTTGATGATGCACTCAAACTCTTCAATGGAGCCGGGGTCGCTACAGGGCTGCTTGTCCCAACGGCAACCGGTTACAAAAAATCAATAATGGATGCAACATTGTCAGTCCGAGATTTTCTTAGAGAGACTGGAATGCATGAGTATTCGACTCAGAAGCAGGGGCTCAAACGATATGTGCCTGCTAATTTTGTCTTGCCGGATAACTGTGTTAAGACCACGGCTTCGCTCTATAGGCCTGTAACAAAGAAGGGCGATCCTCGTATTTGGTTCTCAAAACTCACGAAGTATTGTAAGCCAACGGATCTTTTGGCAATGATTGCGCATGGTGGAGAATTGTATGTCTTTAACATGAGCAATCAAGATGTGGTTCAATCGTTTGGAGTCCCGGGGTCTTGCCCACATGAGATACTTGCAGAATGCGCAGAAGTGATGTCGCCTGAAGCAACTGAACTGTTGTCTAAGTTAAAGAAGATTCATGCCCAAGGTTACGTCCCTGGCATAAAGCATGGCGATACCGATGTCGGGATGACATTGGAAAATCTTCTTGGTATTAAGCCAAATGCTGACAAGGCGCCGGATTATAAGGGAATCGAACTTAAGACTTCGCGTAAACTCGGTAAGGCGGTGGCGAGTATTTCCAAAAACAAAAAGGTTACGCTTTTTACCAATATTCCAGATTGGAAGCGTAGCAAGTTTGATGCATTAGGCATTCTTAAGACATTTGGATATGTAGAAAATGGAAGATTACAGCTGTATTGTACAGTTTCTAATATTACCAACCCGCAAGGACTATACTTGGATGCGCATAATGAAATTGACTTGATCAATAAGGCAAAAACTGATAAGTATACAGGTGATGTGGCGGTGTGGGCACTTGATGTTCTGAAAACTAGATTGGCCGAAAAGCATCATGAAACGTTCTGGATTCAGGCATCAAGTCGGGTGATTGATGGCAAAGAGTATTTCCAATATGATTTTGTGCGCCATACACGTAAGCCCAATACTGTAAATCTTGCTAGTCTTTTTGATGCAGGTATTATCACGCTTGATTATGCTATGCACATAAAACCTAATGGTGGCGTTCGTGATCACGGTTATCTTTTCCGTACAACAAGCGAAAAGTTTCCGCACATCTTTCCTCTTGAACGTGTATACGATTTGTCTAAATGATTTCCAACGTCTTTACATGCACCGGATCGTATGCAATCTTGATTCTGTATGGAATCAAGCGGACGGAGAATCGCAGCGCGTGGCCATCACCAAGTGAAGGGCGGGCGGCAATTTCGTGTTCCAAGTCGTTCTGCAAGGAGGAATACGGGCGATTCATCGCGTGGGCGTCGGTGAATCTGCCGCCGGAGGATTTCGAGAAACTGCCCGCATGGCGCGAGGTGAAGAATTGGCCCGGCAAGGTCGTCGGCGTGTGCGACTACAAGGCAAGCCACCAACCAACCAATCAATCAACCATATCTTGGGACGAAGGCTATCCGTATTGGTGGGACTTGTCGAACGTCGTGCGCCTGCCCGAGCCGATTCCCTGCCGCGGCAACGTCGGCATGTGGTCGCTCCCGCCATCCATCGCCCAATCGGTTCTTGAGCAAGCCCACAGTTTGCAAACTGTGGCGGTGCTACCCCATCCAACTGAAGTTCACAGTTTGCAAACTGTGAAATCTGTTGAAGCTAACGCTGCTGCCGTGCGCATCGAGACGCCAGATGACGCCTATCCG
>JAZQGX010000280.1:0-1959 GCA_045540275.1 Kiritimatiellia bacterium | reverse complement strand
CATTCCTTGCCCAGCGAGTCTCGTCCATAAACGCTATTGCCGGGCTTTGCGAGGCTACGGGCGCTGAAGTTGACGAAGTTGCCAGAGTGGTCGGTGCTGATAAGCGTATAGGACCTAAGTTCCTGAAGGCTGGCCCTGGCTTTGGTGGTAGCTGCTTCAAGAAGGATGTCTTGAATCTCGTCTACCTTTGCGAGACATTCGGCTTGCATACTGCGGCAGAGTATTGGATGGGCGTAATCAAGGTGAACGAGCATCAGCAGGAGCGAATTGTTACACGGCTCTTCAAGGAGATGTTCAATACGCTCGCCAACAAGAAGATCGTGCTTTTCGGTTTCGCTTTCAAGGCGGATACAGGCGACACTCGTGAGACGCCCGCAGGAACTGTTGCTAGGTTGTTGGCGGATGAACATGTGAATATAACTATTACTGATCCCAAGGCGCTACCGAACGCACGCAGAGACTTGGCTGATTTTGATGGAATTATTTATGAGAGTGATGAATACATGGCGGTAGAGGGTGCTGATGCAATAGTTCTTATGACAGACTGGCGGCATTATCCTTCTCTTGACTGGCAGAAAATCTATGCTTCAATGCGTAAGCCAGCATTGATATTCGATACACGCAACTGTCTTGACGGAGAAGGGTTGAGAAAGATTGGCTTTAAAGTTTTAAATGTCGGAAAGTGATATCGACGAAGGAGAATCATTGTCATGGAATTGAAACTACCTAAAAAGGCGCTGGTGACGGGGGCGGCGGGATTCTTGGGAAGTCACCTTTGTAAGAGGCTCTTGGATGATGGCTACGAGGTCACGGCGCTGGACAACCTGTTCACCGGCACGAAGAACAACATAATTGAGTTGTTTGAGAATAAGCGCTTCTCATTTGTGTTGCACGATGTGACGCAACCGTTTTGGGGACAGTTTGACGAGATTTACAATCTTGCGTGCCCGGCAAGTCCGATCCATTACCAGCACAATCCTGTCGAGACGCTGAAGTCGAGCGTCCTTGGCATGATGAATATGCTGGATTTGGCGCTTAAGACCAAGGCGAAACTGCTCCATACTTCGACGAGCGAAGTGTACGGTGATCCATTGGTGCATCCACAAGTCGAGACCTATTGGGGCAATGTGAATACGATCGGCATCCGCTCTTGCTACGACGAGGGCAAACGTTGCGCGGAGACTTTGGCGGCCGATTATCGTCGCGAATATGGTGTTGATGTGCGCATGGTGCGCATTTTTAATACCTATGGACCGAATATGCACCCCAAGGATGGGCGCGTTATTTCCAATTTCATTATGCAGGCGTTACAGAATGAGGACATAACGCTTTTCGGCGATGGACTTCAAACCCGGAGTTTCCAGTATTGCGACGATCTCATCGAAGCGATTCGTCGCTACATGGAACTGCCGCGTGGGACAATCGACGTATTCTGCGAAAAGCATAAACTCGGCGCGCCAGTCATCAATACCGGCAATCCTGGCGAATATACAATCAAGCAACTTGCCGAAGAAACGCTTCGCCAGATTCCCGAATCCAATTCCAAACTTGTCTATCGTCCTATCCCTTCCGACGACCCGAAGCGCCGCAAGCCGGATATAACTCTTGCAAAGGAGTTGCTTGGTTGGGAGCCGAGAGTTCCATTGCAAGAAGGATTGGCGCAGACGATAGAGTATTTTAAGCGAATGGTTGGGTGGATTGCCCAAATTGAAGAATGCGATGATTAATGTCGGCATAATCGGTTGTGGATTCGTTGGCGGGGCGCTGAAGGCTTGGCTGGAGGAGAACAACAAGGACGTGAAGACCTTTGTTAGCGATCTTTCCAAAGGAATGATAATCTTTCGCAGATCAATATTGTATTCCTGTAGATTCATGTTTCGACCGAGGATGACGGGACGCAGAATCTGACGTTGATGAAAGAGTTGATTCGCAAACTGCCGAACGTGTCTGTTTTTGTGT
>JAZQGX010000279.1:0-2374 GCA_045540275.1 Kiritimatiellia bacterium | reverse complement strand
TTCGGTGCCGATATCCGTCAAGATGGCCTTGAGTTCGGGGTAAGGCATCGCATAACGCTGGCTGAGATAGCGCAGAGAGGCGCCGATCTCACCGTCAGGACCTCCGTACTGACTGATGATCAGTCGCGCCATGGCGGGGTTGGTGTTTTTGATATTGACGGGAAACTGAAGTTTCTTCTCATATTGCCACATGTTTACCGCGCTCCTTTCTGGTTATCCCACGGCCAGGGATCGCAGACCCATTCGTTCCAAGAGCCTTCGACATCGGCTTTCGTTATAACCAATTTTCCGTAGTGCTGCTCATACGCATCGATGAGCTTGCACAACTTTTCGCGGTAGATGGTGCGTAGCTGCTGTGCTTGACGGTCATTGGGATGCGTGTCCATAAACAGCTCGAGGTCATAGAGTGCGAATTGATATGCGCGAATGCGTTCGCGCAATTCATTGCAGTTAACCACGGCAGCATCGCCCTCCCGCCGTAAAGGGCTTAAACAGTTCAGGGAAAACAGTCCCTTGCCGAAGCGCGACTTCCGGTTCATAGACTTCATCCAGCTGTTGCCACGGAACATACGCCATGGCGACAACCGGATCGCTGGGGAACATGGATTTTTGTTCGTTCATAACACCGGCTCCTTTCAAAATGATTTCATCATTACCAGTGTATGAGTTGTCCGCCGAATGGTGCAAGAAAAAGCCAACAGCTGAGACGCTGTTGGCTTTACTTTTGTTGCTTCTTTGAAATGAATTTAGTATAGATTAGATATCCGGTGATACTGACTGCAGCGGTGATCGCATATATGATCAACGCAGAGATATAGCGCTCTTTCCCTAAATAACCTCCACAAAGAGTAGAGGAGAGTAGGGAGGGAATGCGTGCGACCAGTGAAATGATCAAAAACTGGGATAATTGGATGTTTGTCAGTCCAATGAAATAGGTGAGGACATCCTTTGGGGTGCCCGGGATGAAGAAGAGAAGAAAGATCAAGCGTTTAAGTTTCTTCTCGCTGTTAATAAAACGAAGTTCTTTGATCTTTTCCCGAGAAATAAATAACTCGACAAGTGGTGTCCCAAATTTTTTTGTCAACCAGAAAATGAGTGAGGAGGACAGTGCAACGCCCGCCATACAGATGAGCGTGCCCTCGACCGCACCATAAGCGTATCCGGCACCAAGCTCGATCACTTCACCAGGAATGAGCGCAATGATTACCTGTACGCATTGTAAGCCGAATAAGATTAACCGTCCGCGCCAGCCATAAGACTCCAGAAACGCGCGAAACTCCTCGGAAGACTGCATATAAGGGGAGAACACCTTAATGAATAACCAAGATAACAGAGCGATCACAATAACAAACGAGACAATGGATATTATCGCGAAAGCCTTGCGGCGTTTTTGATATTGCGCGTCGTTTTTGTCATTCATTATCCTCACCTCACATAAATCTAGTATACCTTGTTTTTAGGAATTATTGTTAGTAAATTGTGAATTCAACGTATAAAAAGGTCCCCGACAATCGTGCCGAGGACCTTTTGGTAGGGTTACTTGTTCAGCGCGCGTTCCAGCCAGATGCTGCCGATGTCCATCGCATTATAAAGACCGATCTTTTCGCTCTTTTTAATGATGCGGTCCTTCATACGGATGTCGGGGTCGGTCGCCATCAACTGGATCTGGATTTTCTCCGCCATCGTCATATCGTTGGCGTCCTTAGTGGATAGGATTTGCATCATAATGACGTAATCCTCCGCCATGCTTCCGTAATACAGTGTGTTACCGGAGCGCACCAGCGGGCGACCTTTATACATCAGGAAAGGGGTCGCGTCCTTCTTTGCTTCAGCCATTCTCGGGCCTCCTCAGTTATTAAGATAAGAACTCACCAGCGCACGCATCAGCTCGTCGCGATCAAGGCGGCGGATCAACGCTCTGGCGTTGTTATGAGTCGTGATGTATGTTGGATCCTCCGAAAGCAGATAGCCGACTAACTGGTTGATCGGGTTGTAGCCCTTTTCGCGCAGAGCGTCATAAACAGTCGTCAGAATAACCTTCATCGCCTGTTCCTTATCGTCACCAAGTGAAAACGTCATCGTTCTGTCCAGCATAGCATTCGCCTCCATTTGCATAATATCAGTATCTATTATACCGCATAAAATTTGATTTTACAAGGGTTAAGAACGAAGAATACAGTCATTTTCTCGCAAATTTTCGAAAATCTTATTCAATGCGGGATCAATATCCTCGTCGGACAGCGTGCGATCAGGGGAGCGGAATTTGAGACTGTATGCCACGCTCTTTTTGCCCGCCTCGATCTGTGCGCCCTGATAGACGTCGAAAAGCTCAACAGAGTCAAGGATCTTACCGCCTGCCTTGCGGATGATCTTC
>JAZQGX010000278.1:0-36861 GCA_045540275.1 Kiritimatiellia bacterium | reverse complement strand
AAGGCAGAGACCGGCTTTTAAGATAGGATTTACGCCACGAAAGAGGCGAAAAACAGGGGGTGAATTCGGGATATGGGCTGATGTGCCATGTGCGACGCATTACGAAAGGGAAAGTGAGATTACGGTGCGGATGAATGGTGGCGGGCTAGTTGGGAAAAAGGAAAGTAAGAGACCTGACCGCGAGTGGACAAATGAATAAGTGGACGAATAATATTTTTTAAACTAACACCACAACAATGAACTTAGTTGCGAAAGTTGTTTTATTGCAACTAGGCCTCATCCGCTTTTTTGTGGGACACCGTGTCACAAAGAACTCAGTTGCGAATGCTTTTTTTTTGCAACCGCGGAAAAAAGAAAAATGCGACACCCCTTGCGGAATGTCGCATTTCAATCAACTGTCATTCGACACAATTAGCCGACCACCGGTATGGTCAATCGTTCGCCGTCTTTTACCGCAGACATGTGCGCATAGACACCGGCAACCGTTGTGTTAAGCGCGGTAACGACATCAACACAAGGCTTGTGCCCTTCTACCAACATAGAACGGATAAAGTCATCGGTCAGATATCCATGAGAGCCGCCATGACCGCCACCAGGCATTCCCGGCGGAAGCTTCGGTCGAATAAGCTCCATTTTCTTGACATCATTCTTGAACCAACCATAGTAGCCCCCCTTCTCAGGGAGATAGCATCCCTTCTGTCCCCAAATACGGCCATCTTCACCGGCATAGCTGGGGCAGTCCCAGTGAACAAGCATACGAGCGGCAGAACCATCTTCACACTGGAACATCGCATACTCGCTACCGTACGGATTGTTTTCATACCGATTGGTGGTGTACTTGCCAACCAACAGCGATTTGATACCGGTGCAAGTCACTTTGGCAAAACGCTTGTGCGTGACACAGGTATAATAACCATTGGAATGAGTGGGATAATACTGCGGGGGAAGACCTGCACGCCATCCACCGTAACTGGTTCCCAGACCGTTGAACTGGAAATTGGGTTTGGAGTTGCGGCTGTGGAAGTACTCGCCTTCAGTATACGAAATATTTCCAAGCATACCGGCCTCGTAAAGCTTGCGCATCGCATAGCAAGAAGCACGGAACGCGGTGGTTTCGTTCATGTAGTAGATTTTTCCGTTGCGTTTAACCGCATCAATCAATTTCGGAACCAACTCAAGCTGATCCTTGCCAAGTATCGCAGGAACCGCAGTTGCTACGTTCAAGCCGTGGTCAAGCGCCATAATCGCCAAGCGAGCGTGACTGGCAGCGTCAGTTGCGATGTATACGCAATCCAACTTGTCTGCGGCCGCATTCTTGATCATTTCCTCACAACTCGCATAGGTCTTCTGAGCCTTCACCTTCTTCTGAAGGCTTTTGCATCTTTCCGGATCAATATCCGTGCAGGAAACAACCTCGGCATTGGGATGATTCTGCCAGCCGAATGCCGAACCGAACCGACAATAACCTTCACCGGCGATACCGACTCTGACCTTCTTCTCGGAAAAAGGCTGCCATTGGTTCTTGGCGGTCTTGCCGTCTCCTCCGTCTTTAAGCCCCCATATTTCCTGCTTTTTCTCCTCGGCACCGCGTGCGGTCATCGCAGCCAACACGGCCAACGACCCTCCGAGAAAACTCTTGCGTGACATATCCATGTCAATATCCTCCTTTTATCATTACCTGGGGTGAAAAACCCCACTACACTTAACTTCTAGAGAGTATACTACTATTCCGATTCTTATTCAAGGGCGATATATCTTATAGCCCCGATGTCTGCCATTTGCTATAATTTCATCATGTTTTCCGTACAAAAACTTTTTTCAAACATTGCCGACATTTACGATCCAATGAACCACTTGCTGACCTTCGGCGCCGATAAACGATGGCGTCGAGTATCGGCAGGTCTATTGCCCCGAGAAAATACCGAGCGAATATTGGATTTGGCATGCGGCACGGGAGACTTCTGCGCAGAACTCCTGCGCCGTTTCCCCGATGCAAAAATTACTGGCGCCGATTTAACTCCAGCAATGCTGAAAATCGCCGAAAGAAAATTGAGAGGCCGAAAAAATATAAGCTTGGAATGCTCCGACGCCCAGAACCTCGATCGGTACGAATGCGCTTTTTTCGATATCGTTTCTTGCGCATTCGGCTTCCGTAATTTTCCGAATCGAGATATCGCACTGAAAGAAGCATCAAGGGTGCTCAAACCGGGAGGTCATTTGCTGGTGCTTGAATTCTTCAAACCGCCACCGATATTGGGAAGAATCACAGGATTATGGCTGAAAACAGCTTCAAAGATATTTGCCGGGAAATCATCTGGCGCATATGCGTATTTACGCTCATCAATGGATCAGATGATAAGCATAAACGAATTTACGGAACTGGCCGAGCGACATCAATTGAAGAGATGCAAGGTAAAAAAGTTCTTTCCCGCTGCCAGTGTACTCCTTTTTACCAGACAATAAAAAAAGCCGCTTGACAGCAGCTTAAGAAAAATGGCGGGGTCGAAGGGATTCGAACCCTCGACCACCGGATCGACAGTCCGGTGCACTAACCAATTGTGCTACGACCCCGTGCAACATAGAATTTTCTGTTATACTACCACATATTCCTTCAGCGGGCAAGCATATTTTTCAGTTATTATTTCGTACCCTAAATACGTCCCAGCGAATCGCGATAGGTCGTCTTTGCTTCAGCAAGCATTACTGCAAAGACGCACAATATGCTAAAAACCAATCCTTTAATCGCATGCTTCATAATACCTCCCGATTCCATTAATGCCGCCGATGTCGATTCTTGCAATTATCCTCGGAGGCAGAATCTCATCATATCATCGTAAAGTGCGTCAAGCTCGCGCAACTGATCGCCATTCAATTTGACATTCGTCAAACTCCAGGATGACGCATCACCGGTAGTTCCGGCGATACCCACCTTCGCATTTCGGTATTGACGGGACACCATATTCTTGAACACTCCGTGCTTCATCAGAAAGTACAGCGAATACCCTCTGAGCCCACCGGGGAATCCGCGTTGATCAATAAGCAGACGATACAGCGCATACGCCTGTGCCAACGTTCCGTCGGCATCACCATTTTCCATGCGCTTCCAAATGTACGACAGAAGCGGTGCATACGCGCAACGTTCCGAAATCAACCCTTCCGTTCCCAATTGCCGATTCTGGAACAGCCACTCCCAACCGCCCCACGCGCTGAAAACGGTTTTTATCACCGGCTTGGCGGCCACTTCAGCCTTTATGCGATCAGCAACGTTGCCGCTACTCGACTCCTCTTTAATCCATCCGTAAATATCTGGATGTTTTTCGGCAAGCTCGACCAGCATCTTCACCGAAGGCGCCGGACAACGGTTGTTTACCCATGTCTGTATAATTACCGGGCGGCGCGCGATTCCAGCCAACGCTTCAAAATACTCCCGGATTTCCGCTGGCGTTTTCCCATCATCCGGCGGTCGTGAAATCATTGCGATTTTCGTCTTCGGATACATCGCGGCAACCTTCTCGATCTCTGCCGCCTCTTTCATCATCTTCTCTCTCGTGCCGTTGCAACCAAAGGTCATGACGCAGTCGACCGACTCCATCGCCTTTGCCAGCGCCCGGTAGGACGCCGACTTCTCCTCAAATGTAAGCAGATCAATCGCATCGTTCGACTGACACCATATCACCCCGGGGCAACCGCTTCGCGCAGTAAACAACGCTTCTTTTTGCAGCCCCTCATAATCAACGCTTCCGTCCTCGTTGTACGCGACCGACATAATGGGGAATGCTCCGCGCAGTCGCATCGCCCTTCCACCAACACTCCGCATCAATCCGCACCCAGGGACTACCGCGGTAAAGGCAAGCGCTCCGAACATGGCATCTCTCCGGCCGATTTTCACGCTTCAATCTCCCACCCGCGACGATACCCGGTAGCCAGATACCGATTGGCGGCTTCGTTGTTTGTGATGCGACTTCCATTCCACTCAAGCTCATTCCCCGCCCCGGCCAGCGGTGCGACATTGCCGAGCAAAACCGTTTTCGCCAGCGGAGCCGAGTATTTGATATTGCATCCGCACGGGCGCGAACGGTCCCGTATTGCGCGCAACCAGTCGGCACCGTGAGTCATGCGCTTTTCACGCGGCAGGGTTTTGGGAACCGATGAAAGCGTTCCCTTTTTCATATCGTCCAGAAACACCTGGAGCGACTCGCCCCATGTTCCGATGTACGCACATCCCTTTTCCCCGATAAATACGCTGCCCAGCGCACTCAGATGCGCATTGTACTTCTTCTCCACCTCCTCGATGACAGGCGGCATAAACTGATATTCGCGCTTGCGGCAACAGCCAATCATGTCGACGTATTTTTTTGTCATGGAAACGCCATCGACAATTCCGTCATACCAGTGTAGATCGACCGGTGCGAAATCGCCGTGCTCGGGGAAACGCCACCGAACATGGGTCCGGAGCGACCAACTTCCCTCGGCTCCCCATTTCACATCGGAGGCAACCACCGATCGGGGAGAGGTTTTGCAAAGATCAAGCGCCCAGAACGCCGCATCCATGATATGCGTACCCATGTTGCCGATACTTCCGTTGCCATATCCGATCCACGAATGCCAATCGTGCGGATGCATTCCCTGATGATCCTCGGTGCCCTTGTAATAATCGCAGATTTTAGCCGGACCGCACCACAAATCCCAATCCATTCCCGATGGCGGCGGAGCAGCCGGCGGCCGGTAGCTCATGGCGTTTATCCGATCGCAATAGCACCACACCTCGCGAATCTGGCCGAAAACCCCCGCTTTCACAAATTCAACAAAGCGCCTCATCCCTTCGCTGGAATGCCCCTGATTGCCGACCTGCAAAACCGCACCCGAAGCACGCTGCGCCCGCTCCATCATGACGACCTCTTCCACGGTAAGCGCCATCGGCTTTTCCACGTAGACATGAAGTCCTTTGTTCATCGCCAAAACGGCGGCCAGCGCGTGGTGATGATTGGGAGTTGCGATTACCGCCGCATCCAATGACCCAGCTTCCTTTTCGAACATCTGGCGGTAATCAAAATATTGACGAATCTTTGAAACATCAATTGAAGGATTGCGCGCGAATATCGTATTCAAAACCTTTTTGCGGTTTGCCGGGTCCGGATCGCATATGCATACAATCTCCTCATCGTGGAATTCATTGAGAATTCCATACCTAACAGAGTGTCCCATACGAGAACCGCACCCGATGAGCGCAAGACGTATTTTAGCCCCATGGGCGATTTTATGCGCGCGCGAATGCCCGAAACCTGCGCAACCGATATTAAATAACGGCAGTGCCGATGCCATTTTAAGAAATGTTCTTCTCTTCATATTAACATACCCCTTGCAATCATTGTCAAAAACCGATAAAATAGCCATTCCTTTGCGTCTGTAGCTCAGTTGGATAGAGCGACAGCCTCCGAAGCTGTAGGTCGTGGGTTCGACTCCCGCCAGACGCACCAACCTCAAATCGGATTATCATCGGAAAAAGCGCAATTCGGCCGCCGGCACCGACAAGGATATTTCAGATCCCTTGACGAACGCAATATCCGCCGGCAAGCGCGCAATCACCGTCTCTCCCGAAGAAGTCAAAACTACGCGGACGAACGCTTCCGCCCCGGTAAGCTCGACAGAATCCATCAGACCGCGAAGCACCAGATGAGTTTCACTTTCACGAACGGAAGCTTCCACCATCGTCATCGTCTCGGGCCTGAAACCGATATGAGCAAATCCGGGCTTTCGATGCACCGACCCGATTGAATTCATCGACACAATATTCATCGGCGGCGTTCCAATGAACCCAGCAACAAACACATTTTCAGGATTGCGGTAAATTTCAAGCGGCTTACCGGCCTGCTGTATCCTGCCGGCATTCATAACGACGATCCGGTCCCCCATCGTCATCGCTTCAATCTGGTCGTGAGTCACATAGATTACCGTGCAATGCAAAAGCGAATGGAGACGACGGATTTCACTGCGCATCTCCACACGCATTTTGGCATCAAGATTTGAAAGCGGCTCGTCAAAAAGGAAAACCGCGGGCTTTCGCACGATGGCCCGGCCGAGTGCAACACGCTGGCGTTGACCGCCCGAAAGCTGTTTGGGAAGTCGTTCAGTCAACCCCTCCAAATTGAGAATCCGTACCGCCTCGCTGACTCTTCGGTTGATTTCCTCCTTGGCGATTCCGCGCAGCTTCAATCCAAATGCCATGTTGGCATACACCGTCATATGCGGATAGAGCGCATAGTTTTGGAACACCATTGCAATGTCACGGTCTTTCGGAGGCAGATTGGTGACATCGCGACCACCGATGCGAATCGATCCGGCGGAGACCGCCTCCAATCCGGCGACCATCCGCAAGGTTGTGGATTTTCCGCATCCCGATGGTCCAACCAACACCAAAAACTCGCCATCGGCTACAGTTTGGCTAAAGCTATCAACAGCAACGGAGCCGCCGCCATAGATTTTCGAGACCCCCTCTAATACAACTTCAGTCATCTAATCTCCGCAACGTTGCATTTCAAGACAACTTGCGAGCTTTCTCCCTGAGTCGAACCACCCAAATGCAAAGCTCGTACAAGAGACACATTGGAACCGCCATGATCAACTGCGACAACGGATCGGGCGGCGTCAGCAGCATGGCGATGATAAATATCAAAACTATTGCAATGCGCCTTTTCTCAGCCAGTGCCTGCGCGGAGATAATTCCTATCCATCCCAACGCCAACACCAGAAGCGGCAGCTGGAAGGCAAGACCGAACGCAACGATGGTCTTGATAACGATGGAAGTGTGTTCCTCCATCGTAATAATTGTGGTTGGAATGTTCATCCATCGGTTGATTTGCAAAAAGACCCTGAGGGCAATCTTCAACGTGGTGGTATACGCCATTGCAGCACCGCCGAGGAAGAATATCGTGGACGACGCCAATGTAAAGACAATGACGTTTTTCTCACTGCGCCTCAGACCGGGAAAAACAAACTGCATGACAAAGAACAACAGAAACGGCATAGCCAGAGCCGTGCCGCCCAGCATCATCACCTTTAAAATAACCGAACAGCCAACGGTCCAGGTAAGTCCCTGAACTTGAACGACAGGCTCGCCCGGGCGCACCAGTGCCGCTGATTTGCCGTCACTTCCTTCAACCTGTCCAGCCTCTGCGGAAGCAGGCTGTTCAACCTTTATTCCAAGCTCTTCGGCCGTGATGTTGGCCGGCTCCATGATCCATGAGTTTATGGTGGGGGCGAACGGGATGATGACTATGACGCAAATCAACCACGAAATTGCGCAACGAACAAGACAGTTGCGTAAATCGATCAAATGCGACATAAACGGTTTAGGCGGATCATTGTACTCGTCTTCGCCGCTTTTATTTTTTTTACCGAAGCGAAATCTCGCCAAGCTCATGCCTCAATCTCGTCTTTATTCGTCTCTGCCGCAGTATCGTCCCCTGGCGCATTTTCAGATGCCGTCGCCGCCATTTCGTCCGAATCCTGCAATGACGGTTCGCCGTATTCCGGCATCGACACCTCATCGCCGCCAGACCCGTCGTCGGCATAATCCTCTTCATATCCATCTTCGGGACGATGATATTCGCCATCATTTCCGGGATATGGAGAGTAGTCAGGATCCGAGTCTGGAGCATCAAACTCCGACTCGTCATCTTCGGGGGGCTTCGACGGGTCGGTAACGCTGGTGGAGCTATCATACGACGGCTGGTCCATCGTCATAATCTGACGCTTGAACTCATCCGCCGCACGACGCACCGTCTCCAGCATGCGTCCAAGCTTCCGCGCCACTTCAGGTAGCCGCTTGGGACCGACTACTATCAGTACGACGACGAGCAGAATCATCCACTCGCCGACGCCGGCTGAGTCGAACAGAAAAGCCTGAATTCTGGTCGCGAAAGCCATATCTATCCTCTATTATTTCGACTGATAGAACGAGAACTCTGCGCGACGGTTCATCTTCCACGCGCTTTCGTTCACGCCCTGAACCGCCGGCTTCTCTTCACCGAAGCTACGGGTCTGAATGCGGTCCTGCAAGATGCCGAGGTTGACCAGAGCAGTGCGAACGGTCTGGGCGCGGTTTTCACCGAGCGAGAGGTTATACTCGTTGCTGCCGCGCTCGTCGGTGTTGCCTTCAACTACCAGCACATGACCGGCGTTGTTCTTAAGATGGTCGGCAACCGCCTGAATCTTGGCCATTTCAACCGGCGGGATGACATAGCTGTCAAAGCCGAAATACACTGGCTCGAAGTTCAATCCCTGAACCTTGTCGAGTGAATCTTCGAAACGCGCGCCGGTAACCGAGGCGCCGCTCTCGTCGGTGACGGCACCGACATCAGTCACAGTGACGGGCTCTTCAAGCTCAACACCTTCAGCGATGTTTTTCTTGGTTTTGCAACCCGCAATCATCATAGCACAGGCCGCGATAACGGTAACAGTAACTACGGAACGCATCATCATTTTGCTTTCTCCTTGATTGAGCACGAAACAACTTCGCGCATGATTCATTTTTTAGGTTTTGACCAATCCGGCGACATCCAATTGCCCGGATGCGAGAACAACCGGACCGGTTCATCACCCATTGTATCGAGAATGTACAGAGTGCCACCCGCATGGCACACCAAGTGGCGGTTGTCCACTGCCCACGAAGGATCTTCCGCTCCCCACGGTGCGTCAACCGGTTCGGCCGAGCTCTCGCCCGCCGAAAAATTCATTCGGTAAACATTGTTTCCGTTGGCGCGCTTGCTTATCCACGCCAACTGCCCGTCGCGGCTGAAGTCGGGGGAGACGTTCTCGGACCCTTTATAAGTGAGTCTGCGCGAAACCCGGCTTTTGACATTGACCGCATAGAGCTGCGGCTTGCCCGTCACATCGGACACATAGACGATCGTACCTCCATCGGGCGACCAGCAGGGACTTGCCTCCGACGCCCGAGGAGTTTTGGTCATACGCAGCAAAAAGCCGTTGCCGCGATTGAGTATGTAAAGTTCGGGGTTGCCCTGGTACGAAAGTATCAGCGCAACACGTCGGCCGTCGGGCGACAGCGCAGCTCCGGTGTTCAAGCCGCGGAACGAGGCCAGCGGTTTGCGGGTGCGACTTGCGGGGGTGAACTTGAAAATCTCGGGGTAGCCGCGCAGGAATGAGGTGTAATAAATATCCTCTCCATCCGGCGACCAGCGGGGACCGACGCACGCGACATTGTCCTGTGTCACCCGCGCCGCACCCATGCCGTTGGCATCACAGGTGTACAAGTCGGCCTTGTTTCGTCCAAGCCGGTTGACGAACACGATTTTCGTTGAGGCGAATCCCTTCTTGCCCGCGATTTCCTCGACAATCATATCACTGAGCGCATGGGCGCAGGCGCGAATGGCTTTATCGCCGGTGGCGCTGCGGTTCCAGTCAAAGCGTTTGCCTGGCGCGGTTACGCTAAGTGCGGTGCGGATCGCACCGCCGCCTTCCGAAATGCTGCCTGCGACTTTTACGCTGCCACCCGGATGGGGGCGGTACCAGCCGGAAAGTTCAAGATCACGGAGCAGATTGTTGACGAAATAGCGACCCTTCGGACCGGAAGTGCGAATCGAATCCAACGACACTGAATCTTTTTGCGCCCCCTGTTTGACGACTTGAATCAACGGTGCTTGGGCTGAAACCGAAAACGCCGCCAACAAAACCGACAACAACCAAATTCTCATCATTCCGTCACCTCGAAACATCTTATCAAACGACGTGCTGGGAAATGAAATTCTCCCGGATGTATGCAATTGCATCATCAAGCGTCGGCAGGATTTTAGTGCAGTGGCGCACCATCCACGGCGAGCACTCCTTGAACGGGAAGTGTGAAAACGCAACCACGAACTTACCGAGATCATGCGCGGCGTAGAAGACCTCCATCGAGGTTCCAATCGAGGTTTTGTCGTAGTTGACGAGAAGAATATCAGCGTCGCGCACATCCTGAAGATCAAACTCGACTATTTCGTTCGCACTGTCGACCTCGCGGTCTTTAAAGCTCCGGCGCATAGGGTCGAGAATGGTGAAATCGGATTGCAGGGCTGTTTTGGCCTTTTCGCGCCAAGTCTTCGACTGATCGGCACTGACATCCATAATCGGCCCGCTGAGGTACACTTTTTTCATCGCCATACGATATCCTCCTTGAATACTCATGGAACGGGGAACGCCTTGACCAACTCTGTAGCTTTGGCCCTAACGCTCTGCTGCAACTCGACATTTTCGACATCTTGAAGGATATCACAAATCCAATTCGCGATTTTCTCCATTTCCGGCTCCTTCATGCCGCGCGTGGTGACCGAGGCGGTGCCGATACGGATGCCGGAGGTCACAAACGGGCTGTTGGTGTCGAAAGGAATGGTGTTCTTGTTGCAGATGATGCCGGCGTTGTCCAAGGCCGCGGCGGCGACCTTTCCGGTAAGGCCGGCGGCGGCGACATTGACCAACAACAGATGGTTGTCGGTACCGCCGGAAACGAGCTTGAAGCCGCGCGCGACAAGTACTTCCGCGAGCTTTGCGCAGTTCTTGACGATTTGCGCGGCATATTCCTTGAACGAATCGCGCATCGCCTCGTCAAAGCAGATGGCCTTTGCAGCGATGATGTTCTCAAGCGGACCGCCCTGCATTCCAGGGAAGACAGCCTTGTCAATCGCCTTGGCATACTGCTCTTTGCAAAGCACCAAACCGCCACGGGGACCGCGCAGCGTCTTGTGGGTGGTGGTGGTGACGAAATCGGCATAGGGAACGGGGTTCTCATGGGCACCGCCGGCGACCAGACCGGCGATGTGCGCCATGTCGACCATCATCAGACAGCCGGCCTTGTCGCAGATTTCGCGAATGCGGCGAAAATCGATGGCGCGGGGATAGGCGCTGGCGCCGGTGAGGAAGATTTTCGGTTTAATCTCGAGCGCAAGCTTTTCAAGCTCGTCGTAATCCAACATCTCAGTTTCTTTGGAAACGGTGTAGGGAACGATGTTGTAGAGCTTGCCGGAGAAGTTGACCGGCGAGCCGTGCGAAAGGTGTCCGCCCTGATCGAGCGACATGGAGAGAATGGTGTCTCCCGGTTCGAGCACGGCGAAATAGACCGCCATGTTCGCCGAAGAACCGCAATGCGGCTGAACGTTTGCATGCTCCGCGCCAAAGAGCTTTTTGGCACGCTCGATTGCAAGATTTTCAACGGCATCGACGGGAAGGCAGCCGCTGTACCAGCGATGGGCGGGATAGCCTTCTGCGTACTTGTTCTGCATGACGCTGCCGGAGGCGGTACGAACGGCTCGAGACGAAGTGTTTTCCGAGGCGATGAGGTTGATGGTGGCATCTTCCTGTTCGATCTGCCCCTTGATGGCATCATAAACCTCACGATCAACCCCCGCCAGATAGGAAAACTCGGCCATACGGTCGCAACGCTCCAGTTTGGAGAGCCGGTTGAGGTGGCGGGGTGCGCAATCACACGGTTCGGCGAAGAACGCCTTGGCAATCTCTTGGGCGAGCGCGGTATCGATAGTTCCGGGGAGACAGAGTACATTGGCATGATTGTGCTGACGCGTGCGCCTGGCCTTTTCAACGGTATCGCACACTGACGCACGGACGCCGGAGAAGCGGTTAGCGGTCATCGCCATCCCCATACCGGTGCGGCAGATCAGCACGGCAAAATCGGCAGAGCCTTCGACGATGGCCCGAGCCGCTTTGGCGGCAAAATCGGGATAATCCACCGCCGCTTCGGTTGCAGTGCCCAGATCGGTGATTTGCGCGCTGTCTTTAAAGAAATCGCATACCGCATTTTTAACGGCGATACCGCCATGGTCACAACCCAAAATGATTTTCATAACACTCCAAAAGAAAAAGGATTTATAAAAGGTGAATTATACCATTTCGCCCCCTTTCGGGACAAGAAAAATCAGATTGCTGTTCATTCCAACGCCGGAATTTCGCGCCACAATCTCCGCACCAGGTCATTCCGGCGGGAAAAGGAGCCTCTTCAATCTTGAAACGGCGGGGGAAATCGAGTAATCTATTCCGAGATTTGCTTGATAAAACAATGCGTTTTAACGGAGAAATGCGGCGTGGACTACCGGGGTGCGATATTTGATCAGGATGGACTTCTCTTTGACACGGAGAAGATATATCAACGTTCATGGATTGAGGCCGGTGCGCTTCAGGGAATCGCGATCGACCCGGATTTTCCCAAACAATTTAGCGGCATTTCCCCTGCCGCCATCGCCTTGATGGCAAAGGCGCGATATCCCCGGCTAGATGCCGACGCATACTGTCGCAATGCGGTAAGCCTTGCGTGGGACAAACAGCTGGCCCAGACGCCCGAGATGAAAAAAGGGCTGCTTGAAATTCTGACGTTTTGCCGTGTCCGCGGAATAAAAACCGCCATTGCCTCAGGTTCGACGGCCAGAATCGTGAAGCACAATATTGAATCGGCGGGCATAGCTGGCTTTTTTGATGCGATAGTTACGGGCGACGAGGTGGAGCATGGCAAGCCGTCCCCCGACATATTCCTGCTAGCCGCATCGAAAATTGCGCTCGATCCATCAGAATGCGTGGTATTTGAAGATGCCTTCAGCGGAATTCGCGGTGCGGCGGCTGCCGGATGCAAGGCGGTGATGATTCCCGATCAGGTTCAACCTACGGATGAAATAAGCGCCATTTGCTCCGTATATCCCGATCTTGCCGCGGCAATTGCCGCATTTACAGCACAATGACCGAGGGCAAGCTTTTTAAACGCCGCAAACCGTAAAAACGCATATTCTTCTTTCATGTTAGCTGTAAAAATCTCTATCCGCTTCTCTTTCAGGGGGAGCGCACCTATCTCATCTTCGTCAGAATGAAAATCGCGAAGATTGACCACCGTCTTTATCCCAAGAGCAACGAGATTGGTCATGCCCTCAGCAGTAGGTTGCGCGCTGCGGTAAAGCGAATCGTTTATCTTGTGCATATTCGGCACACCTGCACATTGAATAGGTTTCGCCCATTTGTCAGGTCTGCCCCCGTCGCCGGCACGCCCGACGGAAGAGACACACCCCTGCACCACACAAACAAAAAAAAGAACACCGAACACCCTTAACAGGATATCATTCCTAAACGGGCTCTTTACGCGCCTGTCTGCAAAGGGCGCGCCTCTGGCCGCCTTCATAAACCCTGCGAATTTTCTCATGCGTGATATTGCTCCATTTACCAAATTTCTGCACTTGCCTCCAGCGATTTCCTATCGCCAACACCTTACCCAAACTATCAAACCTCAGTAACACTTCTTTGTAATATCATTGGCTGCATTTTGGAGAGAACGAAAATCAGATGGGGTTTTGGGCAGCGTCAACCGAACGGTTGATCCTTCCCGTCGGTGCTTCCGATCTGCCGGCAGTAAAATATTCCACCACCTCCCGATCTTCAAATGTCAGCACCGCCTCCTCCGGATCAGGCTTGGGAGCAGCCTCGACAGCAGGCTTCAATTCCTCAAACAATCGCCGTTTCAGCTGTGCAAAGCTATCCAGTTTGTTTTTGTCGCGTCCCATAGAATTCTCCCAGCGCAATAAATCGACTTCGGTTCCGCCTGTTATTCACACATCGATGCCAAAGATTCATATTCTCCGGAGACATAAAAGTCCTCTGCACTTGCCATTCCAAGTATTTCCAAAGCCAGTATACCGTCATCAACGGTTTCTTCGTCGCCCCGCGAATTGAAATACATCGCCATTCCGCCGAAGATTAGAAGAATCGCGGCGACGGAGACCGACAAGCGGAATGCAAAACTGGCACTCACCTTGTTCCATGCGGCCCTACGCGCAATTGCCTTATAAATGACCGCGTCAACGCCATGCGGAACCTCATCTGCAACAGCTTCTCGAATCATATCGTCAAACATCTGTTTTTTCATTTCTCAAACGCTCCTTTGAAAATTCATTTTTCAAATATTGCACCGCTCTATGCATTCGAGCCAAAACCGTCCCAAGCGGAACTTTTAAAATATCCGATATCTCTTTGAATTCCAACTCCGCATCTATCCGAAGCAGTATCGTTTCGCGGTAAAGCACCGGCATACGCCCTATGACCGCCCTGACCGCCGCCAGCACCTCGCTGCGCTCCAGATTTGCCGACACATCGAATGCGCCATAATCAATGCAGCAATCTAGCACCGCCCCACTCTCGACCTCGTCCAGCGGAAACATCACTTTGCGGGAACGTAAATAGTCAACATACGTATTATGAACAATCCGCCACATCCAAGCCTTGAAGCTTCCATGTTTGAAGCCTCCGACATTTCGAATTATCTTAATCCATACCGTTTGATACAAATCCTCTGCATCATCCGTACAATCGGCCATTCGCACAAGCCACGTGAAAACAGATTGCCGATAGCGCAAAAACAAAACCTCCATCGCCGAAGCATCCCCAGCGATGAAGGCTGAAATTAGTTCTTCGTCATTGCGCATATCGTTGCGCACTCACTTACTCCTTGTCAGCAGATTTTGCTTCTTCCGCATCGGAGTCCTCAACCTTCACCGCCTTCTTCTTATCTACCTTTTTCTTGGCTTTCTTTGCTGTCTTCTTCGCCTTGCACTGCTTCTTGGCGGGCTTGGCTTCCTTCACTTCCGCTTTGTCTTCCTTTACTTTGCAATCAACCTTCTCCACCGCATTCTTCTTGGCAACCTTTTCCTTCTTCGCCTTGCACTCTTTCTTGGCGGGCTTGGCTTCCTTCACCTCCGCATTGTCTTCCTTTACTTTGCAATCAGCCTTTTCCACCGCCTTCTTCTTGGCAGCCTTATCCTTCTTCGCCTTGCACTCTTTCTTGGCGGGCTTGTCAGCCATATCCTTTTTCAATGCTAGTTGTTTCGCCGCAGATTTGCGTGCCGCCATCTTCTCACGGGCGCTTTTTGCAACCAATTTATGAGCCGCCTTCATCTGCTTTTCATCAAGGTTGCTACGAAGTACCAACAGCGACTTTACCGCCAAACGCCCCTGTTCGGCACGAAGCTTGGCCAGTTCATCGATTTTGGCAAAAAGCTCTTTGTCATCAACCTCCTCTTTGTTGGCAAGCCCTCTCATCAGCTTTGCCTGCTCGCGGGAAAGTATGCGAATGCGCTTTTCCAGGTTGTAATTGCTTGTCTTGATTTTTCCAAGTTCCCTTCCCACCTTATCCAACACTTCCGCATCGTCGACCCCGATCTTCTCAAGGTTCTCGCGGATGGACAGCAGACGCGACACCCATGCTCCGGCCATAGGCGAAACTTGACCCGACGGAGCCATCCCTTGCGGACGCGACGGACGATCAGGCTTGGCAGACTGCTGTGCCATTACGCCAGTACTCACAAGGCCCGCCAACAATGCAACAATGATTCTCTTCATGACTATCTCCTAACTTTAATGATATGGGGTTGTTTGATTGTACAGACGATACAAAACCGATTTTATTGCATAAAAAATCAAATTTTGCAACAACAGCTATTTCCCTGCCACATATTCGAGCAAACTGTCCTTTAACGCACGGGCTTCTGGCAATGAACCGGCGCGCTCCAAATCAATGGCGCATACCACCATCTTAGCATTGCCGCGGCGCTTTTCCCATATAACCCCCAACCTGTGATTGCGGACGAAATTATCAATACCCTGCACGATTATGCGGGCGTCTTCATCTCCGTCCAACACCACATTTACCCCGTTGAAAATAAGTTCTCTCCATTGGTAATCCGAGTGGTACGAGGTCGGGAATTTTGCCAATGCGGGATGTTTGCAATCGATCAGCAACCCCAACGTACCGGGGGCGACCGGCCTATTCAACACCTCGCACACATGCTTGAACATCCTCCAATTCCAGAAATCGCTGGTGAAAAATCCTTCGACCGAACCCTTTGGCGCCAGATTCCTGTCCAAGATGCAGAGCACGTTTTCCCCAGATTCCAACAGCTTCTCGGCTGCGCCGATATCTCGCACGATTTTTACCTTTGATGTGCGCGGCGCCGCAACAGGGTATATCCAAAGCGGATACTCGTTGCGCTCACCTCTCCCTTCAAGCGACAGTTCCAATCGCACCGTTTCCGCCTGGAAAATCTTCGGCAATTCAAACGAGATTTCGCCGACATCACCGACCGTGCCGACTTTCACCGACGGCACCAGGACGCCTGATTCAACCGTTTTCCCACCGGCATTTGCAAGTCGCCACTTGAGGCGACCGCCCAACACGTCTTCTTCGCCATAGTGGGCAATCTGTATCCTCGCCGAAAATTTTTCACCGGCTGAATATGTGTACTTGGGGAATCTCGCCAACAGCACCACCGGCGAACAGAATTCACGCCACTTTTCCGGAGAGATCAATCCCTTCGATTCAAGAAACGCGTTGAGTATTCCCACCAACGCGGTCCCCTGTCCGGGATAGTCCTGCAAGTCCAGAAGCTGGAAACCGCCGAATTTCGGAGTCCGCAACGCCTCTTCGATCTCTTCGCGGTAATTGATTACCGCCAGCGCGCCGGAAGCACGGTGAAAATCTTCGGCCAATGGCAGCATTCCCGCTTCTTTCAGCCGATTCCTAAACACCTCGAGATTGAGCGGCTTGAACACGCCGCCTTCGTACTTGGCGATTTCCCCGTAATCGGGATAGATTTGATACTGCCCGGTTTCATGCCCGATCAACGGAACAGAGGAATGGCGAAGCGATGCGGAGTAGTCGCGCATCGTCCCTCCGCCGGGCAACTGCGCAGCACCATGCGGAAGGTCGGCATTGGCATACGAACCGCGCGTGTTGCCTTCGGCTCCGGCGGTACTGCGGAACGTGCACCAGTAATCGTCCCCGACCGCCTGCTTTTGCGCGTTGTAGTCGAAGTTTGAACCTTGCGCATAAAGCGGTCGCGGGTCATAGGCGCGAAGCGCCGCTATTATCTTCGCCCTCTCGCCACGCCCCGTCACCGGCTCGTTGGCAAGTGCAAACATCACAAAGGAGGGATGATTGCCGAAAGCGTCGAGAATGCGTCTGGACTCCGCCAAACAATATTTGCGCAACGCTTCACTCTTGTCGAAATCGCCGCCGAAACAGGCAAATTCTGGTTGTAGATATATGCCCAGCTCATCGGCCGCGACGAATGCCGCCTCGGGCGGGCACCAGGAATGGAAACGGACATGGTTCAATCCGTAGTCTCTGGCTATCTTAAAATATCTGCGCCACGACTCCAGATCCATAGGGGTCGCCCCGGTAATAGGCCACACGCATGCGTCATGCCGACCGCGCAAGAAAAGCGGCTTGCCATTGATGGCAAATTGTCCATTTTCCACTCTGAAATTGCGCAGACCGAATTTGACAATCCGCTCTTCGCCGGAAAACAGACACTTAAGAGTGTGCATAACCGGATTAAATTCACTCCACAACGGAGCATTCGGACCGCACTCCAAGCTGAAGAAATTTGTCGACACGCCGGTTGCACAACTGACGGCAAACTCTCTGACCGACTCTGCCGTCGCCGGAGAGGCTAGCGAAAACACCACTTTGCCCGATTGCGCTTCGCCGCTGTCGTTCGCCACGACCATCCGGATTCTGACCCTGCGCTTTTCTGCATCGGGGAAGACCGCAAGTCCAGTGACCCGGCATGGATTGACCGCCCGCAGTTCAATTCGTCCAAGAATACCGTTCCAGTTGGTCTGGGTATCCTCGGCCACCTGATGACCTGAAACAGGAAGATTGTCGAGACGATTGTCCACTTCCAGCCGCAGCCGGTGCCTGCCTGGTTTGACATCCGCGGGGAATACCACCACGGCCGGGGTTGCCAATGTATCGCTGCTTCCGATTTTTGCCCCATCGAGAAAAACCGTGACAATTTTGGTGCGCTCAAGCATAAGCTCTATTCTGCGTCCCGCCCATGCCGACGGAATCTCGATGTCGCGTTCGTACGTCGCCACACCGACAAACGGGAAACGCCGGGTTGGACGCAAAGTCAGCTCCTTGGTCATGTCCGCGCCCAGCAGTTGCGGATGCAGCCGCTCAACCGGTTCACCACCGACCTTTCCCGCTCCCTTGCGCGCAATATCGGTTGTTCCCGGCAACATGATGACATCGTCGCACACTGCTTTTCCGTCAAGCGCAAAATCCCATTGCCCCGCCAATGAAATCGCCATTGCGGCAACTGTAAGCAAATTAGTCATATCATCTCCCAATTTATCACACGACAATGCACAGTGCGGTGGGATCTACCGTTGAAATCTCCATCGTAATGTTTTATTTCGGAAAACCATGCTTTTATCAAGGCAGCAGTTTCACCGCGCCGTTGCGGAACCGTATGCCATCTACCTTATTGCCGACGATCCGCAAATTTTTTCCGCCAATGCTTTTCATCTTGAACGGAGCAGTCGAAACGACCGCATCATTTATCAATTTTTGCGGAAACCCTTCGCACTGGCGGATTGATCCGCGGCGCCAGGTTTTTCCGCCGTCTTGCGAAAACTCAAAAGACATCTCGTAGTGCGCACCGGGCCACGGCACTCCTGCTTCGGCGAAAATGTCGGCCGCGACACTCTTTGCAACATGCCGTTTCTTTGAGAACATCCATTTCAAATTCGCCTCGGTGCCATAGGCGGGAATCCAGCTATTGTGGCCACATCCCGGATATTCGGTATAGCGTGCGTAAAAGGAACCGGCGGCATACAACGCGCTGATCATAGCGCGGCTGCGCCACAACGGAACGGAGCCGTCGGCATCACCGTGGTGAATCGAAATCGGCAGGTCGCGCAACTTGGCCGCCTGCTTGACGTCACCGCCGCCGCAGACCGGCATGGCCGCTGCAAACCATTCCGGCTTGCGCGAAATCAAATCCCATGTACCATACCCGCCCATGGACACGCCAGTTGCGTACAGCCGGTCGTGATCAATCGGCAACTCGGACGAGAGAAGACTTGAGATCAGCTCGATCAGTAGCCCCATCGATTTCGACGGCTGCTCCGGCATACGATGCTCCATCTCATTCCATGGCACCTCAACCCAACGCAAACCGCGAGGCACCTGCCCCGCAACAAAGAAGAACTCCTCGCCGGTTTTCTTGAAGTATTCGACGATGGGCGTTCCACCCCATTGCAGCTGGCTCTTGTTATTGTCACCGCGCTCGCCGGCGCCATGCAGCAAAATCACCAGAGGATATTTTTTTTGCTGCTCCTTTACAGCCGGTTCGTGCCAGCGGTAAAGGAACTTCTCACCGCTTTTACCGGTGTATTCCTTGGGAACGGTAGCCGCCGCCGACACCTCGATCTTTTGCGCAAATGCGCAGGTGACGGCGGTTAGAATCGACATTGCACAAACGACAGCATTTTTATTCATGGTTATCCCTTCTGGCTTGCATCGGAATTATCGCATAATCAGCGTCGCGCCCAAAATGCGGTGATCGCTGAGGCGGAATTCTTTGTCTTCGACAAATACATCCTTGATTTTGAACCCCTTGCAGACGATGTTGTCAATGCATCCGCTATACGGGGCCCATATCAGGCACCCCTGCTCAACAATCGTTACCTCTAGTAATTATACTATCACATATTTCCGTTTACAAGTTTCGAGTTTGCGCCCGGCGCATCAGCGCATCCTGCCGAAAAGGTACCGTTACAGCGCAACTCCGGCCAACTCGCACGCCGTCCCGCAACAGATGCGCTTAAGCTCCTCTTCCGCCAGCGGCAGTGAAAGCAATGCCCTCAGCACCTCGCCTGCATCCTGCCAGGGCGCATCGGTGCCGAAGAGAATTCGATGTGCGCCATGTGCTTTTATCATGCGGAAAATCTGCTCGTGCGGCATCCAAAAGAACGTGTGCGAAAGATCTAGAAAAACATCTTCGCCTATCAGAGTCGCCTCCGACTCATCCCACATTCCAAATCCGCCCAGATGCGCCGCCGCGATTTTCAACTTCGGGAAGCGCTGATGAAGCCGGCGTATTTCCGAAGGGGAAGAATGATACGGCGGCTCAAACACGCGCTCCCCGCCGGCATGCAGGTAGGCAACCAGTCCATACTCAGACATTGACGCCCAAATATCATCCATAGCAGCATCGTTAAACCGAAACTCCTGATACTCGGGATGGAATTTTATTCCTGCAAATCCGGAGCGCGCGATATTACCAACCTCCGTTAATGCATCAGGGGTTTTAGGGTGCAATGCCGCAAAAGAGATGACCGACTCTCGACCACTATAGCTCTTTGATGCGTATTTCGACCAAAAACAATTGGTATGTCCAACATGATCTGGACGAGTCGCCACCGGCAGATTAAGCGAAAGCGTAATTCCCGCCGCATCCGCTTTTTCCGTGCATTTTGAGATCGTGCCGTCAAATGACGCCTCATTTCCAAAGCGTTGCGCCAATGTCGGCACCACCTTTGGCGCAAGCGAGTCTGGATAGAGGTGCACGTGTGCATCAACCACCGGAAAATCAAGATGCATTGTTTTATCTTCCATAAAAACCCCGAAAAAAATCACCGCTCCGCAACACTGGATTTTTCGTCCGTTCTCAATACGGCTGACAAAGAGCGCGGTTCTGATTGATTCCTGTCATTCGTCCGACACATTGCCTGTATTTAATAAAGTGGCTAAACTCCCCATACCGGCACATTGTCCGAAAAGAAAAAACCGTCCAGGCCAGCTGGACGGTTTCTCCTCAATCGTAGCGCCCTCTCATACTTCCAGGCAACGGCGCCGTGCCTTCCCAATCGCTGGGCGTCGCCCACGGGAGTTCCGTGTCGTGCGGGTTGACCATACATCCTTCCATCAGGAAAAGCAATGCCAACGCCGCAAGCAACAACCAACAGGTCTTAGAGGAAGACCACATCGTTCTTCTCCGAAGGAGCCTGCTCCCAGTCGGCGAGAATATCGGCGATGACCAAATTCTTGCCTTTGACCCACTGACGAAGCTTGATGCGGGTGACAAATTCACCGGCGGCCGACTTGCGACCGGGACGGCGAACGCTCATTTCAAGCTGAGGCAGCGCATGGTCACGAGCCTCGCCGAGCAACTCGTTGATGGAAGCATCGGTAAACTCGACAATGCAGAATTTAAGCTCATTGTTGGCGGAGACGATTTTGCCCTTGTCGCCAGCGGTCATCGGAGCGAGCAACACCGCCTGATCGGAGGTCTGCTTCTTCTCGCCGCGACCGGCAAGCTTCTTCTTCATCTCTTCGATGGTCTTCTGGGCCTTGTCGAGATCCTCCTGCAAAACAAGCTTCTCTTCATTGAGCTTGTCGTTCTGGTCTTTCTGATCGGCAAGTTCCGCGTTCAGCTCTTTTTTCTCGTTTTCAAGCTTGCGGTTCTTGTCTTCCAATGCAGCCTTTTCACCTTCGAGCCGGACCACCGTCTCTTTGGTCTCCTTCAGCTCGATGCAGACTTCACGTCCTTTGGCTTTGAGCGTGTTGATTTCACCGACCAACGGAACAACCACGTCGTTGCGAACCTTTTCCAACTCAGCGCGGGTCTTGTTCAACACTGCCTGCTGCGCCTTGGCGCGTTCGTAGACGACGCCGAGCAATTCGCTCATCGTGCCCTTGCCTTTGGAATCAGGACGCTGGGTCACGGGATTAAGCACATACTTGCCGTCCGGACCGACCACGTAAAAAGCTCTCAGCTGCAGGCGCTTGGCCGTCGTCCCCAGATCAAGCGTAGGAAGATTTGCCGTCTCAAGCTTGGCGTTGTAGTCAGCGAGAACGTTCTTTTTCTCCGGGGTCGCCAGCTCACGATCGGACACCTCGGAAATATCCTGCATCACCTCGGGTGTTTCAACATCTTTAGCATCCTCAGCCTCAATCGTTTTAGCGATGCGGATGACGCTGTCTTCCAACGCTACATTGCGATTCTGCAACAACTCGCGCTTGCAGAACAACGCATTGGCAAAAAACAATGCCACGCAGCTGAGCACTAAAATCAAATAAACGACCACTTGCATCAACTTACCCATGAAAACACCTCTTGGCTGTTCATCTTGCTACAATACTGAAATTGAATACAAATATTTAACCACAATCGTCTACAATCATCAAGCACGAAAATCTAAAATTTGCGGTATTGGCAATAGGACGCTCAAAAATATCGCCGCCGCAAAATGCGAAATACGCTGACAAACCCGCTCGGCCACAACCGATTGGGCTCTTTTTCCCATAGCTCCTCCCTGACTTTGGATGGCAATTTCGGAAAGAAGCGAAGTCCCGTACGCTCTTCAAGCTCCTTGACGCTAATCAGATAGCTTCGCGCAAAGGTTCTCCGGCGCGCCCATTGCGGCATAAAAACGGCCAACACCCGGAGCTGTCCGCGCCGGTCGCGGCAGAGCGTTACCTGATAAAAAGCCGATGGAATGTCAATACCGCTTTTTAGCCGCTGGTTTTTTGACGGAATCGCCCCGGCCACGGTCCACACCGTGGAATAGACATCCGGCCACTCTTCCGAGATGCGATATTCCATCTCGAACCATGGTCCGCGGTTCAGACCCGGCCGTTGGGGACAGATATTGGAGAGCAGGAAGGTCTGCTTCTGGGCTTCGGCTCCGTGTCTGACCGCTATTGCCAGGTTGGGCGCCATATGTCCGCGATCGTAACCGCTGCCTTTGTAATCTGATGACCTAGCGCTGTTTGCCACCGCCCTGTCCCTTGTGAACGAACCCGGCCGCCGCTCCGGATCCGCGGCCGGGACATCGTAGGTTGAAGCGGCGTATGCCACCCACAACGGATGCCGCAAGCGCGGAGAATACGCGACCGTATGCCCTTTTCGGTTCAAAATCTGCAGTTCGCCGCCCTTGCCGACGGGCAGCCCCACGTCATCAAACGTCTTCTCATTCAGTTTGCCGCCGTACGGCGCAACCGCATCGAATCCGGTCACTCCCCACGCATCGGTGATATTGGCGCTGACATTGCCCCAATACTCGATCTGCGAGACAACCCAGGATGGCAGCCGGCTCTTTTGCGCCGCCCGCCACGCATTCGGCTTATGAACGTAGAAATTGGAAAAAACGAGAAATACCGCCGCCACCGCACCGATCGCCACACTCGACCTGCGCAGACACCGCCTGCCCTTTCCCTGCCGTTTAGCACCGTTCTTCATAATTCTCCAATCAGACGCCACCATGCAATCCGCAGCAGATCGCGAAGCATTCCCGCGCCGCTGGAAAACACCCTCACTGTCGATTCCGGGGAATAATTCCACTTCACCGCAACTTCATCGACCCGAAGTCCAAGCGAGCGAGCACGCAAAATCAGCTCGACATCGAACGCAAAGCGATCGATGCGCATGCCGGAGAAAACCCGTCTTGCCGCATCGGTTTTGAACAGTTTGAATCCGCACTGGGTATCTTTGAAATCACGCACCCCTGTCAACCACACGGCAAAATGAAAAAAACGACTCAGCAATCGACGGTGGAGCGGCGGCGGCAGCTCCATGCTGGATGCCCCCAGTTTGCGCGAACCGAAAGCGAAATGCGCCCCGTCATCAACGGCCTTGAGCAGATGGACAAACTCTTCAAGGGGCGCGGACAAATCACAATCGCTCATCAGCACCAGATCGCCATCGGCCGCCATCACCCCGGCTTTAACCGCCGCACCCTTGCCGCGGTTCTGAGCAAGCGCCAACACTTTTGCGCCGGGCAGATTCCACCGGCACGCCAGTTCGCGGGCGAGCTCCGCCGTTCCGTCGCCGGAGCCGTCGTCCACCAGCAGCACGGAAAACTCGAAGCCGGAGCAGCCGCGGACAAACTCCGCAATCTTGGCGGCCGAGCGCTCCAATCTCGTTTTCTCGCGGAACAACGGTATCAGTATCGTAACTTTCCGCATCGTCCCCTCCACGTTCAGGTGTTCTGCATCGGCAAGAATTCAACCCTTCATCATGCCCAGCAGCTTTTTCACATCCTGCACACGCGACTTGTCGCAAACCAGCGTCGCCTCCGGCGTATGAACCACAACCACATTCTCCATGCCGATGACGGCCGTCACGTGATTGTCCGTCGACACTACGATGGACGATCGGGTGTCGAGCAGCCCGGTACTGCCGATAAGCGTATTGCCTTCGGCGTCAGCCCCGAAGTGTGACGGGAGCGCCAACCACGAACCGACATCATCCCAGGTAAATGAGCACTTGGCCACCAGAATGGACGGCGCCTTTTCCATCACCGCAAAATCAACCGAAATCGATCGTATCTGCGAATAATTTTCGGCGAGCGCGGTACTGACATCCTCGCTTTCCGCCACCAAATCGATCAGCCTGCCGATATCCGGCGCCGCCGCATCAAAGGCGGCCTTCATCGCCGATGCTTTCCAGATGAACATTCCCGCATTCCAGCAGAATCTGCCAGTCTCGAGATACGCCCGTGCCGTCGCCTCGTCCGGTTTCTCGACAAAACGCCGAACCTTTCTGAATTCGGTGGCGGTTCCCGCCTCGTATCCCTCCCCCTCTTCGATATAGCCGTATCCGGTAGCGGGGTGATCCGGAACGATTCCCATGGTGACTATCGCGCTGCTTTTGACGGCGGCGGTTATCGCGTCGGACAAGACCGCACGGAAAGCCGGCTCCGGCGTTATCAGCTGATCTGCGGTCAAAATGCAGCCGACCGCCTCCGGCCCGCCGAGTCTGTGCACCATACCGCAGGCTACCGCCACCGCGGCCGCGGTATCGCGGCGGCAGGGCTCGCCGATTATATTTTCAGCCGGAATCATCGGCAGCGTCGAACGGGTGAGCTCTACAAGATGCTTCGCCGTCAATATCAGAATCCGATCTGGCGGCAGCAATCCCTCAAGCCGGTCGACCGCATGGCGGATCAGTGCCTTTCCTCCGAAAAGCGAGACAAACTGCTTGGGGCGGGCGGGGGTTGAAACCGGCCAGAACCGCTCTCCGTTGCCTCCGGCCAGAATTATCGCGTAGACGTTGCTCATTTCATTTTCCCTCTCCGAGGCGTGCGCCATCGTATTTGCCTTCGATAATCGGACGCCACCACCACTCGTTGTCGAGATACCACTGCACAGTCTGGCGAATGCCGGTTTCAAAGGTGTATCTTGGCGACCACCCTATCTGCCGCATCAGCTTGCCTGGATCAATTGCATAGCGTAAATCGTGCCCCGGACGATCCGCCACAAAGACAATCAGCTCCTCATACGGTTTCTCCGCAGGTTTCAGTTCGTCGAGGATGCGGCAGACCGTTTTCACCACCTCGAGATTGGTGCGCTCGTTGTGGCCGCCGACATTGTAGGTTTCGCCCGGCATCCCCTTGATGTTCACCTGTAGCAGCGCCGAGACGTGATCCTCGACGTGAAGCCAGTCACGCACGTTCGCTCCGCTTCCGTAGACCGGCAGCGGACGGCCGCGCAAGGCGTTGAGCAGCACTAGCGGTATGAGTTTTTCAGGGAAGTGGTACGGCCCGTAGTTGTTTGAGCAGTTGGTTATCAGCACAGGAAGTCCGTAAGTGTCGTGCCACGCCCTTACCAAATGGTCGCTGGCGGCCTTTGAAGCGGAATACGGGGAGTGCGGACGGTAAGGCGTCTGCTCCGTGAACAGCCCGCTCTCGCCGAGCGAACCGTAAACCTCGTCGGTGGAGATGTGCTGGAAGCGGAAACTCTCTTTGGTAGTGCCGCGCGCTCCCGGTTCGCCCACCGAGTCCGGCAGCGAGCGCCAATAATCGAGCGCAACCTGAAGCAGCGTGGCGGTGCCCGTGACATTGGTGCGGACAAACTCGCCCGGACCGTCGATGGAACGGTCGACATGAGACTCCGCGGCCAGATGGAAAATCGCATCCGGACAGAATGAGGCGAACGCCTTCGCCATCGCTTCGGCGTCGCAGATATCCGCTTTCAAAAATGAGAATCTCGCCGAATCGGAAACCTCGCGCAGGCTCTCCAGATTGCCGGCATAGGTCAGCTTGTCCACCACCAGCACCGTGGCGGATGTATGCTGTAGCAAATGCCGCACCAGCGCCGAGCCGATAAAACCGGCGCCGCCTGTCACTATCACCCTTTTGTCGTATGCCGTACTGTCCATTTTCCATCTCCCCGTTTACTGGCGATGTGCGCCGGAGCATGCCCGGTCGCGCACTTGAGATCTGTAAATAGTCCATCCGTTCCCCAGCCAATAGGTAATCCCGCAGACCCACATCGCGGGTAGCAGCAGAACGTGATTCCCGGAAATCTCGCTGACCATGATAATTGCCGCCAGCGGAGTTCTGACGCTGGCCGCCAGAAATCCGGCCATGCCCACCAAAGCGTATGCGCCGGGATGGATGTCCAACATCGGCAGAAGTTTTTCGAACATCAGGCCGATCGCCGCACCGAGCGAGGATCCCGCCACCAATGCAGGGCCGAACAGACCGCCGCTACCGCCGCTGCCCACCGTAAACGACGTGGCAAGAATCTTGAAAACGAAAATCAGCAGAAAAACCGAGCAGGTCCAGGTGCTGACTTCGGTTTTGGTATCGACCAGCAGCGCCTGCTGGATTACGCCATATCCGGAACCGATCACCTCCGGGATGAAGCAGACAATGCAACCGGTGAGCAAGCCTCCGACCGCGGGTCTCAGCCATTTGGAGATCTGTGAATTCTGGAAGTAATGCTCGGTCCGGCGGAAAAAGAAAATGTAGAACTTCGCACCCAGCGAGACCAGAAGCGCCAGCGCCAGAAACGGAAGCAGCTGCCAAGGCTCGTCGAAACTCCATTCCGGCATCACAAAAAACGACTGCCATCCGTAGAAAAGGCAGAACACCGAATAGGCGATGGTCGAAGCCACCAGCGAAGGCATAACCACCTCGTATTCCGCATCAAGTCCGCTGTAGAGAATCTCCGCGCCGAACACCGCGCCGGCAAGCGGAGCGCGGAACATCGCTCCAACGCCCGCCGAAAGGCCCGCCACCATCAGAATGCGGCGCTCCGCACCGCTCAAATGGAATATTCTCGCCAGAAGCGAGCCGCAGGCCGCGCCGATCTGGGTGACCGGACCTTCGCAACCGGCCGATCCTCCGCTGCCGATGACGATCGACGAGGTCAGTGCTTTTACCGGGATGACGCGCCACGGCATGATGCCTTCGTTATGGTGAAACGAAAAAATACAGGCATCGGTACCGTGTCCCGCCGACTCCGGAGAAAACGCCTTGACGATCCAGGCCGCGACCAGCGATCCTATTGCCGGAAGCAGGAGCAGTATATACCACTCGCCTGCCGCATTCCCGGGAGCGGAGAACAGCGTCACCTCGCCGTCCGCCAGCAAAGGTCTGACTCCGCCGACGCATTCGATCAAAAGGAAGCGGAAGGCGTCGAGCAGCCAATAGAATGCGGATGCGGCGAAACCGGCCAGCACGCCGGTCAGCGCCGCAAGTCCGATCGCACGACCCGTCTTGACCGACAACCCTTCGCCAGCCACCAGAAATTTAATCCACTGCAGCGTGAACTTCTTTAACATCGTCTATCTGTTTTTTCCAAGACGCCGCGGGCGCGATTTCGCCTTGCCGGGCTTTTCCGGTTTGGGTTTTGGGCGCGACTCGACGTTTTCGGGACGGGAACGGGCTTTGAAGAAAATCACAATCGGAGCGCCGTCCAAGCCGAAACGCGAACGTATGGCATGACGCATATATTCGGTATAGGCCTGGGTAACGGTCTTGGGATCGTTGACGAACATCCTGATTGTAATCGGAGACGAACGCACCTGCAGCGCATAGTAGACGCGTAGGCGTTTGCCGTAGCGGACCGGTGCCACCGTACGGCGCGTCGCCTCCTCCAGCGTGCGGTTCAGCATGCCGGTGGGAAGCTTCATCTGAATCTGCGCGGCCACCGCATCGATCGCATCGATACTGCGACGGATGTTGAATCCGCTCTTGGCGGAGGCGAACACGATCGGACAGTGCGAAAGGAACGGCATGATTTTCTTCAAAACCGGCTCGGCCTTGGCCTGGGTCATCTCGCGCTCCTGCGCTAGATCCCATTTGTTCATCAGCACGATGCATCCCTTGTTGTTGTCCGCAATCAGCTTGGCGATATGCTTGTCCTGGGCGGTCGGCCCCAGCAACGGATCAAGCACCAGCACGGCGATATCGCAATTGCGCACCGCCTCCTCCGAACGGAAAAGGCTGAAGCGCTCCACTGCACTGTCGCACTTGTGACGGTTGCGCATTCCGGCGGTGTCCACCAATACGTAGTGGCGCGCGCTCTTTCCGCTGCCAACGGTGAACGGAACATCGATGGAATCGCGGGTTGTGCCGGCGACATCCGAGACGATCAGACGATCGGAGTGCAGCAGGCGGTTGATATACGATGACTTGCCCGCATTTGGACGCCCCACCACTGCCACCCGCAGCGGATTGGCGATCGTCTCGTTGATCGTCTCGGGGAGATAGGGCATGACCGCGTCGACCAGCTCGGTAATTCCGGTGCCGTGCTCCGCCGAAACCGTAAACGATTTCATCCCCAGACGCGCGAACTCCTCCGCGCGCGACTCGTGGCGGGGAAGGTCGCATTTGTTGATGGCTAGCACGCAGGGGACATCCGCCTTGCGCACCATGGCGGCGACCTCTTCGTCGAGCGGAGTCAAACCGCTTTGCACGTCGACGGTCATAATCACAACGGCGGCATCCTGCAGCGCCGCCTCGACCTGGGCTCGGATATCACCGGCGAAATCGTCCTCGCGCGACGCCATTGTCACGCCGCCGGTGTCCACCAGGTTGAAAGTTTTCCCCTCGCGTTCGACCTCAAGCATCAGACGGTCGCGGGTGACTCCGCTCTGATCGTGCACGATTGCAGCGCGCTTGCGGGCGATGCGATTGAAGAGCGCGGACTTGCCGACATTCGGCCGTCCCACCACCGCCACCACTCTTCCTTTTGCATTTTCTCCATTCATAGTAAAGCCATTCCTATTTTCTTTCGCGCATCATACGGCAGAAGCACGTCGTTCCGGAAATCAACAGCGAGATGCAGAGAACGAGCAGGACGAATGCGCCGGTAGCCACCGCGCCTCCCGCTCCGAATCCCTCCGCCGCGCATTTTTTCACTCCTCCGACAAACAGCTGCACGACCGCCATGCCACTTGTCACTAGCATCACCAGCATCGGAATGAATGCGATCCAACCGCCGCGGCGCCGGCTGCAGAGCCAAAGTCCGGCGGTCAGTAGCGTGAACGCAGCCAGCATCTGGTTGGCGCTGGCAAACATCGTCCACAGACTCTTGGCCAGCGTGCGGTCGCCGAAAAGTAGCAGCGCAACAAATGCAATCACAACTGAGGTACTGGCATACATATTGACCCGCCGGCTCTCCGCCGGTTTCGACTGCACCGGAGGTTTTACCGCCTGCACCAATTCCTCGAAGATGAAACGCGCTAGACGAGTTGCAGTATCGACCGAGGTCATCAGAAACGCCGCGATCGCCAACGAAAAGAAGACCTCGGCGGTCTCGGTGGGAATGCCGAACCTAGCGCAGAAGGAAGCCACGCCGGAAGCGAAGAGCATTACCGGAGTATGGCCGGCGGCATTTTTTTCGGCCAGCACGGACGGTGAAAGATACGCTACCGACACCAAAGCCAAAATCGCCAGCAGTCCCTCAAGCAGCATTCCGCCGTACGCCACCGGCCGGATATGACGCTCGGAGTCCAACTGCTTGCTTGTGGTGCCGGAGGCGACCAGCGCATGGAAGCCGGAACAGGCACCGCAGGCGACCGTCACGAAAAGGAACGGTACCAGCGATTTGCCCGATTGGGATTCGAATCCGACGAAAGCGGGGATTTCAATCGACGGCGCGGCGAACAGCACGCCCAAGAAACCGAGCACCACCATTACATAGAGTAGGTAACTGTTCAAATAGTCGCGGGGTTGCAGCAACATCCACACCGGCAGTGTCGAGGCAAGAAAGCAATAGACGAGCAACACGGCGGTCCACACGTTCTGCGCCGAATCGGTGCTGAGACCGAAACGGCATAGGTCAAAAGGAACAGCGGTGCCGACCCAGACGAAAGCAAACATCAACGACACGAAAAACAGACTCGCCTTGAACAAAGACACGCCCTTGCGGTACACAAACCAACCGAAAATCGACGCTTCGAAAATGAAAAGAATGGAGCTGGTCGCAACCGCCGGACGATGGGTGAATGTGACGGCCACCAGACGGGTGAACTCGGCGCAAACCAACACCAGCGCAACCATGCAAAACATCAAAAAACAGACCCGTGCAGGTCGCCCCGCCACAGCGTCGATAACCGAGGCGATCGACTGTCCCCGGTGGCGAACCGACAGAAACAGCGCCATCATATCGTGCGAAGCACCGATAAAAATGCAGCCTAGCAGCACCCAGAGGGCAACCGCCCCCCACCCGAATTCGGCGGCCAGGATGGGACCGACGATGGGACCGGCGCCGGCGATCGAAGCGAAGTGATGTCCGAAGAGTACGGGAGCGGGCGCGGGAACATAATCGACACCGTCGCGCATGGAGTGCGCAGGCGTTGGATTTTCCCGATTCACCCCCAACACCTTTGCCAGATATCGAGAGTAAACGAAATAGGCCAGCGCA
Source organism: Kiritimatiellia bacterium (assembly GCA_045540275.1). Classification (GTDB taxonomy): domain Bacteria; phylum Verrucomicrobiota; class Kiritimatiellia; order RFP12; family UBA1067; genus RGIG8368. The sequence continues at coordinate 6,374 of JAZQGX010000278.1, read as the reverse complement.
AAACACAAGCACGAAGCGATCAACAATACTGCACCATTCATACTTTCTACTTTCCAATTTCCAACACGCTATGGCAAAAATCACCATTACCGATTAAATGCCGTCCACCAATTTTCTAATCTGCAGGCGGGCTTGTTCCGGCGAGGGGTTTTCAGCGATGATATTCCGGGCCTCTTCGACAATTCCGATGGCGCGCTCCGCAGGAATCTGACCGTTCTTGCAGATGAATATTCGCGCGCAGCCGGTCTTAAATGCCGACTGCTCCGAAACATCCAGCTCCTCGAACAGCTTCTCGCCCGGACGGATTCCGGTAATGCGAATCGGAATATCGACATAGGGACGGTATCCCTGCTGGATGATCATCTCCTCGGCAAGATCGAGAATTTTCACGGGTTCGCCCATGTCCAGCACAAAGACCTCTCCCCCTTCGGCGAAAGCCGCGGCCTGCAACACGAGCGACACCGCTTCGTGGGCGGACATAAAGTAGCGTCTCATTTCCTGATGGGTCACCGTGACCGGCATGCGGCGGGCAATCTGTTCGCGGAAAAGCGGCACCACCGAGCCGGAAGAGCCGAGTACATTGCCAAAGCGCACCGCGGAAAAACGGGTGCGGTTCATCCGGTTGAGTTGAAGCACCGCCACCTCCGCCAAACGCTTGGTACATCCCATAATCGACACCGGATTGACCGCCTTATCGGTTGAGATCAACACGAACTTGTCGACTCCGTACTCAACGGAAAGCGATGCCATGAGGAGAGAGGCAGAAAAATTGTTGCGCAATCCGTCGACGGGGTTGTGTTCCACCATCGGCACATGTTTGAATGCGGCGGCGTGCAGAACCAGATCGGGATGGTACCGTTCGAAGATTCTGCGCATCCGGGACTCGTCCATCACATCGGCTAGTTCCGCGACGCAGGAAATCTCCGTTTCAAAACCGCGGATTTCCCGGTCGATTTCGTAAAGCGCATTTTCGGAACGCTCTACCATGATTATACAGGAAGGAGCGGCACGGACGACCTGACGGACGAGTTCGCTTCCGATAGAGCCCCCGGCCCCGGTGACAAGTACCTTTCGGTCCCTGATGAATTCGACGATGCTCTCAACTTCCGGAAGATGCTCGGGGCGTCCCAGCAGGTCTCGCTCGGAGCGACGACTGATGATGTATCGCGCCCACGCAAAGCGGCAAAGAATCAGACCGAACGCCCAAAGGATTGCATTGAGAATCGAGATGCTGAACGGAGGACGGATGCCGCTGCTGGACACGGCGGGCATCAAAAAGCGCAATGCCAGCAGGACCGAGCAGGAAAAAGCAACCGCGGAAAAGTAACGGGGAATCAAACTGATCTTTATCTGCCGCCACGAAATCCGGTGGCAGCCAAACATCCACAGCGCAAGACTCTGCACAATCCACACCGTGATGAAGGAGCGTGCCGCCCCCGTCCATCCCCACAGCGGCTCGTTAAAGTCGAAACGAAGGATGAAGGCGCCGAGGTACGCCGCGGCCATCACCACGCTGTCCGCGGCAAATTCGAGAAAACGTGCCGCCGCAAATTTCAGATAGGCATTTCTCTTGCGTATCTCAAGCATCGTCACTCCTTGCCGCCAGTTGAACCGCCACAAGATGAGGCATGAAAACGCCGCACCGCTTCTATCACCTGCGCGACAGCCTCCTCTTCCGGGAAACGGCGGACAAATGTTCCGTTTTCATAAAGCATGAATTCCCCGACACCACCGCACAGGGCGATATCCGCCGATTTGGCCTCGCCGGGTCCGTTGACGACGCAACCCATGACTGCCACGCGGGGCACCCGACCGCAGCGGAAGCGGCTGCCGGCGCGGTAAAACATCTCAAGAGCCGCCTCCACCGCTTCTGCGGTTTTCATCACATCGGCCTTAGTGCGGCCGCAGGTCGGGCAGCTGGTCACCGAGGGTCCGGGCGCGCGAAGGGAGCAGGCGCGAAGAATCTCAAGCCCCACCCGGACTTCCCGTTCCGGGGCGTCGGTGAGCGAAACGCGGATGGTATCTCCCAGTTCCTCATCCAGCAAAATTCCAAGCGCAACGGCAGAATGGACAGTTCCGCGCAGGAAGGTTCCCGCCTCCGTCACTCCGAGATGCAGCGGACAGTCGGTTTGCTCGGCCAGTTCGCGGTAGGCCGCGAGCGTGCGTGGAACATCGCTGGCCTTTACCGAAACGGCGATGTCGTAAAACCCCTCCGCTTCAAGCAGATGGATATGCTTGAGCGCCGAGGAAACGAGGGTTTCTCCCGGCTCGAGCGACCCGCCGTTGACACCAATGCGGATGGGGATGCGTTTTTCAGCGGCGGCACGGGCGACCGCCCGTACATTTTCTCGACCACCGATATTTCCGGGATTCAGACGCAAGGCGTCGGCACCGGCGTCAATGGCGGCCAATGCGCATCGGTAATCGAAATGGATGTCGGCGATAAGCGGTACCGGCGAGGTGCGGCGAACGAGAGAGAGAACCTCTGCGGCCCTGACATCCGGGATCGTCAGACGGACCACATCGGCTCCGGCCTGGGCGCAACGAAGGATTTGCGCCGAGAGCGCACTCTCGTCGTGCGGCGAAACATTGGCCATTGTTTGCACACTGACCGGAGCACCGCCCCCGATCTGGAGTGGACCTAATTTCAATGGACGAGTCTGGTTTCTAGTAAACATGATCTTGGGGTTGTATCAACAATTTCCTGTAATTTTACACCAAAATTGCCGCTACCGCAATGAAAAGCATTGTTGCAGCCGGAACGATACCGTCAATTATCTCCACATCGTTAAAATTCATCGGTTGCAGCAAATCCGTAAAAACGAATCGACGCTAACTGAAATGACACTGCATTTGTAATCGGGTATAGAATGTTGAAAAGAAAAAAAGGAGGCTCGCGCCTCCTCGATAAGATGGTTGCCCGAGGTGGACTCGAACCACCTCAAACAGCGTCAAAGGCTGCTGTGCTGCCATTACACCATCGGGCAAGTAAATGTTGCTACGCTCCAAACTCCGGACGACTTGAGTTTCTCGCTGATCCAAACGGATTTTTCACTGCTATCCGTCAGGCCGAACACCGAAGCTCCACTGCCCGACAGCAACACCCCAAGACACCCAAGCCCACGCATTTCCGCCGCCAGCCGGGCAATCTCTGGATACCGCTCAAACGCCGGTTGCTGCAGGTCGTTGCGCAACTCTTTTGCCATCGCACCAACATCGCCGGCGCGCACAAAAGTTTTTGTATTATGCACGATATCACCGTGCGAAGTCAAGTTTTGTTTGGCGTTCCACGCCTTGAAAATCTCTGGAGTAGAACAATGAACACCCGGATTGGCAACCACTATCGGCATTGCCACCCCGCCCCCCTCGGGCAGCAGCCGGCAAACCCTTTCGCCGCGTCCCTCCATCAACACCGCGCCTCCCAGCACCAGTGCCGGAACATCACTGCCCAACTCCGCCGCCAACTCAATCAGTTCCGTCTCGGGGATAGACAAATTCCACAAATTGTTCAAGGCGCGCAAAACCGCCGCCGCGTCTGCACTTCCTCCCCCCATGCCGCCGCCGATCGGGATGCGCTTGGTTATGGTAAGCGCCACCCCTTTTGAAATATCAAAACGCGACATGATCAATTTCGCAGCACGGACCGCAAGATTGTTAGATTCCGGACCCAGTTTCGTCAATGTCACCGAATCGCTCTTAACCGAGAGCGACACTCCCGATTCCGCTTCAACGACGGAAATGTCATCACCGAAATCCAACGGCATCACCACGCTTCGCAACGCGTGATACCCGTCAGGCCGTTTCCCAAGCACTTCAAGCGTGAAATTGATTTTTGCCTTTGCCCTAATTGTCATCATGCTTCCTTCGTCCGGCCTTAAATATTTTAAGCCTACCGACCATCCAAAAAATCACGCAGAGTATAGCCGTGCCCCCAAAGGCGGGCAATGGGGAATCGGTGGCAACTCCCATTGTGCCGATTGTCGCATACACCGCCGAAACCACCGCGTTGCCGAGACCGATCCAAAATGCCGCCGACATCGCCGAAACCCGGCAAAGTCCTGCATACACTACCGAACATTCCGCTATAACCGGCACCGGCCGCATAATAAAAAGATAGAAAGCCCCATGTTGAGCGGAACAGGCATCAAGCCGCACCTCGCTGCCCCTGATCAACTTCAACGCCAAAGGCGATCCGGCGCGGCCGATGAAATATCCGACCGCCGAACTTGCCCCCATCGCGGCAAATGAGACGCTAAATCCCAACCACGGCCCCAAAAACATCGCGCACAGCGTGCTTAAAAGGCAAGAAGGTATCGGAAGAAAAATATCGGAAGCCAGAATCGCAAAGAGCACCAGCGCGACGGCGGGGCGATTGTCCGAGCAATCATTGACGGTGGCAAGAATCCACCTGCTCAGCTCTTCGCCGAAAATAAAAAAAGGAATCAGCACAATGGAAAGCAATATCACCCACAAAAGTGCGAGCCGAAAACGGACTTCTCTTTTTCTTTCCATTGCACTGTCTCTCTGTAAATGAAAAAAAGGAATCGGACTTGCCGATTCCTTTTCAAGTAAGCGTAACAGCCCCCTATCCACGACGTCCACGAAGATGGCCGTGGCGAAGGAATCCGTCATAGTTGCGCATAAGCAAATGCGACTCCATCTGACGCAAAGTGTCAAGCGCGACACCAACAATAATCAAGAGCGATGTACCACCGAAGAAGGAGGCCATTTCCCAAGGAATATCAAGGTACCCGCGCATGAACTGCGGCAAAATCGCTATGATCAGCAAGCCAATCGAACCGATGAGCGTCACACGGGTCATCACTGCATCAAGATACTCTGCCGTAGCTTTGCCCGGACGAATACCGGGAACATACGAGCTGTCGCGCTTCAGATTCTCGGATATGCGCATCGCATTGAACTGCGTTGCCACCCAGAAGAACGAGAAGAACATGATGAGTATTGAATAGATAACCAGGTGAACCGGGCTCGTCATGTCGGTGAGCTTTGCGCCGAACGCCTTCAACGGAACAAGCCATTCAACATCAGAAGGCAGGCGTGCTAGAAGCGCACCGGGAAACTGAATGAGCGGTCCGGCGAAAATGATCGGCATAACACCGGTATAGTTCACGCGGAGCGGCATGAATGTCTGCTGCATTCCGTAAGTGTTGCCCGAAACCATTGAGCGACGGGTGGAGTGAATGGGAATCTTGCGGAGACCCTGGGTCAGCATAACCGTACCCATGGTAATCAAGAATCCGAAGAAGAGCAAAATGCCCAGCTCGACGGGGCTCTTGACGGGAGCGACACCATCCAAACCGAAATAACGCGTCCATGCCTCAACACACGCAACCGGCAAACGCGAGGTGATGTTGATCATGATAATCAGCGAGGTGCCGTTTCCAAGACCGAAACGGGTAATCTGATCGGCCAGCCACATCACCAAAAGCGATGCACTGGTCATACAGATAACCGTCATGATGTTGAACCCGATACCCGGAATCGTAACAATGCGAATGTCACCAAGCCCCATGGCTGCGGGGTGTTGAAGAGCAGATCCCAATGCCCAGGCCTGGAAAACGCAAATGCCGATGGTAAGATAACGCGTATACTGCGCAAGCTTCTGACGGCCGCTCTCGCCTTCACGCGAGCAACGTTCGAAAGTAGGAACCACAGCGGTGAGCAGCTGAATGATAATCTGCGCGCTGATATAAGGCCAAATGCTCAGAAAGCCGACGGCGCACTGATTAAGTGCACCGCCGCTGAACACATTCAACCAGTCCATCAACCCGCCACCGACTGCCGACTGCTTGCGGATTGCCTCTAGCGCATTCTGCAGAGTCTGCCAATCTACTCCCGGGGTTGGAATCAGCGAAACGAGACGGCAAATGGCTACGACGCCAATTGTAATCAAGATGCGCTTGCGCAACTCGGGAATTTTGAAAGTATTGGCGAAGGTGGAAAGCATTGGCATGGCATGGTTCCTTACACAAGCTCGACGGTTCCGCCAACCGCTTCAATCTTCTGCTTGGCAGAAGCCGAAACCGCATTGACCTTGACCGTCAGTTTCTTCGTCAGATCACCGCAACCGAGAACTTTGACACCGTCGAACTTACGGGAGAAGATGCCCTTCTCGAGGAGAAGTGCGATATCAACCGTAGCTCCATCCTCGAACTGCTCGAGACGGGCAACGTTCAGCGGGAAGTAATTCACGCGATTGACATTCTTGAATCCGCGCTTGGGCAGGCGACGGATCAAAGGCATCTGGCCGCCTTCGAATCCAAGCTTATGCTTGTGACCCTTGCGGGAGGCCTGACCTTTCTGACCCTTGGCAGCCGTTTTGCCCCAGCCGGAGCCGCCGCCGCGACCGACGC
>JAZQGX010000277.1:0-3303 GCA_045540275.1 Kiritimatiellia bacterium | reverse complement strand
TACAAGGCGGGCAAGGTGGATTGCCTCATCGTGAGCGGCGACAACCATGTGAAGGGCTATGACGAACCGTCCGACATGAAGGAGTCACTTATGAAGGCCGGAGTGCCCGCCGACCGCATTGCCTGCGACTACGCCGGTTTCCGCACGCTCGACACGGTCGTGCGGGCGAAGAAGGTGTTCGGTCTCGACTCGTTCATCATCGTCTCGCAGCCCGACCACGTCCGCCGCGCGGTCTTCACGGCGCGCGGGTTCGGATGCGACGCCTACGGCTACGCGGCGAAGGACGTGAACGGACGCTATTCGATCAAGACGACAATCCGCGAACAGCTTGCGAAGATTGCCGCAGTCCTCGATGTGATTCTTCGCCGCAGCCCCAAGTTTCTCGGCCCGCGCGAGACACTCCCACCGCCGTCATTGCGTTCAGAGAGATAAAGGACGTTTTGCGATTGGATAGATAGGCTTGTCAAATGAATAATATATTGGCAAGTTGCGCTTGCCAAATGTGAAAGCGCGTGGTTGCGTGGTGAAATGTCCTCCGAAAGAAGTCTCTCGACTCCTAAATGTAAAATCGTGTGAACTGGTATTTTGCTAAAACGTCAAAACGTGTAAATTGGGCGTTGTGCAAAATGTCAGAAGGTGATATACTGTTTTACATAATTGCGTGCCTGTAAGGGCGATGTTCTTGCGGCGCACGCGGGCTGAACGAAAACCTGCGGCAGCGCAGAATGCGGCCAATTCCAATGACCAGTTCCAATGAGGTTTAGCCGCAAAGAACGCAAAGGACGCAAAGAAAAGGAGCAGTCAATGCAAATCGAAACTGAGAGAATGAAGGAGCGCGAGGCGACGGCGGAGCTGATCCGCCGGCTTGTCCGGGACAACGCCTTGCGCGGCGAGTTCATGATTCTTTTCGACGAGGCGGATGATGAGAACTTCGTGCAGGTTGCATGCGACTATGACGACGTAGGCGGGAGGAGCGACGGATGCTTCGACTTGGAATATCGCGCCGGGCAGGGAAGTCCGCTATTCCACTGCACGCGCCGTGTAGGCGCTGACGACGTCGAGCGCGTGTTTCTCGATTTTCTGGAGGGGCGCGTCGGATGGCGGCAGGACTTCTCGTGGGAGCGCCAGAACATGGGTGGGAGTAGCGGCTTCTCGACACCACGACTGAGAGATCTGCCGAGGTCGGGACGTATTCTCTGTGTCATCGGCTGCGCTGTAGGCGTGTTGTTTTCGATTCTATTCATAGTCAACGGACTATTTGAGCTTAAGTCGGTTATCGGGAAACCCGGGGCAACGCTTGGCAACTATGTCGGGAGTGGCATGTTTGTCTTGATTCCAGCTGTAATGCTTTGCGGAGCATTGCTTCAGTTTGTCAAGTGGTTCAGGACGCGAGGCAAGAAACGCGAAGCGCACGAGCAGATGATTGCGTCTGATGGTGTGAGGCTGCGGCGCGTGCTGCCGGATGGACTGCTTTTCATGGCGATCTGGTGCTGCGGCTGGAATGCCGGAGCGTTTGCGGGGCTTGTTCCAAGGTTCATCGCCGCCGTGCGGGATTATCCTGAGAAGGGCTTCTGCGCCGAGCTTGTCATAGGCGTCGTATTCCCGCTTATAGGAATCGCCATGACTGCATATTTCATCAGGATTGTATGGAAACATCTTCGGCCGTGTTACGAGGTGCGGCTTCTGGGCGGCGTGCTCAAGGAAGGCGAGAGGGCGACTTTCGAATACGAATTCAAGGGCGACGCGGACGATGTCAGGCGTGTCGAGTTTGCCACGGCTCTCGAGGAATCGCGCGTGCGGACAGGAACGTTGGGCACACCGTCTGGCGTCCTGAACGATTCGAAGGAGTTTTCCAATTCAATGGAACTTGCGACGGGGCATGTGTCGCTTGAAATGCCGCACATAGCATCTGATTGCCATGACCGCTTCCGCTACTACTTCCGGGCGACAGTCGTTTTCAAGAGCGGACTTGTCGTCGTCTCATCCTACCGCATTCCGCTGAAGTGAAAGTTACCGAACCAATTTGCAGCAACTTGTCTCATCTCGTGTGCTTGCAAATGTTCCTGTGCGGTAACATTGAGGGTTGACGGCGTCGGTTTAAATATGTTATGATACCGCTCGGTAACACGGAGGGGTCGTTATGAACATGAAAGAGCTTGGCGAATTCATTGCTGCAGAGCGGAGACGGCAAGGGGTGACGCAGCTTCAGCTGTCTCAGGCGGCTGATGTAGGCAGACGCTTTGTCGTAGAAGCTGAGGCTGGCAAGGATACGGTTCAGGCGGGGAAACTGCTGAAGGTGCTTGACACGTTGGGGGTTTCGATTGCCTTGACGGCACCGGAAGGAGTTTGATTATGCCTGTTGCCGTTCAAAGGAAAGGTGTGTTGATTGTCCGTCTGCTCGGTCGAACAGTCGGCCGTCTGGATTATTCTTCCCACCACAACGAGATGCGGTTCTCATACGAGCCGGAATATCTTGCCGATTCCGCGTCCATGCCGCTTTCCCGCTCGCTTCCCCTGCGCTCGGAGCCGTTCGATACCGAGACAACGACGGTCTTCTTCGAGAACCTGCTTCCGCCGGATCAGGTAAGGCGCAGGCTTGGTCCGATATTGCATGTTTCGCGCCACAACATATTCGGATTCCTCGAGGCCCTTGGAGGGGATTGCGCCGGAGCCATTTCGCTGTGGCCTGAAGACATGCCGCAGGAGGAGGAATCAGCCGCGCGGCTGGAGATGCTTGATGAAGATGCGGCCGGCATGGTTCTGAAATCGCTCAGGAAGCGTCCTCTTTACGTGAATGGCGTGGCCGGGTACCGCATATCCGGATCGGGTGCGCAAAACAAGCTGATCGCGCGGATTGTAGATGGACGGATTGCGCTTCCGTTGTTCGGGATGCCATCGACGCATATCATCAAACCGCCTGCGGAGGATTATGCCGACAGCGTCTTCAACGAATTCTTCTCCATGTCGCTCGCGGCGAGGCTGGGGCTCAAGACGGCGAAATGCGGTCTCATGCGCATCAAGGGCGAACCATACTACTGGACGGAAAGGTACGACAGGGAATCCGTTGGCGGCGAAATACGCCGTCTGCATCAGGAGGACTTCTGTCAGGCGTTGGGCGTATCCGGAGAGATGAAGTATGAAAACGAAGGAGGTCCGTCCTTTGCGTCTTGCATGAAAGCGATGAAGGAGATGAAATTCTCGCTGGCAGACCGCCTCGCGTTCATAGACAGGATGATCTTCAACTTCCTGATCGGCAATGCCGATGCGCACGGAAAGAATTCCTCGATTCTGTATCGACAGAAG
>JAZQGX010000276.1:0-16591 GCA_045540275.1 Kiritimatiellia bacterium | reverse complement strand
CTTTTTTTACGTAAAATCGTCTCTCTCAAGAAAGTCTACGCTTGTTTTTTCATCGTCCGAATAAATTTTTAAGCCCTATTTACTGGGGTTTCCGTATAGTCGGGATAATTTCCCCCGAAAAAATCGGGATAAGCGTGTTTTAATGGACATTGTCGAAGTTATTGTGCTAAAATTCGCATGACTTAAAAAAGTCAAGGATGTGTACGATTATAACCGATTGAACATTATAGCGGCGGTGCCGTTTGATTACTGTAGGATTATTGATAAATGAAGAGACTGATTATTGCATGTTTGACGACGGTGGTCCTGTTTAGCGCCGTTGCAAAACCTGGGAAAAACATTCCGTTGACAGCGAACGATTCGAAGAAGCCGCTTGATGCACCGCGCTATCTGCCGCTGCGCTGGTTGAGCCTCGGCACGTCGATCACTTGGTACAACAGCCACGCGGGAAGAACTTTTCAGAAGGGATACCAGTCCTGGTTGATGGAGCAGATTAAGTTCGACGGTTTCGTGAACCGCGGCATCAGCGGCGCATGCTTGAATTCAACATTATGGTGCATTCAGGATGCCGATCTCTACACCATCGAGCACGGCATCAATGATTGGGGCAACCGCGTGCCGCCGGGCACGATGTCCGATTATGTGAACAACACGAAAAACGGCACATTCGCCGCCACCTATCGGCAGGTCATCGACAAAATCCGCTCGACGAATCCCAAGGCGAAGATTATTCTCTGCACGCCGCGCAAGGGTTACGGTTTCGGCAACTACCTTCCTGCACGCTGCGATGCGAGGCAAAGCGAACGCGATGGCAAGAAAGGTTACTTCTTGAAAGATTACGCCAATCTTGTGATGGCCATTGCGAAGAAGGAGAAATTGCCCGTTGCGGACTTTTATTCCACTTGCGGCGAACAGGACGAGCTTGAAGGATTGTCGATCGACAAGGCGCTTCATCCGAATGACGCTGGCTACAAGCGCATGGCGAATATTTTGGCCAAGACGATGATGAAGGTCTATCCCAATGCGGAGCTTCTTGCGAACAAGAAGATGGTTTTCACCGACGACGGCAAGGCCAAGGATGTCACCGTGAAGAAATTCCTTTCCACCACCGCACAGGTTGTGCTGAAGGGTACCGACATTGCCAAGGTGAAGGTTTCCGGCGCAAAGATCGGCGGCGTTTGGGTGCCTGGCGGCCCGTTTGATTGCCAAGTCCATTTCGAATCGTTCAATCCGGAGAAGAAGACGTATACCTGTCAGTTGCAGAACTGCTCGCCGCAGGACAATTGCATGCGCGTCATTTGCCTCGAGCTTCAGCAGGAGTTCAACGGCGACATCGTCGCGCGCGTGCTTTGGAATCGCTATCGTTACAAGTTCAAGGATTACGGCGTCAATTTTGAGGTCGCGGGCAACTATAACGGTGAGTGCGGATCCGCAGCCAACTACAATGCGCAGGGTTATGTGATTGGTGAAATGACGTTGAGTATCAATAAGTAGGACGCTAAAATTCTCCGAATGTGCTAAACGATACGGAAGGGAGATAATTAATGGAAAAGTATTGCATCCTGATTGCTGTCTCGCTTTTCTTTAACACTGTTTACGGCGCGGCTGTTTGGGAAACAGGCGCTTATACTCCAAGTGAATGGAAGCCTTCGTCGGACAATCTATTGACGGAGGAAAATGTTGAGGATACGGAGTATAGTCTAACGCCGTATAGCGAAAACGGCAAAAATTTCTCCGAGGCTGAAGGGCTTGTCGATGGCGTTGTTCCGGATGTTGACGGTGGAACCGTCGATTATACCAAGGTTGTCGGAATTAAATCTGGCAGCATTTCCTGGAAATTGAAAGAGGCCTCCGATGTTTACGACATAAAGATTTCACTTCGGTTTTCGGAGAAAGGTGTATTTGCCGGGGACGTAAACCAAATCCTAGCACGCTGGAAATGCGCCGCTGGCGTTGGGCGTGAAAATAGTGTATAATGAGATTGTTTTTTAAGCAATTCCATAAAGAGGTTTGGTTATGACTAAAACTGTGCCAAAAGCCACCGGCTTTCGTTGGGTAATATGTTCATTGCTGTTTTTCGCCACCGCCGTCAACTATCTCGACCGGCAGGTTCTTTCCTTGACCTGGAAGGATTTCATCGCGCCGACATTCCATTGGACTGACGACGATTACGGAACGATTACCGCCACCTTCGCTCTCGTATACGCCTTCTGCAATCTTTTCGCCGGAAAATTCATCGACCGGCTGGGTACCAAGAAAGGCTATCTGTGGGCGATTTTCGTCTGGTCGCTGGCGGCGTGCGCCCACGCCTTGTGCGGCTGGGGTGTGCTACAGCTGGTCACCGGAATCGAAAGCGTTGAAGCGATGAAGAATCTTCAGGCCGGCAGCTCCATCGCGCTTGCCGTCTCTTCGATCTCCGTCTGGCTGTTTCTCGGATGTCGCGCGTTTCTCGCGCTCGGCGAAGCCGGCAACTTCCCCGCCGCCGTCAAAGTGACCGCCGAGTATTTCCCGAAAAAAGACCGCGCTTTCGCAACATCGATCTTCAATTCCGGCTCCTCGGTTGGCGCGCTCGCCGCGCCACTTACGATTCCGCTCATCGCCCGCTTCTGGGGATGGGAGATGTCGTTTATCATAATCGGCGCACTCGGATTCGTCTGGATGGGGTTCTGGCAGTTTCTCTATTTCAAACCTGCGGATAATCCGCATGTTAACGGCAAGGAGCTTGAATACATAAATCAGGACGAGGTCGGCGGACAGGATGCGGCGACCGCCAAGGAGGAGCGGTCGCTCAGCTACGTTCAGTGCTTCAGACTGCGTCACACCTGGTCATTGGTGCTCGGTCGTCTTCTGACCGACGGCGTGTGGTGGTTTTTCCTTTTCTGGACGCCGGGATACCTCTCCGACCAGTTCGGATATACCAGCGATTCGGGCATGGGCATGGCGCTTATCTTCACGCTCTATGCAATCGTCACCTTCCTCTCGATCGGGCTGTGCAAGATTCCAACTTGGTTTGTCGACCGGAAGGGGATGAATCCGTACGAAGGACGCATGGCGGCGATGTTTATCTTCGCGTGTCTTCCGCTTCTGGCGCTCGGTGCGCAACCGCTCGGCGCGTACAGCGCATGGTTCCCTGCGCTGCTTATCGGCATCGCCTGTGCCGGACATCAGGCCTGGAGCGCAAATGTCTATTCGGTGGTCGGCGATATGTTCCCGAAATCCTCCATCGCCACCCTCACCGGAATTGCGCAATTCGCCGCGGGACTCGGCAGCTTCATGGTGAATAAATGCGCGGGCAAGCTTTTTACCTTCGCCGCCGAGCGTGGAGACGCATTTGTTTTCTGCGGTTTCACCGGCAAGGAGGCGGGATATTTCATCATGTTCGGGTACTGCGCCGTGGCTTACATGGCCGGCTGGATATGCATGAAGGCGCTGGTGCCCAAGTACAAAAAGGTTGAAGTGTAAAAGCAGTAGGAGGACCAAAGATGAAACAAGGGTGGAGATGGTACGGAGATGCCGACGAGATAACGCTGAAAGAGATTCGTCAGGCCGGAGTCACCGATATCGTGGCGGCTCTCTACGAGCGTCGGCCCGGTGAAGTCTGGCCCGTCGCCGAAATCAGGGCGCGTGCAAAAAAGGTGCGTTCCGCGGGCATGGTGTGGAGCGTGGTCGAATCCGTTCCCGTGCATGAAGACATCAAGAAGCGCAGCGGTGATTACAAGAAGTATATCGACAATTACAAACGTACGCTCGTCAATCTGGCAAAGTGCGGCATCAGGACCGTATGCTACAACTTTATGCCGATTCTCGACTGGACGCGTTCCGATCTTGCCTACGATCTCGGCGACGGCTCGACCTGCCTCGGCTACAACGAATACGAGGTTGCGGCGTTCGACATGTTCGCGCTCAAACGTCCCGGCGCGGAAAAAGATTTCGACGCCAAGACCCGGGCGCGCGCGAAGCGACTCTGGACGAAGTACACTCCGGCGCAGAAGAAGCGAGTCGAGAAGTCAATCCTCACCGGGCTGCCGGGAACCGTAGACGATTTGACGCCGAAAGAATTTCTCCGCCAGCTCAAAAGCTACGAGGGCATCGGGGATAAAGAGCTGCGCGCCAACATGTACGCTTTTCTGAATGAGATCACGCCGGTGCTTGAGGAATACAATATCGACATGTGCATCCATCCCGATGATCCCCCGCATCCGATTTTCGGGTTGCCGCGCGTGCTCTCGACTGCAGCCGACATTCGCGAAATGTGCAGCATGTGCCCTTCGAAGCACATCGGTCTTACACTCTGCACCGGTTCGTTAGGCGGCAGTCTAGAAAATGACGAGGTTGCGATTTTCAAAGAATTCGCCAGGCGGATTTTCTTCTGTCACTTCCGCAATCTCCGCTACGAGGAGCCGGGCGTGTTCCACGAGTCGGAGTGCCATCTCTGCGGCAAGACGGATTTGCCGGCATTGATGATCGAGCTGCTCAAGGAAGAGAAGCGCCGAGGCGAGGGCATTGTCGTCCGTCCCGATCATGGGCGACTGATGGAGATCGACAAATCGCGCAACTGCTATTGCGGGTACAGCTATGGCGGGCGACTCGTCGGCCTTGCCGAATTGCGTGGACTTGAAATCGGTATCAAATATCTAAAGAAAGGGCTGCAGGCATGAAGAAAGCGAAGGGAGTTGAGGGAAAGGTCATCGTTATCACCGGAGCGGCGGGTGTTTTGTGCTCGTCGATGACCGAAGATATGCTCCGCCACGGCGCAAAGGTGGCGGTGCTCGATCTCAGGGGCGATGTGGCGAAGAAGTTTTGCGACAAGCTCGCAAAAAAGGGACTAAAGGATTGTCTGCCGGTTGAGGCGAACGTGCTCGACAAGAACAGCCTCGAAGCCGCCAAAAAGGTGATTCTGAAAAAATTCAAGCGCATTGATGTGCTTATCAACGGCGCCGGCGGCAACCACCCGAAGGGCACTACCCCCGCCGAGCAGATGACGAAATCATCAGCGCTTGAGGACACATTCTTCGGTCTTACCGCCGAGGGATTCGAATTCGTCAATAAGCTCAACCTCGTCGGAACCGTTCTTCCCTGCCAGGTTTTCTGCAAGGAAATGCTCAAGAGAGGTGGCGCGGTGCTGAACTTCTGTTCAATGGCGGCGTATCAGCCTCTGACCAAGGTTGCGGCTTACGGTGCGGCAAAGGCAGGCATCATGAATTTCACCTCTTTTCTCGCAACTCATCTTGCGCCGATGGGGATAAGAGTGAACGCTCTTGCGCCCGGATTTTTCATCACTGACCAGAATCGTTTTCTGATGATGGAAAAGGACGGCAAGACTCCGACCGCCCGCGGCAACAAGGTACTCGCCAAGACCCCGATGCGCAAGTTCGGCCAGCCTAGCGATCTTCATGGCGCAGCGCGTTTTCTGCTTTCGGACGAGGCATCCTTTATCACCGGCGTGACCCTGCCGGTTGATGGCGGTTTTGTCTGCTATTCGGGCGTTTGAGACGGCGCTCAATTCCGGCTGGCATCGATGATCAGCGATGCCAGCTTGAGTCCGAAGGCTGCGGTTACCGGCATCAGGCTCGCCCTGATGCCGCATTTGCACGGCGATTCGTCGGACCAGACGCAGGTGAAGTCGCGCGGAGGAAAGAAGCCGGTCTTCTTGAAGTGCTGGCGCAACGCCCGCGCCAATCCGTCACCAGCGACTTTTTTAAATGCGGAGCTTTTCACCCGGGACGGGTCGAAGCGCAACGCCGCTCCCATCGACGAGAACAATTTCGCTCTGCTGTTTTCCAGCACCGACAATATCAATTGCGCTTTATCGGCCACCGAATCGATGGCGTCGACGACGAAATCGTATTCGCCGAGTTTGAAGGAATCGGCCGTATCCGCCGAGAAACGCCTGCAGATCGATTCAAACCGTCCTTCGGGATTGATGTGTTTGAGGCGTGTCAGCAATGCCTCGGTTTTGTGCGAACCGACGGTGTTGATCAGCGCTTGAGCCTGACGGTTGATGTTGGAGAGTTCTACATAGTCGAAATCGGCGAGCGTCATATCGGCATAACCGGTGCGGGCGAGCGCTTCGGCGCACCATGACCCAACTCCTCCGACACCGACGATGAGAACTTTGACGGAGGATATCTTCTCCATCACTTCATTTCCCAGCAGTGCCTTCGATCTGCAAAATGCGGTATTCATGCTTTCAGCGTTGTCGTGTCTGTCGGTAGGGGTTTTCAAAAATCGAACTCACTGCACCGTCATCAAAAGGCCGGTGGGGTAGACAAACACCTCGTCGCCTTCAACCGGAACGGCGTTGCTCAAAATGTTGTTCTGCCCGTCATATACCGTTACGGTTCCGCTAATCCGGTAGACGCCGTTGGTGGTGCACCTCAACTGGTACTCCTGCGCCTGGTCGCTGTAAAAGGTCAGGCGGCGCGTGCGCGGCTGCCAGATGAGAATTGATGAATCGGTGACGATCGGGGATGGATCTGAACTCTGGGGAAAACTTTCGACCACTTCCGCATAGGCGGCATTCGCCGGCAGGTTAAAATGGAAAATCGCTTTCGTTCCTTCGAATTCCCGTTTTGCCAACGGAGGCGTGACGTAGGTGTATGCTGCATTGTAGATGTTGGTGATACCCGATTTGGCGATGCCGGAAATCGGAGACGGCACTTTGTGGTCGAGAATTGACTTGAACATGACCGTATAGGCGGTGCCGGGCGGAAGATTGGTCGCAAATCCGCTGTCGAGCCACGATGAGCCGTTGATCTGCCACTTGCCATCGCGGGGCGTGATGTTGACTTTAACAGCACCATCTGGATCGGGCACCATCGCCGCCCCGGTCCAGCTCTTGACAAATCCCCAGGTGCGGTTCGAGCCTTTGGCCTCGCCGTTGGTGCAGAATCCGCCGTCGACCCAACCGGTCTCAACCGTCGCTCCTCCGACGGTGAGAATGTCATTGGCGAAAACCGTATCAAAAACTTCTGCCTGGCCGTTTCCGAGATAGGAGGAGAAAAGCGTCTCAGACAGATCAGGCGATTTTATCATCACAAAACCCGCTCGGATGCCGCTGAAGGCGGAGCGGTCGGTTGCCTTGAAAATTTCGCGGGTGCAGCTGCCGGCGATTATCAGACGCTTGTCCGGCGCAATGCTAATGGAGTTGATTTCGATGCCGGAGCCGTTTTCAAACAGCTGCGAGACGCTCGTTTCTGCGAGATTGCCCTGTGTGGTCATCCGGT
Source organism: Kiritimatiellia bacterium (assembly GCA_045540275.1). Classification (GTDB taxonomy): domain Bacteria; phylum Verrucomicrobiota; class Kiritimatiellia; order RFP12; family UBA1067; genus RGIG8368. The sequence continues at coordinate 9,365 of JAZQGX010000276.1, read as the reverse complement.
GGAGTTTGGCATCGTCGGTAACCACGGCAAGTGAACCGTCGTTGTCGACGGCAATGTCCGAAATTCCGGAGGTGAAGACGAATTCGGTGCCGACGGCTTCCCCGTTGATGGTTAATTTGTAGAGCGATTTTTCGACCGCTGCGTACAGGGTGCTTTCATCCGGCGACAGAAGCAGGCGGGTGTTGCCGTCCGTTGCCTGTCCGAGGTAGATGAAATCATCCCAGAGAATATCGCCGTCCCCGTTCAGGCTCAGCAGGTAGGCGTAGCCGTCAATATCGGTGCCGAGGGCGAAAATCGTTCCGTTGCCGTCGACTGCAATTTGCTCGAACTTCACATGCTGGAAATCGCCGTCTTGCCCGATTATCCGGATCTCGGAATCGTCAAAGGATCCATGGATAATCACTCCCCAAGGCTCTTCCGAATCACCGTAAAGATAGCCACCGGCGAAGAATGAGGTTTTGTTGGCCGCGGTGGAGCGGATTGAGGCGTATTCGTCCAGCAGCTGATTGCCTGCCAGCGCAAAGCGAAGATCCGCGAGCGACGCTCCGGAGTTGAAGTTGGCGACACCAACGAATCCGTCCATGACATCGAAGCTTCCGTTTTCCGAGAAGAGATACTCCTCTCCGTCGTAAATGTAGCCGGAATCCAAATCGCCGCCGAAAACGAGACGGGAGCCGGCATTGCACAGGGAGTATACGGCATCGCTGTCGGTGAAGTCCTCAAGGTTCGAGCCGACCAAAGTAGACTTCACGTTAGAGAACGAAATCGTCTCGCCGCCGACGGAAAAAGGCAGTGCCAGTAGCGAGACGGCCAGCAGCGAAGCGGCATACGTTTTGATTTCAGTCTTGCGCATGATTTTTCTTCCACTCCAAAATTTCCTCAAGGCGTTCCTTGAAGCGTGCCTCCGCGCCCAGTCCGTCGGGCTGATAGTAGCGTCTGCCTTTGAGCGAGTCGGGGAGGCATTGCATCGCGGTAATTTTTTCCTTGTAGTCGTGTGCGTACTGATAGCCCTTGCCGTAGCCGACCTCGCGCATGAGACCGGTAACCGCATTGCGGATGTTCAGCGGCACCGGTTCGGCGAGCATTTTCAGCGCGTCGTCCCGTGCCGCGAAATATGCACGCTCCATCGCATTTGATTTTTGGGCCAGCGACATGTAGACCACCGCCTGGGTCAGATGGACGTTGCATTCGGGCACGCCTAAAAAGTGGCACGCCTGATATGCAGCTACCGCCTGCTCCAGCGCCTGCGGTGCGGCAAGACCGATATCCTCCGAAGCGAAGCGGACTATGCGCCGCGCAATGTACAGCGGATCTTCGCCCGCTTCCAGCATACGCGCCAGCCAGTAGACGGCCGCGTCAGGATCGGAGTTGCGCATTGATTTGTGCAGCGCCGAAATCAAATTGTAGTGTTCCTCGCCGGTTTTGTCGTAGAGCAGCGATTTCTTCGATATGCACTGCGAAATCGTCTCTTCCGTCACCGTGATGGCTCCGTCGGCATCAACCTCTCCGTTGAGCACCAGCATCTCAAGCATCGAGAGCGAGGCGCGGGCGTCGCCGTTGGCGAAATTCGCCACCGCGCGCAGCCGCTCCGGAGTTATGTCGACTTTCTCACCGCCGAAACCTCGGGGATCGACAAGCGCGCGGTTGAGCAGCTCGTAGATATCATCGGCATTCAACGCCTGCAATACAAAAACACGGCAGCGCGAGAGCAGGGCGTTGTTGATTTCAAAAGAGGGGTTTTCGGTGGTCGCTCCGATAAGCGTGATACTGCCGCGCTCGACGAACGGAAGGAACGCATCCTGCTGGGCTTTGTTGAAACGGTGTATCTCGTCGACGAATACAATCGTCTTCTCTCCGAAGCGGCGGTCGTCCTCGGCCTGCTGCATGACGTTGCGAATCTCTTTGATGCCGCTAGTGACCGCGGAGAAGTCGATGAATCGGGCCTTGGTCCGTTTGGCGATGATTCCGGCCAAAGTGGTTTTCCCGACGCCGGGAGGGCCCCAGAAAATCATGGATGAAATCGAGTCGTTTTCAATCAGCCGCCGCAGGATTTTCCCTTCGCCCAGAAGGTGCTTCTGTCCTGAAAATTCATCAAGCGTCTCCGGCCGCATTCTGGCGGCCAGCGGGCGTTGCACGGACTGTTCAAAAATCGAGGACTGTTCCATGGTAGATCACCCTCCGCTTTTCAATGCGGCGAGAAGCTTTTCGGCGGCATCGGTCTCGGCCGCCCGCCTGCTCCCGCCCTCGCCTTCGGCGCACAACCCGTTTGGAGTCGTGACCGAGGTCTTGAAGTGGGGCGCATGGGCGGGGCCGGATACGCTCAACTTGAGATAAACGGGAGATCCCCAGGACTGCAGCTGGAAATACTCTTGAAGTTCGCCTTTGGGATTTCGCGACTTCGGGTCGGCGATCTTACGCGAGTAGAAGCCGAGTTTCCTGAATATGGCTCTTGCCGCATCCAATCCGCCGTCGAGCCAGGCTGCGCCGAAAATCGCCTCCACCGCATCGGCCAGATATTTGTCCCCGTACATCTTCATGCCTTTGCCCAGCTCAAGATAATCCTTCAGGTTTATCCTTTCGGCGATTTCGGAAAGGGCAGCTCCGCTGACCATAAGGCTCCGCCGCATTGTCAGCAGACCTTCGTCCTCTTCGACATGCTGCCGGAAGAGATGTTCTGCGCTCAGCAGTCCCAGCACCGCATCACCGAGAAACTCCAGGCGCTGGTTGTCTTCGGCCGTCGAATCGCCCGCTCGCCCGTTGAGATACGACGGATTGCGCAAAGCCGTCAGCAACAGCTCCTTGTCGCAGAAGCTGTAACCGACGGCTTTTTCCAAAGACGAGATGTCCGCCATTTTATTTGCGAAAATCACCCATCGCCCGGAATTTGGCATAACGTTCCTCGAGCAGATCCTCGACGGAAAGCTTCTTGAGTTCCTTGAGCGCGGAGATTACCGCTTTCTTGATGGCCGCAGCTGCTGCTTTGTGGTTGGTCTGTGCTCCGCCTGCCGGCTCCGGAACGATGGTGTCAATCGCGCCGAGCTTTTTCAGGTCGGGTGCGGTAATCTTCAGCGCGGCCGCCGCTTCGGGGGCGCGTGCGCCGTCGCGCCACAGAATGCCGGCGCAGCCTTCGGGGGAGATTACCGAGTAGACGGCGTTCTCAAGCATGAGGATGCGATCGCCGACGGCGATGGCCAACGCTCCGCCCGAACCGCCTTCACCGGTGACGACCACGACGATCGGGGTCTTGAGTCCGGCGCAGAATTCAAGCGACTTGGCGATCGCTTCCGCCTGGCCGCGGGCCTCTGCCGTATCGCCGGGATATGCACCCGGGGTGTCGACGAAGGTCACGACGGGAACTTTGAATTTTTCCGCCAGTTTCATCAGGCGCATCGCCTTGCGGTAGCCGTCGGGATTGGCCATGCCGAAATTGGCTTCCATGTTCTCTTCGACGGTCGCACCTTTGTTGTGTCCGATAATCAGGCACTTTTCGTTGTCGATGGTGGCAAAACCGCCAATGAGAGCGCGGTCGTCGTTGACTAGACGGTCACCGTGCAGCTCTTCAAAATCGGAGCAGATGTATTTGATGTAATCGGCAAGGTGAGGGCGTTTGACGTCACGCGCAAGCTTGACGATGTCCATTGCGGATTTTTTTGCCGCGGCAGCGGCTGATTTTTTGGTTGCCATGTAAAAACTCCTTTACGCTTCTCAGAATCCGAAGTACTTCAGCATCTTGACGATAAACGCTTTGAGCTGTTTGCGCTCGACGATTTTGTCGATGAAGCCGTGGGCCAGCAGATACTCCGCGGACTGGAAGTCGGCAGGTAGTTTCTGGTGGATGGTGTTTTCGATCACACGGCGTCCGGCAAAACCGATAAGCGCTTTGGGTTCGGTGATGTTGATGTCGCCGAGCATCGCGTAGGAAGCGGAAACGCCGCCCGTGGTGGGGTCGGTCAACACGCTGATGAAGGGAAGTCCCGCATCCTTCAGGCGTCCGATGGCTGCCGAGGTTTTCGCCATTTGCATCAGCGAAAGGATTCCTTCGTGCATGCGGGCGCCGCCAGATGCCGAGCAGATGACCAGCGGACGGCGTTCGGCGATGGCCTGTTCGCAGGCGCGCAGGATGCGCTCGCCGGTTCCGGTGCCGAGGGAGCCGCCCATGAACGAGAAGTCCATCACGCCGAGCATGACCGGAATCTTTTCCATGGTGGCGGTTCCGACGATGATCGATTCGGTTTCGCCGGATTTTTTGATGGTGGCCTCAACCTTGTCGACGTAGGCACCCGTGGCGTCTTTGAATTTCAGGTGATCGGAATACGACACTTCGCGGAACAATTCCTTGAACGAACCTTCGTCGGAAAGGCGGGCGATACGTTCGCGCGCGCCAAGCCGGCCGTGATAGTTGCAACGGGGGCAGATGGAATCGTTGGCTTTCCACTCGTCTTTGGGAATGTATGCTTTACAGCGAGGGCAGACGTTCCACAATGCTTTAGTCGGTACGCGCAAAGGCGCTTCAGTTTTCTCGAACCATGCCATAATTTGACAGACTCCTTATTAGATGAAGAAAATTCTTCGTTATTCGCGGTTTAATCATAGCAAAAAACCTCGCCGATATAAAGCATATTCATCTTTATAGTCCTTTTACTCGGGGTAAAAAGTTGGTAGAATGTTTCGTGTGTGCATTTGCATCAGTAAAGGAAGCGGGAGCGCCCGCCGATAAAGGGTGTTCTCCTGCGATGCCGCTCCTCGTCCGAAAGCCGGCTTGCGGAAATAAAACGATTTATGGAAAAAGAGTCAAACGAGGTTACAATTCTAGTTTATGCGTTTCCTGAAAAGGGGAATGAGGCCGCGGCCTTTTCAAGGATTGTTGCGGCAATCGAAAAAACATGGAAGTTTTGCGGGAAGCTTAAAACAGTAATTGTGACCAGTCATTTGTTTGAGGAGGTTCAGAATTTTGCCGCAAGTCATCCCAATGTGGAATTGCAAATTGAACCGTCACTTGTTTACGGATGCATTAATACAATGTCCTATGACTGTATTACTAAATTATATACCAGATTTTCCACTCCGTACGTTCTGATCATTCAGGACGACGGATATCCGATTCGCAGCGGGTTGGACGAGTTTGTCGGCAAATGGGATTTCATCGGAGCCCCGTCGGTCCGGGACAAAAGGCGCAAAATAATGAATGCGTTAGGTTTTCCGTGTCTCAATGGGGGTTTTTCTCTCCGCTCCCATCGTATATGTATGCGCGCTGCCGATGCATGGCACAGGTGGTGGAGATTTTTATTGAATCCGCGGTCGCGTTTTTTTGCGGAAGACACGTTTTACACTCTAACCGCCTGTCTGGGGTGGAGGTATCGCCGCGGTCTGAAAATTGCAAGAGAGGCGGACGCTTTCAGTTTTTCTTACGATTCGTTAAACGGGTTGATTGCCATGCCCGAAGGATTAAAACCGTTTGGCATCCACGGTCGCAATACGGCGGAGAAGATTGAATGTTAGACGAGTGGCAGATGAAACGCCTGCATACGGTTCATGAGAACCGTTTTGCCTATGCCAGGGGGCGTGAAGACGTTACGATTCTCGCCTACCACTTTTGGGACGGCGAAGGATATGACAGGGCATTCCGAAGGGTTGAATGCGCAATTCGTGAAACATGGCTCAATTGCGGACAGATGGCAACCGTGCTGGTGGTAAATCGCGAAGAGCCGTGCGTGCAGCAGTTTGCCGACGCGTTTGCGTGTGTTACGGTTCAGGTGGAGTTTGCGTTGACCCCCGGAGATATATTCACGATGAGTTGCGATTGCAACGGTAATTTGCACAAAAGATTTTCCACTCCGTATGTTCTGATTGTTCAGAACGACGGCTTCCCCCTTAGGGCCGGTATCGATGAGTTTGTCGGGAAATACGATTTTATCGGAGCGGCGTATGTCCGCAACACGTGGTGGAAACAGGCGATCTGTCGTCTGATGAACTGCAATGTTCAGAACGGGGGATTTTCGTTGCGTTCGCATGAGATATGCGAGAAGGCCGCTTTTTATTGGTGCAAATACAAGACGATGGGCGATATTGTATCTTCTTCTGAAGATATTTTTTATACCAAGTTTCTGCCGATGCATGAACGGAATTTTAGACGCAGTGTAAGACTTGCCGACTTTTCGGATTCGCGGAAATTTTCGCACGATGCAATCGTGCCGATTCCTGCTCCTCGCGAAATGCCGTTCGGCTTTCACGGCGAGAAGGCCTTCCGGGAATTGTCGGAGAGATTTGAAATTTAGAAAGCGATTGATTGCGGAATGAGGGGGTGTGATGAACAAGCCAATTATTGTGTCGGTCGTTCGGGATTATGCGATGTACGACAAGTGCATCGCGAAAAATCTGGTCGTTTCCGGTTACCGTTTGGAGCCGATCGATAATCGGGAGCGCAATGAGTACATTACGGTCTGTTACAACCGGACGATAGAGAAGTTTGCGGATGCTGACACCTGGCTGATTTTTTGCCATGAAGATTTTCAGTTTCTTGAAGATCCTGCATTATTGTTGGAGAAAGCAGATAAAAATTCAATATACGGACCTATTGGCGGAGTGCTTGAAAAGAAATTTCATTGTTTGTACGGAGAGCATTGGAAAGGGTCTTTTGTCGGTCTGATTCTCGAAAGCGAGAAAGATGGTTCGGGAGTGGGTGAATTAGGGAAGAGGGTCCCTATGGATTCGGTGGTTGAAACCTTGGATTGTCAATGCGTTATTGTGCATTCAACGCTTTTGAAAAAATATCGGCTTGGATTCGACGAACGACTTTCTTACGATTTATATGTTGAGGATTTTTGTATCAATGCATTGGTAAAAGGCGGAGTGAAAACAAAAATAATCCCTGTAAAATGTCAGCATTATTCACATGGGACTATAGCCCCGCGTTTTTTCCTGCAGAGTGATTATTTATGCAGGAAATATCCCAAAATGGAATTTTTTGGGGCGGTTGGGTATTATATCGGCGGTGGTAGAACGCCGCTGAGGAGACTTCAGAAAAAAACTCGTTCCTTTTTAGACAGGCATTGTCCCTGGTTAAGTAAGGCCCTCCAGGATTTAGTGTAGGACGCCTTGTTAGCCATCATATCTTCGATGGAGCCCTGGGCGAAAGTCTCACAGCAAATTGAATATTGCACATATCATTGCTTTTCCACGACAGTAAAGTGAGAATCAATTTATTTATTGGATTGAATGTCATTATGTTGATTGGCTCTATCAAATCGACGTTCCAACCTGTCGATTCGGCTATTTTGCGAAAACTTTTATGGGTGAAGAAGTGAAGGTGCGTATAGTCCATGATCCCGGATTGGGTATATTCAAAATCAGCGTCGAAAAGAAGTTTGTGTAAAATCGGTGCGCAACGGATATTTGGGATCGAGGCGATAAGTTTTCCGGTTGGTTTTAATTTCTTTTTTACATCTTTAAGAAAACCTATCGGATCGATCATGTGTTCAATAACATCGTTGCAGACGATCAGGTCGAAATAAGAGTTTGGTATTTTATCTTCAACATCCTCATAGAGCCCGTTGAGGATTTTTAATCCTTTTTGTTCTGCCGCTTTAGCGTGTTGTGTTGCCGGTTCTACGCCCCAATATTCTATATCGGTGAAATTTGTGGCAAAATTTCCTTCTCCGCAGCCGATTTCAAGAATTTTACTGACTTTGATATCAATAAATTTCAGCATGTCTTGGCGTTTACCCATGTAATAATTGTCGTCTTTAGAAATCAAATCGTTCATAGTAGCAGAAGTTTATGCAGTACGGCGTTTTGGTTTGGTGATGGATACAATGCAGATAACTGCCTTTAGACCGTTTATTCCAGTCATCCACCAGAGCATTGTTTCAAGCGAATAGATGTTGTGGATGGTTAGGAATTCGGTCCAAGATGCGGGGATAATTCCGGAAAAGTAGCCGTGTCCGGTGACGAGAAGGAGCAGTACGGGATAGGCGAAGTCGATTGGCAGGTACCATTTTAAAAATCTGAATCTGTTGGCGGAAATTTCCGCTGTAAAATAGAAGGCCATAATCGAGCATAAAAATGCTATGCCAATCATCCATGGGATCGCCCACCAATAGGTAGAATATTGATCGCCGTGCGGCAACAGCGAGAGAATTGATTTGCCGAAGAAAATAAACGGCAGGGCAAGCAATGCGCAAAATGCCGCGTTGACGGTCAATGCTTTGATTACGAGCGGAGAGGTGTTTTCACCTTTCGCGGCCTTCTCGGCGGTAAAGGGGAATATGGTGAACAATAATGTGGCGGCTAGAAGCCCCGCGATTTCCGAAAAGCGCAAAGCCATATAATAGCCGGCGGAGTCTAGGTCGCATAAGCGCTGTCTGAGTGTTGTCGCTTCAGCAAGAAGGAAAAACCCGTCAATTAAACCGATGGTAATAAACGCTGTAAACAGCTTTGAGAACTTTCTCACGGTTTTTCTGTCCCAATATGGCTCGGCTTTGACGGAGAGTTCTTTTTTCAGCGCGATGACTGATGCGGTGATGTTGACGATGGGGATGGATGCCTGGCCGATAAAGTAGCCCGAGAGCGCGCGGAAGGGCATCGTCACGAGCATCGTGAGCAATCTTATCGGCGCGCCGATGATGCTGATGACAGATTGGGCCTTAAATTTTTTGAGTGCCTGAAGCGCATTGGAATAAATCGGCGAGATTGCCGAGACGAATGACGTCGCGATAATGATCAGTCCGAGCGATCCTTCGACGATGCGGATGCGTTCTAGGAAAGCCGGCATCATAAATCGTGCCGCGACAACAGCCACCAACATAAATATTGCGCTTGCGACAAAAACGCTGCGCATCAGTGTTTTCAGCTTTCCGAATTCTTTGTTGATTGAAAGCTGTGAAAGTTCATTTCTCAAAGTGTTGGCAAAAGCGGTGATGGGGATGGCAAAAAAATTCGCCAGCTGAACGAGCGGCATTACCGCGCCGAGCTCCGAGGGCGGCACATATTTGGGCACCAGCCAGAGTCCGACGAACGCATTGAGCGCGTCGCCGGTGCGGCAGGCGAGAAATAATATTAGCGAATACCACCAAAAATCGCCGAATTTTTGGTGAAGCATATTTAATTTGGCCATTATGCCGTTAAATAAACTGACGGATGGATTTGCCATGGTTTGACTTCACATCTCTCATTGTACCAAAAAAACCCACCCAATAAAACAGTAATCACCGACACGCCATCTTGATTTCCGTGGCTTGCCAGTGCGCTTCTTGAGAGCATAAGATAAGCCTGGGATTTCTTACATTTTATGCAAATTTGGAGGTTGGACTTGGCATTGAGCTGCCGAGAACAATTAACAGATGGAGTAGAAGCGTCTGAGTTTATGC
>JAZQGX010000275.1:0-6921 GCA_045540275.1 Kiritimatiellia bacterium | reverse complement strand
CTTCCTAAGACCGCTTGGCCTCCGACTTCACGCCTTTCGGCCCTTGGATTTTAAGTCCAGGTCGTCTGCCGTTCCGACACCGGGGCTTTGGTTTGTTAATCGGCATGATTTTGCATTCTACGCCATAGCACGTGCATTTCTTGTTGTTCTTTCACTGTAATACTGCTGGATGAGCGCAAGAATCTTACGCGGTAATTCTTAATTTCAGGGTTAGCTTTGCGCACATGCCATTCGGCTCGTTCACGAAGAATCCCGAAGGATTTCTTCGATATCATCGGTTTCGTCGTCCTTGCTCCAGTCGTACCCAGCCAGATGCGCCCAGTTGTTATTCTCCCGCTTCATGCTCATCAGATATTTCCGTTCTCTTATTTACTTCCATCATCTGAAGTATCCGGGCCCATACCTGGCGCTTTGTCGTCCAAAAGACTTTCCGGCGTTTTCCGGTCGACAATTACCGGACCTGGTTGGTCCGGGTCGCTCATCCAACCGACCGGCTTTGCATCCTCCTTGCCCGAGAAGAAGTCCGCCGCACTGAACATCGGAACCATTTTGCGCTTTCCTTTTGGATTATCCATTTTTATCTCCTTTTTTACTTCCTGCAATTATAAAACGACAGATCCTGTTCATCCTTACCATGCAGCATTGTTACTGTCCAGGCGGCAGAAGATATCCGCGCAGTTTTTCCGGTGGGCCGGCCATAATCTTATGCGCTTCCAACAGTCCAAGCATTTGTGCATACACCACCCACTTCGCACACGAGCCGGTGGCATGGTCGTAGCTGAAGTCAATCAGCACCCATGCCAACGCCGCCGAGCGTTTTCTGCCCGTTATGGAATCGTCATCGCGACTCGCGGCGTACAACTCCTGAATTGGCTCATAGGCTTTTTCGAAATATTCGACAGCCTCCTTTTCGTCCTTTGCCACATCGGCTTTCCTGATCCACACAACCGCTTCTAAGACGGCTTTCTTGTCACTGTCGAAAAGGCACTTGTTCGCCTCCTCGAGCGAGAACACCTCATCCTTCTTTTCAGCGCAACCCAGTGCAAATAAAGAGAGAAGCAACACCGCTATCATTTTCATAGACAACTCCTTTTTATTGATAAGAATATTATGCAGGAGCAAATAAGGCCTTGGAGAATTTTCGGTTTTTATTATACATCTCCGGATTGGAGGTTTTCGCCCAACTTCGTCGACCAACTGGCGAGATGTTCGTCCATCTCGCGGCACTAGCGATACACGTCTATAGTCGTTAAAAGCCAAGACTTCCAGTTTCTTACGCGGTGTCCTTCGGCGGCGATGTACTTCCAGACATCATCAACCGCATCAAATACGGCGATCGGGGTGTACGGCTCTCCAGCCAAGGCGTCGCACAACTCGTACATCAGCGAATGGAACGTCCCGAACCAGAAGCGGCTACGCAAAACGACCTCTCGGCCATATAGGGTAACTTCAAACATTGAATTTGTCCTATTACAGCCGCCGCCACAATATAGGCATGGAACTTACTTCCAGGCTTTGACAATCTCTACCATTCGTTATATTCTGGTTCCTCTGCCGCCAATTTTATACTTTCAATTTCTTTCTTGCTGTACGTCTTTATTTCAACAGTCGCGCCTATACCTTCGAATTCGCGCTTCAGTTCGTTAGCTCTATCAGGTTCCAACATCCAAGAGTGAGTTCCACAATCAAAATACTCTGCTGCCGTACAATTTAGCTCCTCGCGCAATAGTCGCAGAGCCTTTATTTTATGAAATCCGAGCTTTTCAATTTTAAAGTTAACCATCCCTCTTTCCATTTGACTAATAATGTCATCTTTTTTCTCTCTTTTACCCACTGAATCTTGGGCATTCAATTTGCGCCCGCACTCGCCGCAAAATTTCATGCCCGATACGCAAATTGCCCCACATGACGGGCATGTGTTTGACACCTTCGCGCCGCACTCCCCGCAAAACTTCGAGCCTTCCGATAGAGTCGAGCCACACCTTTTACATCTATCCATCATCGGCCTCCCTTTACTCTTCTTCCTCGAATTCTTCTTCCAGTTCCTCGTCGGCAGGTTCCGCCTCATCCCCTACAAGCCCGGCCTTCAACTCTTCCATAAATTCTTCAACATCTTTCTGCGATAGGCCTGTATTGATGTAGAAGAACTTTGAAATCACCTCCTCGTCATCCTTGTCCATGTTCTCCTTAACATCGTCTTCGACATCATCAGATGAAACAACATCTTTCCAATCTACAAGGCAATAACATTTTTCATTCCGTGGCTTGCCAAATTTGTAAAACACCTTCCAGGGAACAAATCCGCCAACTGGAGTGCCGTCAACAAGCTTGGGCTGCTCTTTTGTTATATAAAATATCCCTCTTCGTGCAAACAGAGTACCGCGTCTACCGAGCCCACTATCGCCATAATCCACGAAGCCAATGGGGTCGTCCATTAAACTAAGCATTTCCACATTGTCTTCTGCGCCTCCCACTCGTTGCGAATATGTCTTCTTGAACTCGCGCATCTTTTCCTTGAATACGTTACTATCTGGGAGTACAACACGATCGGTATTTGCGCTTAGCGATAATCTGCTCAACGAAAAGGTAACAGCTTCAACCTGATCATCGGTAAGAGGCATTGAGCCATCAGCCATCGTAACTGCGCTATTCCAGTCAATACCTGCATCTATTTTCGCAGAATCCGATTGCTTGCGTTCGTTGTTTTCTGGAACGTCTTCCTGCTGCTGCAATCTAAATCCACACTCCCCACAGAACTTTGCACCTGTCGAAAGTTCACATCCGCACTTTGGGCATTGGTGAACAGATGTTACCTTTGCGCCACATTCTCCGCAGAACTTCGCTCCTTCGGCAAGTTCGCTTCCACATTTGCTGCATTTGCTCATTGGTGTCTCCTTTGTTTTTTGTTGTTATTTATGGCTCAAAATTCTATTCGCTGCTTCAGCTGCAACACAAGAACATTCATCAACGGCCTTTCGTGTTCTTGCATGTGCCTCTGCGCTTTCGTAAAGCGCAGCGTTTTTACTGGCGGCAAGATAGGCGTTCTCAAGGCTCTTGAATATCTGCACAAGCGCACTACGCGCCGCATCATACTCGCCCTTGCATTTGATGTAGTCCGCGTCCTCTTCCGGTTTTCTTCCAAATCCCTTGATTGCATCGTTCAGTTTCTGCAAACGATTCTTGCGAATGGATATTTCCGCACGGAGGGAAACTACGACATCCCAAAGCCCCGTCGTCTCCTTGAGCACAAAATCCCTCAGCATCGCTTCCTGTGGCCATCCACGCTCTGCCATGCGCAAGACATTTTCCCGAAGAACCAGCTCATCGGCAACCTTCTTGTTGCGAGCATTATCCGCAAGCTCCTTCATGTAAGCATCATAACGCACTTTTGTCAGTGTGGAGATCACAGTCTTGGCAACGGCATTCATCGTTGCCTTAGTCCATGCCACTTTTTTATCGTCGCTCCATGTATCCATTAAATCCCCGCCAGTATAATCATAACCATCCAACGGATAAGCGAAAGGCATCCAGCCGAGCGGTGTCCAGCAAACCGTTTCTCGCCCTACAATATTTATGCCAATGTCATGTTTCCCTAATGGACTGGAAATGCTGACCGTATGGCTTCTGCTCTCCTCCATCAATGAAGGAAACGTGCAAAGAGTCAGTAGCCCAGGAAGAAACTGTACGGACGACGTGGTATCCTTTTCTTCAATAATGTCCGAAACGCAAACTTCCAACGGTATGGAATCGAGAGTATCGTCCACTGTGAATATAATATTTGGAGGCGCCTGCCACATCAATGCCTCAATCAGTTGAGGTTCTACATTTTTTATAGAGTATTTTCCTCCCAATGGGCCTTTCGCTATCGCTCCCCCTATCTCATGTGTCAACGAAAGTGAAAAACACCCACTCATAATCGCGGCGAGCAGTGCCGCGCAGAGTTGCGCGGCACATGCCCGTACTGAAGCGAGAACCTTTACCATGTTACTCCGCCATGATTGCATCGAATGAGACCTTTATTGTCGACGACTTGTCGGGTACAAGCATATCGTCAATTGAGGGATCCTCATAGTTTGTTCCAAGCGCCCCAAGAGAGTCGTTGATGGCGTTCAAGACATCTGTTATGCTGTCATCTCCTTCTACGACTTTCTTCAGATTGAGGTCGTTGAGCACCATCTGAATCCGTTCCTTTGTCTTGACGATATTCTTCTGTTCCTCGGCAACACGCGTGGCCTTTTTCTCCAACGTTGCGAGCAAGACCTTATTCCGCGCTATCGCGCTTTGAAGCGTCGGGCGCTTTTCAGCTGCCGCAACAATCTTCTCCTGAGCTTTCTCCTTTGAAAGGGCAAATCCACGAATCGTCACGGGCCATTTCCCCGCAGCATCGGCTTCCTTGTAGGCACTTTTAGCCTCTTTGAGGAATTGCGCAATGTCTGTGAGTTGAGCCTCCGAATCTGCGATCACACGTTGCGCCTGATTCTTCGCGACAGCGTACTTATGCGCCTGAACATCAAGACGGCTGGCGTTCTCGGACAACTTCTCAAGTTGCGCCTGGCAGTACTCGATCGGATGAAGCGCCTGGTTTTCCGGCGTCCATTCCATGTTCTGCCTGATGCGCTCCTTGCGCTGCTGTTCTCTGACGATCCTCGGCGTTTTTTCTCCGCCCGACGAATCTCCCAGCACAGCCACCTTGTCAAGCATCGCCTCGCGCTGTTCGCGCGGAGCGATGATGAAAGAGGCGAAGGCGATTACGGCAATTACGCCTACCAATATCAACAGACTTTTCATTGCATTTTCTCCTTAATTTCCCTCTTTATAGAATTGTCCTCCGCTAAATATCGAAGCAACAATAAATTCGATACATGACAGTATCCAGCCCAATTTGAATATCGCCATCAGTGAGTCGCTAAATTGCGTAGTTCCAAAGCCCCAGCTAATAGCGGAAAGCGAAAATAAGACAAGAAATCCGGCATGAATGACAAGCAACTTTGACCTTCCGTATGCAAGATGCGCCCCCATGAAGCCAAACGGGATAAAGCACAACCAAAAGAGACTTTTTTTGAAGTCAGCCTTTAGCGTTCCACATTGACCATCACGTTTGATTAGTGCCATCCCTGTAAAACAGTTCAACAATATAACCCAATACACACCCCATTTCACCTTTGAAAGAATATTAGGATCAATATTGAAGGTTTCTGCTATCATGCCCATCCCACACAATAGAACAGCCAGAATGGCAAACAAGGCCAACTGCACCGCAAACAGCAACCACCGCCTGACATAAGCGTAGTGAAGGCCAAATAACCCGCCGATCATCCCCAATGCCAAAAACATTCTGATGTTTAGATCAGAAGCCTTGTCGTAAACCTTAGACCACTTTCCCTTACCGCCGCAAGCTGGACATTCCTCGTGCTTGGCACAAGAAATCTTTTTATGTCCATCACATTTGTCACAAACATGATCCGTATTCTTGTAGTCACCGTGACAATTAGGGCAAATCTCCTTGTATGTTTCCTGTACCTGACCACGGCCTCCACAATAACGACATTCTCTTTCTTCATATCGGTCCCCGTACACCCCATTGTAGACCGTATATCCTTTGCCATGGCAGTTGCTACAATTAATCCATCTATCCCTCTTTACATATCCTCTAGAGCAAACTGGACAGGCATGTCCTGTTCCATCGCAATGCGGACATTTCCGTTCGCCTTTGCCGCCGCACTTGGAGCATGTCACCTGACCTGTGCCATGACAAGTTGAACATACATACTTTTTGACGACCTTCGTTTTGTCTTCCATTGACATTTCAGCACTCCTTTCGTTTACCAGTTTTCCGCCATTACAGCATTTGCCATGTCTTTGACCTCGCGCGGCGTAAGGCCAATCGTATTCTTAGCCAGATTCTGATCATTCATCGTCATGACTTTGTCCAGCCAATAACGATGATAGGAGAATGTGTTGTTATATCTGCGCATTCTCCCACTTGCTGTAGTAGTACGGCTCCAGTTTTCATGCGTAGCATCAACATGTTCATGATACGCATACGACACAAACCACGCCGCCCCCATCTTGCCTAAAAACTCACCGCCATAAAAGGGATATGCGTGGGATGTCCCCCTCGCACCTCTTGTGCTTGTCGTTCTCATTTTCTTTTTCCTTTTGCCCTTGTTTCGATTGCGGCAAAAGAAGAGGGCGCAATCCCCTGCCGCAGTTCAGGTGAGGCTGTAGGATGCCCTGTAAGAACCACGGAAAGAAGATGCGCCCAAAAGGCGCATTCTCCACTCCGTCCCGGCTCTTACAGTTGAAACTTCCTACATTTCACCTGAGCCAAAACGATGCGTCGAACGCAAAGTCTTGAATTGTCTGGCATGTATTATAGCAGATTTCCGCCCGTTTGTGGGCGGTAATCTGCAAAAATCGCCAGCCGTATCGCGACCTTGAGTCTTCTTCCGTGGGAAGGACTGACCTTGCCACTATTTCATACTGCAAGGTCTGCGTTGAAATCTTACGCGGGAATCAATAAATCCGCGTACGGGGATTGTCGTACTGCGTTGCGTTTGCTTCATCCAACTCCTTCTGCCATTCGCGTTTTCGCCTGTCTCTTTGGACTTTCCTTAATTCCTCGAGAGTCAGCGGTCCGCGAAACGCGACATCGCCGCCGTTGCCATTCAAGAGTCCGTCAAAGTGTCGTATGCATTTGCGAAGACGGTAGTCTTCGTCGAGGTTCACGAAGTTGAGATATGCATCGCCCTCCAGAATATAGTTCACCCTGTTATTTCGATATCCAAAAGCAGTCTGGTTATTCAAGACACAGGTTTTTAGACGCACGACGGCGTTCGACGGCCCAAAAATGTCCGCGTCAAGCCGACCTGGGCCGATTATGCGGTATTCACCCGGTTCAAGCGACATTGGCTTCTCGAA
>JAZQGX010000274.1:0-2586 GCA_045540275.1 Kiritimatiellia bacterium | reverse complement strand
CCCCGCCCCGTCGCGTCAGCAGGGCAGCTCTAAGCCTCAAGTTACCTGAACGACCTTCTCTAGAACCTTGGATTTCCGTGACTTGACCCTCAATAAAACCTTGGATTTCCGTGACTTGGCTCCCAATAAAACCTTGGATTTCCGTGACTTGGCCTTGACAACACAACCCATTTTTTGATAAAATACCCATACATTTCGAATCTACAAGGAGATTTCGCCATGTACATGAAACGAGCCATAGATGCCTATCTGGAAGAATGGGCTGATGATCCTGATCACAAGCCGCTTCTCCTTCGCGGTGCAAGACAAATCGGCAAGACGACCGCCATACGCCATCTGGCGGAAAGGTTCGATTCCTTTGTGGAAGTAAACTTTGAGAAGGACTCCGCCATTGGCAGAGTCTTTGACGGAGACTTCCACATAGATCGAATCATATCCGAACTCGAGACACATACCGACAAGGTCATCATTCCCGGAAAGACACTTCTTTTCCTTGATGAAATCCAGAACTGCACGCGCGCGATATCCGCACTCCGCTACTTCTACGAGGACAAGCAACCCCTACACGTGATAGCGACGGGATCGCTTCTCGAATTTGCATTCAGCGACATTTCCGACTTTGGCGTGGGCAGGGTGCGTAACATTTTCATGTATCCGTTCTCGTTTGCGGAGTTCGCATCCGCCGTAGGCGCGGATGTGTCGCTGCGCCATGTGCGCTCCGCCTCATTCGACTCCCCCGTTCCGTGTGTAGGGCATGACAAAATGCTCGAATGCCTCAAGTCGTTCATCATAGTAGGAGGCATGCCCGCAGCCGTGGTGGAATATGTTAAGACGAAGAGCTACCTCAAGGTACAGCGACAGCAGACCGACATCATCGCGACACTGAAGTCCGACTTTGACAAGTACAAAACAAAAGTGTCTCCCGATGCCATACGGGCGACCTTCACCTCCGTCGTAAGGCAAACCTGCACCAAGTTCAACTACTCTGACTCGGGTTCAGAGGCATCGCACCAACAGGCCAAGACCTGTACGGCCCTGCTAGAGCGCGCACGTGTAATCCACCGCATAACAGGTGTGCATGCGAACGGCATTCCTCTTGGCGGAGACGTCAAGACCAAGCAGACCAAGTTCCTCATTCTCGACACTGGACTTTACATGTGCGAGGCAAAGCTGGATGTGTCCACATGGATTCTCGACTCTCCCGAGAAGTTCGTGAACCGTGGCATGCTGGCCGAGGCCTTCGTCGCCCTTGAGCTCCTAAAGGGCGCATCGCCGTATGTTGACAGTTCGCTCTTCTACTGGCACAGGGAAGCAAAGAACTCCAACGCAGAGGTAGACTACGTCGTGCAGTACCGGAACGGCGTACTTCCAATAGAAGTGAAGAGCGGCGATTCTGGTTCAATGGCAAGTTTGAGAATTATGATGGAACACAAGAACCTCCCTCTCGGCATCAGGACATCCAAAGAGAACTTCGGATCTCTGGACGGCGGACGCATCCGCGTCATTCCACTCTACATGATCGGCGAATACGACAGGATACTGGGCTCTGCAAGATTATAAAAGAACAGTCCTGACATCGCCTTTGTCAGACCATCACATAAACAACGGTTGTTGTCAAGGGTATATTCGCGGCTCATGTTCGCCGCGATTCTGAGGTTCTCTTTCCTCCTCACGGGACTCATCCGCACTCTGAACTCATCGGTGTATTCTACTGTCCATCTAACACTAACGCAAGAGAGTATAGCATATTTCCTATATTAGGCCGACACTCCAGATGTAACTTTTACAATTCTGTGTCATTGTCCCCTTCGACATGGTCGTAAAAGAAAACACCAGGAGATAACTTAATCGGATCATTTATACTTCCCTTCACCCTTACAGAAATATGCAATGGCGCATTTTTAACGTTCTCCCATCTGTTAGGCAACAACGTCACTATCTCAACTTTATTGAATCCTATCTTGAGATCAACATCGAACGAATCCTGTCCATATCCCGTACAGTGCACTTTCCCATTGACTGATATTGCATAGCCACATTGCCACTTCTCGGTGTCAAAACCGTTACATACATTCTTCTGAACAAGAAATGTATACTTTCTAGCTTTGGTGCATTGTAAAAAACCTTCCCACCGTATAGCTCCTGTCGCAACTCCCTTTGCGCAATCAATCGTAAACTTGTCGCTCGCATCAACACCAGTTTTCACTGCTGGTGCCTTTGGCAAGAAAGAAAAGCACGCCTTCAAGGATGCTTGTAGTTTATCGACATCTTCCAGACACATCCACTTATAGGCACCATATGCAGAGAAAACCATACCTGGCTTGGGATTGACAGGGTCTTGAATCTCTGTTACCAAAGGCTTTCCGGACACCAACCTTGTATCAGAATCAATAGCATTGTTGACTGCCATTGCCCTTTTCAAAAGTTGCGAAGTTTGAATGAGATTATTTGTTGTTCGAACCACTTGTGCATCCAAATCGTCATGAGAGGACTTGATCATTTTGTTCCGACACATATCTCTCCGAAGTTGGGACTGATCCTCTTTGGTTTTGTTGTCCGCATTTCTTTTGTTGTTACGCCTATTTG
>JAZQGX010000273.1:0-8378 GCA_045540275.1 Kiritimatiellia bacterium | reverse complement strand
TTGGCCTCCGACTTCGACGGTCTCTACGTCGGCAACAGCGGAATGATAATCACGTTCCATTGACGGCAATAAGCGGCTAAAAAGTTCTGCCCAGCAAGGAGGTGACATGACAAGGCGGGAATTGCTGATTGTAGGCGCAACGGCGTTTGCGGCGGCGGGCGCTCGCGCCGCGACACAATGCGCTCGCCTTTTTCGGACACAATCATTGGAGTGTGTCCAACTGGAATGTCATCTCCCTCTACGACGCGTTTCCCTGCATCCAGTGCCCGTCGTGCGAACCGCGCGGCTGCACCGCCCTGACGTGTGACGACTACATCAGCAAGGCGGCGCTCGCGGGGCGCGAGCCCGAGAAGGTCGGCAAGGGGCGGCAGGGGTTCGTCGTGTGCGTGTACGATGATCTGCTGGTAATTGAACGGTGGGAGTTTTCCGATGGTGTCGCCAGTCTCGGCGCGGACTGGGTGATGCCCTTCGGCAAGGAACCGCATCCGTTCTCTAACGATGAATTGAAGAAGGTCATTGGCGAGCCGCAGTTCCGTGAGGGAGCGAAACTCGAGGTTTCTTTAGACAGGATTGACAAGATTAACAAGATTGGGAAGACTGCGACCGATAATCCTGTAAATCCTGTTAATCCTGTCCAAGAAAACTCCGCGACTCCGCGTCTGCGTGGGAATCCCTCTTGCCGACGGCAATCCCGGTTCGCGGGTGTACGCCTACGAAGTCGTCGTAATCGGCGAAGAGGGGAGCGGGAAGCTCTTCAATGCGGTTTACGCGGCGGGGTGCAACATGGGTATTGGCCACGAGCCGAACGGAGGCGTGACAACGCTTGACATCCCCAAGTCGGAACTGCCGCCCGGCAAGACATTGACTGTAGCCGTGCGTCCGCTGACCTCGCTTGGCACATCCGGCCAACCAATAGAGACGAAGTTTAAGACGTGAGAACTTTGACGTGCAATTTGAAAGGATGAATCAAAAATGAAAAATTGCAGGATGAGTGTATTTGCTGCGTGTGCGGCGGTTGCTGCAAGCATGATCGTTACGTCGTCTGCGGCAGAGCCGAGGTACGATACATTGATATCCCACAGAGGAGAGTCGGTGGACGCGCCGGAAAATACGCTCCCGGCGTACAAGACGGCCGTCGAGCGCGGTTTCGGTTTCGAGTGCGACGTGTATCTCTCGAAGGACGGGCGCGTCTTCACATTTCATGACAAGACGCTTAGGCGGACGACGAACGGCGCGAATACGAACAGATGCTGCGATGTGACGTGGGACGAGATTTCCCGCCTTGATGTCGGCAACTGGGGCAAGTGGAAGGAATCGCGCTTCAAGGGGACGCGCCCCGCGCTTCTTGAAGAGGTGCTTGCGCTCGCCCGCGACGGACGGCAAATATACATCGAGGTGAAGACGGGACCGGAGATCGTGCCGGCAGTCAAGAAGGTTTTTGAAGGGCAGACGAACGCCACGCCAGGAAACGTCCTCTTCATCGCATTCAACCGCGAGACGTGCAAGGCGCTCAAGGCGCAGATGCCGGAGTACAAGGTCTATCTGCTCACCTACGCAACGACCTACTGGGGCAATGACGCGCCGCCGATAACGCCCAAGTTCCTGCTTGACGGACTGAAGGAGACGGGCGCGGACGGCGTGGACTGCATGTACAAGCCGGGAATCGTCACGAAAGAACTGATCAAGGCCGTAAAGGATGCGGGCTACGAGTTCCACGTCTGGACGGTGGACAATCTCGCGGACACGCTCGAGGCGTTTCGGCGTGGCGTTCAGACCGTCACTACGAACTGTGCGAAAAGCCAGCTTGACGCCTACAATGCGGAACTGCGGCCCGTGAAGTTCTGGCAGGAGCACGGCAAGAGCGAGAACTGCGTTCGTGTCGACGATGCCAAGCCGTCCGCTACGAACGGTGCATTTAGAATCATGTCCTACAACATCCAGATGTCCTACGGAATCGACGGCAAGCTTGACCCCGTGCGGACGGCGGAGCGCATCCTTTCCGAGTCGCCGGATTTCGTCTGCGTCAACGAGATATTCAACGAGAAAAGGTTCAAGCAGCTGGCGGAACTTCTGGGAATGCATGGTGCGTACACGCATATCGGAAAAGACATCGGCAACGCGGTGTTCTCTCACACAAAGCCGTTGAAGGTTGAGGCGTTCGAGCTGCCGTCATCGAAGTACAAGCGGACGCTCATTGTCTGCAAGTTCGGGGATTTTGCGGTGGCGTCGATGCACCTTGACCTTGACGAGGGCAAGCGGCTTGAATCCGTGCCGGTCGTGCGCAAGGCGCTTGCGAGGTACAAGAAACCCGTCTTCATCGCCGGAGACTGGAACAACTGGCCGAATACGCGGGTGCTGAAAGGGTTGAAGGAGTTCGTCACGGTGATTTCACCGGAGCATGACATACACACGTTCCACAAATGGACGATGAACCGCAAGGAGTGCGTCATCGACTACATCGCCGTTGACAAGGCCCATGCGGGGGAATTCAGCGTCAGCGGCGCATGGGAGGTGCCGGATCGCATGACGTCTGACCATTCGCCAGTGGTCGTGGAGCTCTGCGCTCCCGTTGCCGATTTGCGCAACAACTTCCGCTCGCCGCAGGGCGAGAATGAAGGGTCAGAGTTTAACGCTGGTGTCTTTGAAACAATGAAGCGAGGTATTAAACAATGAAACGAAATATGACAATGAGAGTTGCCGCGTGCGCGGTGGCATTCATGGCGATTTCTGCGTTCGGCACGGAGCTGACGCACCGTTGGAGCTTCAACGGCGACTACTCCGACTCGGCTGGCGGGGCGGATGCGGTGAAGTGCGGCACGTACGTGTCGCTTTACGGCGGCAGGGTTCACATGGGCTATGGAGCGTGTTCGCATGGCACGGGCTATGTCGATCTCGGAACGAACATGCTCGACACGACGGCGGCGACGATTGAGATATGGGCGCGGCACGACGGAGTTAAGAGCTGGTCACGCATTTTTGACTACGGTGCGGACACCATGCACTACTTCCAGATGCCATGGACATACGGCACGACTTTCGGCAGCGACAGCGTCGGCGCGAAGAACGGCGGCGCCGAGACAAGCGTTGCGAATACGATGGCTCCATACGAGCTTGGAACGGATTACCACATCGCTGTCACATTCCAAAGGAGCGGCGAGGCGACTGTTGTCCGGTGGCAGCGGCGAGACTCGGAGACGGGTGAGCTCCAGAAATCCGGCACGCTGACGATGCCGGCCGGCATACACGGCTTCGTCGATCCAGTCCTCTATCTCGGACATTCGCAGTATACCGCCGACAGGGATGCTCTGGCCGCCTACGACGAAGTGCGACTGTGGAGCGGCGTTTTGACGGATGAGCAGCTTGCGGCGAGCGCGGCGGCGGGACCTGACGCGGTGATTACCGCCGATTTGGAAGGGGTGCGGTTTACCGCGCCTGCCGGGCCCGAGCCGCCGGCGCAGAGAGCGGCGGTTCCAAACGGCGGCTTTCGTCTCATGACGTACAATATCCGCTACTGCTACGACGAGGTGAGCACGATCGTTCCCGAGCGCACTGCGGCGCGTATCATCGCCGAAAACCCCGATTTCTGCTGCGTCAACGAGGTGCGCGACAGCGAATCCCACCCGGAGGCGACCTTGCTCGCAAAACTGACCGGCATGCACAAGACGTTCGGCGGCAACGACAGCCGTTCAAACGGTAATCTGATTCTCTCCAAGGAAAGGCCAATCTCGTCGGAAACGGTTTTTCTCAAGATGGCTCCGTCGCCCGTCGGCTGGGGCGACCGCTACTGCGTGATCACGGAATTCAAGGATTTCTGCGTTGCGGTGACCCATCTGGATACAACGCGGGAAGGGCCGAGTGCCGAGGTGCAGGCGTCGAACGCCGTGGCGATCGCGACGATCCGCGACACATTCGTCAAGTACACGAAGCCTGTGTTTCTCTGCGGAGACTGGAATACGCGGCCGGAGTGGGAAAATATGGCGCGGTTCAATGAGTTCCTTGACGTCATCTCGCCAACGAACGGTGTGCGGACTTATCATGGACAAAAAGCGTCCGGCGGTTCCGTAATTGACTATATTTCCGTGGACCAAGGGCACAAGGATGATTTCTATGTCGCCAACGCTTTTGTCGTCGAGGATATCGTCACCTCCGACCATAACCCGGTGATCGCCGAGCTGTACCGCAAGCCGTCGGCATCCGAACGGTCGTGGGTTGATGAGCGCGCGATTACTTCCGGTCTCACTGGAACATGGTCTAAGCCGATCGTATACGACAGGCAGGCAATGAAGGCCGAGTTGAGCGGTGAGAACATGTTCACGCCCAGCACCCCGTCGGACGGCGAGCGCGTGACGCTGACGACGACTGTCGCTTTCGATGCGGTTCCGATCGAGGAAAGTGTGCTTAAGGATGGCGAGCAAGGAGCGATATGGCTTGGCGTGAACGGATGTTTCCAGGTGTGGACCCGCCTTCGCCAAGGCTACGGCGGGCAGGCGGGGAACGGAGAACAGGGAACGGGGAACGGCTGGGTGGATGTCGCAGCCGACGGCGTGACGCCGGCGACGGGTGTCGATTATACGTTCCGCATCATCTTCGACTACACTTCAAAAACGTATAGTGTAGATGTTAAGACGGGATTAACGGGATTTGCAAGATTGAAGGAGAAAAATCCTGTCAATCCTGAAAGTCCTGTCCAAAACTTCCCGCTGGCGACAACCGCCACTTCCATTTCGAAGGTCCGTTTCATGGGCGATGGTGTTTTCACCTCGCTCCTCGGCGAAGATGTGGCGGTCACAGGCTTTTCGGCGGCGGAGACGGTGGTTTTGAAGGAGAACGCCTCGGTGGTGCTCGACGCGGCGAAGGCCAAGTGGCTCAACAGCTGTGTAGGCGGCAAGACGGCTGTCGGAAGTGCGGCGGCAGGGCTTTCGGCGCGGGAGTTCGCGGACGCATATCTGCTCAATCTCGACATCACCGAAGCTGACCGTTCTTACGCCTTTGAGATTACCGGAGTCGATGTCGGAGCGGAAACGGTGACGGTTGGCGTTAAGCTCACGCGAAACGGCCATATTGCGCAATCGATCAACGGCACGCTTAAGTTCTACGGTGCGGCGACGCTTGATGCGTTTAAGAACCCCGCGCTCCAGCCTATCTCTTCCGCGACGGTTTCGGATAACGATTTCTCGGATGGCGACACGGCGACCGCGGCGTTCCCGAAGGTTGACGGTTCTGCTGTCAACACCTTCTTCAAGGCGAAGATCGAGGAGCGCTGATGAGCGTCTTGCGGGGATGCTCGCCCCCCCCCCCCCAGAGTTAGTTTAGGCGGAACATTCTTAACCTGAGTCAAGTCAGCATGCGTAGTGTTAGCGAAGAAAAGGACAAATCGGAGTTTCACCTTCCCCATTTCCGAGTTTACCGTGTATTTCGTGGTTTGAAACTTTAAGTGCAGTGCAAAAGGTAAACTTATCCTCTGTCCGCTAATAGGCGCGGGGGGAATCTCCCTCAAGATACTTGACAAATCGAATAAATGATGATATGATTGCAAATCAGTCTTTTTCCATGTATTATCGGAGTATTTTTTATGGCCTCTATTAAGAAGGATAAGAAAAACGCAGCGGCCGGGTCGGTTTTGTCTGCTAGGGATGCTGCGAAAAAGAATAATGAAGGCGCAAAAAAAACAATTAAAACAAAAAAACAGGGAAGAGAGACTTCTGAATTGAAAATTGAACAGCCGGCGGCGCTCCCGTCAGAGACGAAGTTGCGCAAAAAAGATATTCTCACCCCGGAAGAGCCAGAACGCGATGATCTGCGCGACGATATGTTCCCGATTGATGTCAGCGACGATGCCGTAATGATAGATGGCGAGATGCCCAACATCCCTCCCGATGCCGAGGACGATGAGGTTGAGCTTACTGAAGATTGGGACGCCGACAAACTGGTGCGCGATTTGCACAAGGAGTCAGAGGGAGGCGAATTTTCCGATGACGACCAGGTCGGACCTGATGACGCCATCGGCATGGACGCCCACGAACTGGTCGCGCAGCATTTCGGCGATTCGAATACCGAGATGGACGCCGGTGACGAAGGCGTTGTCTTCAACGTTGACGAAGATGCCGAAGAGGGAACGCTCGCCCGCGGATTGGGTGTGGGCATGTCGATCGTCAGAGCCGATGAACAGGCGCGCAATCAGGAGCGCAATGAGTTGATCGTCGAGCTGCAGAACCATGCGCAGGCGCAAGGCGGCTACCTCACCATTGATCAGCTCAACAAAATGATTCCGTCATCGCTGATCGGAAGCACCGATATCGAAATTTACATGCAGATTCTGCATTTGCTCAATATCGCCGTGATTGACGAAAATGAAGTAGAGAACTTCAAGAAGGAGCATGCCGAGCAGATCGAGGAGATGTCCCGTCCCACGCACATGGATTTCTTCGACGATCCGATTCGAATGTATTTGCATCAGATGGGACAGGTTCCGCTGTTGTCCCGAGAACAGGAAGTCTCAATCTGCAAGCGCATTGAAAAGGCGGAGGCGGAAGAGCGCGAAATGTTCAACCAATTTGCTTTCACCCCCGGGCTTTATCTGGAGTTGCTGGATCAACTCGAAACTGGGCAGGAGCGCTTCGACCGTGTGGTGACGGATCGTTTTGCCGACAGCCGCGACGTATACATGGAGGGAATCAGCAAGATTCGCAAGAATCTCGAGAAGACGCAGGATCGTCTGCACAACGCATACGCGGCATTGCGCAATTGCACCGACGCCTCCAAGCGCAAACGCGCCCAGAAAAATCTCGACAAAGTCCGCGCCGAACTGCTCGATGTCTTTATTTCATTGAATTTCAAGCAGAAAATGCTTGAAAGCTTGTGCACAAAAGCGGATGAAAAATACTACAAACCCTACTGTCAGCGTTTGAAGGAGCGGAACGCGCTCAACAAGCAGCGGTCTTCCAAAAAACGCGATCAGGAGCTTCACGAGGTCTGCCTGCGGCTCAGCGAGCTTGAGGCGGAGTTCGGTATGGAACCGGCGGAATTCCTTGAAAAATTCAAGAGATTGCGCGAGGTGCTGCATTCGGGGCAGAAAGCCCGTACCGAAATGGTTGAGGCCAACCTTCGTCTGGTTATCAGCATCGTGAAAAAATACATGAACCGAGGGCTGTCGTTCCTGGATTTGATTCAGGAAGGAAACACAGGTTTAATGAAAGCGGTGGAGAAATTTGAATACCGCCGCGGCTACAAATTCAGCACCTATGCAACATGGTGGATTCGGCAGGCCGCTACCCGCGCCATCGCCGATCAGGCCCGGACCATTCGCATTCCGGTGCACATGATTGAGACTATCAACAAGCTTTTGCGAGTGCAGAAAAAGTTGGTGCAGGAGCTCGGTCGTGAACCTACGCCGGAAGAGGCGGCCGAAGAGATGGAAATTCCCGTTGACCGGGTAAGAGCGGTTTACCGCATGGCCCAGCAGCCGATTTCGCTGCAAAGCCCGGTCGGCGACGGGGATGACGCTCATTTCGGTGATTTTATCGAAGACAAATCCGCGGAAAATCCCTCGGAAATGACGGCATACAGCATGCTGAGGGATCGACTGCAGGAGGTGTTGGTCACGCTTACCGACCGCGAACGGCAGGTGTTGGATTACCGCTTCGGACTGACCGACGGTTATTCGCGCACGTTGGAAGAGGTTGGCAAGCAGTTTAACGTGACGCGCGAGCGCATCCGCCAGATTGAAGCGAAAGCGTTGCGCAAGTTGCGTCATCCCACCCGTTTGCGCAAATTGGAAGGATTTCTCGAAACGCGCTGAACGGATTCCCCGCGGAGCTGCCGGTTCCGTTTGTTCCAAAAAATGAGACCGCCCGAAAGGCAGATGCGGTCTTTAAACAAGGAGATTCCAAATGAAATCGTTTATCGTAATGGCACAGACCCAGTGTAGTGATCTTTGCCCGGTTATGAAATGGGCAAATGAATCTAGCATGAATTTCTGGATTACGGTGGGTGTTGCATTGCTCATCGGTCTGGTGGTCGGTTTTGTTTTTGCCAAAGTCGCCTGCTCGGGCAAAGGTGCGAAAAAGGAAAAGAAACGCATCTCCAATTATGCTCACGCATCAAGCGGATGTGTTGAAATCTATGTCGGCAATCTCAGCTACGACATGACGGAAGATCAGCTCCGCAAGGCGTTCGCCAAATTCGGCAAGGTCGAAATGGCACGCATCATCACCAACCGCTTCGGCAAATCCAAGGGTTTCGGGTTTGTGGAGATGCCCAATCGCGAAGAGGCCGAAGCTGCGGTCAAGGCGCTTGACAACCAGGAGGTGATGGGACGCAAGATGCGTGCCAATGAAGCCAAGAACAAGAATCGCGAATAATTCTTTTTTGGCCGACGG
>JAZQGX010000272.1:0-30373 GCA_045540275.1 Kiritimatiellia bacterium | reverse complement strand
CAGAAATCGGCTCGCGGGGACGCTCGCCCTCCCTTTGAGGTGCATGCGGGCGCTCGCAGGCCTCTAGCGACTTCGCTACGCTTTAGCGGTCTTCGACCCGAAGTCGGATCGGAGCCATGTCGTTCTGTGGGGCAAGGAGTTGTCTTACCAGTTTGTCTTCCTAAGACCGCTTGGCCTCCGACTTCAGAAATCGGCTCGCGGGGACGCTCGCCCTCCCTTTGAGGTGCATGCGGACGCTCGCAGGCCTCTAGCGACTTCGCTACGCTTTAGCGGTCTTCGACCGGGCTCCTCCATGTATAGATGTTGCTATTTGAGATGGCAGATTTAGGCGAAATTTGCCATTTGTAATGGCGGATTTATGGAGTTTGATATTGACTTTTATGGCGGAATTTTGTTATTATTTGCACTATGCAAGCTGTGAAACGCAATTTATCGACATCCGCTGAAAGTTTTTTCTTGCTTGGGCCGCGCGGTACAGGTAAGTCGACATGGCTTAAGGAAATGTATCCTAAGGCGATTATTGTCGATCTTTTAAAACCTGATGTGTATCGTACTCTTCAAGCGCGCCCTGAATCTTTGTCTGGTATTGTTAAAGGGAATGCGAAATCGCATTGTTTTGTCATTGATGAGGTGCAGAAAATCCCTGAACTCTTGAGTGTTGTTCATTCGTTAATTGAAGAGCATTTGGGGGTGCAGTTCGTATTGACGGGTTCAAGTGCAAGAAAGATAAAAAAGACCGGTGCAGATTTACTTGCGGGTCGGGCATTTCGTAAAACGATGCATCCTTTTATTGCAAGCGAATTGGGGGATGGATTTTCACTTGATGAGGCTCTTGCGTATGGTATGTTGCCGGTAGTGTACGGTTCGCGTCAGAAAAAGAATACACTCGATTCATATATCGATCTCTATCTTCGTGAAGAAATTCAGCAAGAAGGCTTGGTAAGGACGCTTGCGCCATTCGCACGGTTTCGAATCAGCCTCTTTTTCGCATGGGTCTCAATTGGTTTCTAGCGCAATTGCCCGCGATTGCGGAATAGGAAGGACAACGGTTGATGGATATCTGAAGATTCTTTTTGATTTGATGATAGCCTCTACACTTCCGGTTTTTGCGAAGAGAGCCAAGCGAGCGATGGCTGCTACAGCAAAGTTTTACTTCTTTGATACAGACGTTTATAGGGCTTTGCGTCCGAAAGGACCGTTGGATCGTCCATCTGAGATTGACGGGGCGGCCTTGGAAGGTTTGGTTTATCAGCATCTTAAGGCTTATTTGGATTATTCCGAACGTGCGGGAAGTCTCTATTGTTGGCGCACTTCTGATGGTAAAGAGGTTGACTTTGTTATTTATGATGAGCATGACTTTGTCGCGATAGAGGTGAAGAACGCCGCGCGGTTGGATGCGAAGGATTTCTCGGGACTAAAGACGTTCGCGGCAGATTATCCTGAAGCGCGTACGGTGCTATTGTATCGCGGTGAGACGCAATATCTTTATGGAAACACGCTGGTTGTTCCTGTTGCAAACTATCTTAAATCACTTGTAGTAAACTCTATATCGCCTGATATTGAGTGGAGGCGGTGAGGGTCAGATAATTTAATAACATTTGAAAAATGAACGAGAACACAATCAATAACGATGTGACGATGGATGGGAGGGCGAGCGTCCTCGCGAGCCGCTATCGTATAATCCGCCAACTTGGCCAAGGCGGGATGGGTTCCGTGTGGCTCGCTGAAGATATGCAGCTTGATAATAAGCTCTTCGCAATAAAGATGCTTCCGAGCATTCTCGTTTCAAATAAACGCGCATATAAACAGCTTAAAGACGAAGCCCTAGTTTCGATGAGGCTCACCCATCCAAATATTGTTACCTTGCGAGCCTTTGAGGAGAATAATGGCAATCCCTTTTTGGTGATGGATTATATCGACGGGGAGACGCTTGATGATTGGTTGGTTAATCGGATGTCGGATGGTGCGGCTCGCGAGGACGCTCGCACTCCCGAGTTATCGCATCGCGAGGCGAAGTCGCTCGAGGCCTGCGAGCGTCCCAGCGCATGGGAGGGCGAGCGTCCGCGCGAGCCTATATCTCATGAAGCCGACGTCGTTCGTTTACTTAAGCCCATCGCCGAAGCGCTTGATTATGCGCATACAGAAGGCGTTGTTCATCGCGACGTGAAGCCCGCGAACGTGATGATCCGCAAGGACGGGCGCCCGTTTATCATGGATTTCGGCATTGCCCGCGAGATACAGGAGACGATGACGCGCGTAACGGGTAAGATGTCATCGGGAACCTTGATGTATATGTCGCCTGAGCAACTTAACGGCGATATGCCAAAGAAAGAGCAGGATATCTATTCATTCGCCGCGATGGTGTACGAATGTCTTAAGGGTGAACCGCCGTTTTCACGTGGCAACATCGAGTACCAGATCATGAACAAGGAGCCGGAGCCGCTGACCAACGGGAGGGCGAGCGGCCTCGCGAGCCACCCAACCATCACCTCATCCGTGATGGCGGGTCTTGCGAAAAAGCCGGAGGATCGGCCGAAAAGCTGCGTCGAGGTGTTAGAGGGGAAAGTCAATTCAGCAGCGGACGGCAAAGAGGCAATATCGCGGAAGCAAATACCTTCGCTTTCTTCATCGCAAGGCGGAGTTTCGCAGATGCATGCAGCGAGCAAACCGGCTGTGCGCAGAATTAAAATCGATACCAATAAAATTTCACAAAGCGATAAATCCAAACATAATGACGAGTCCGACGTTAGCGGTCGAAGCCCTAAAAAGAATTCCAGGGGAATGAAAATTACATTTACGATTGGTTTTCTGCTTATTGTCGTGGCGATGGTTTTTTGGAAGGCCGTCATCTCGCCAAGCGAGAAATCAATCGCAATGCATAAGTTATTCCTCCTTTCAAAAAATGCGGAAACTGTGATGGCGGTTTCAAGTGACCACGGGTTCGGTCCGGAGAAAGAGGAATTTCAAAGTGCGGTAGACGAGGCCAACCGTCTTTACCGAAAAAGACGTTGGAACGAATGTCTCCGCCAGTACGAGAATGCGGATAAACTTGCCGCACGAATATTACAAGCCGACAATCAGCGTAAACTTGTTTTGCAAAAACGACTTGTGGCCAGCAGAAGCCAAGAAAACGCCAAAGCGTCCGAGATGCCATCCTTTGCCGCGGATTTGTGGCAAAAGGCGATGCGTGAATTTGAAAAAGCGGAAAAAGCACTGGCGCGACGGGATTTCTCGCTGGCTGGCGAAGCTTTCGTTTCTGCCGCCGGTCAATTCGATGCCGGCACCCAAGTGGCGATTAAACGCAAACGGCAAACTAATGACAATAAGATAATCAGCGATATCGTCAAGGAGTGTGAAACGCAGCAGCGGTTGATAGGGTACATTGACGATAAGGACGGTTTTGCAAAAAACAAAAATGAATTAAGGCAAGTGCTAAGTAAAGGCGAATCATACGCAAAAGAAGGTTTTTCCGCATTGGCAGCGCAATTTTTCACAAATTTCGTGGAAGGATGCAAGGCACTTCAGAATCTAAACCACGATCGTAAAAACGCGGTTGAAAGTCGCGATGCGGCAAAAAAAATAATGGATAAAGCCAAACGTTCGGAGGTGGACAAATATCTGCCGTCAATTTGGCAATCGGCACTGAGATTGAAGGATGAGGCCGATTCAAAATTTTCAACAATGAAATTTGCCGAGGCAAGTGAGCTGTTTCATTCGGCGCAAAAATCTTTTTCAGATGGTGTCGGCAAGGTTGCGGCGGCCAAGCAGATGCAGCTGGAACTGAACGAAGCGGAACGCAGTCGACGGGCAAAATGGCCGAAAGAAGGTGATGGATTTATAATTCGCAATCCGTTTTTTCTCAATATGGCGATGAAGTGGTGCCCACCAGGTTCGTTTGTGATGGGAAGTCCCGAAAACGAACCGGGGCGGGACAATGATGAAGTGCAACATCATGTAACGCTTGCTAAAGGGTTTTGGATTGCACAATCTGAAGTTACGCAGGATCAATGGCGACAGATTATGAACGGTGTAACCGTAATCGACATGGCAAGAAGAGCATTGCACGACGATACGCTTTATCATTTCAACGGAAAACTCATGACCTTTGCCGATTACAACAATCTTTCGAGGGATGCTGACCCCAGTTCAATATGCGGGGATATTAAAGATTCAAATCCGATTTATTATGTGAACTGGTATGAAGCGATCGATTTTTGCAATCGTTTGAATGAACAGGAACGCAGAGCCGGAAGATTGCCAGACGGGTATGAATACCGCCTCCCCACCGAAGCGGAATGGGAATATGCTTGCCGCGCCGGCACAACAACGGCACTGCCAAATGGCGAGAACATCATTATTGTCGGAGAGTGCAATGCGCCCGCTCTCGATGCTATCGCCTGGTACAGCGGCAATTCAAGCCACGGATTCGGGAACGGGAGGGGATACGATACCGCTTCATGGCCTGAAAAACAATATGTCGGAGGTCGGGCTTTTGTCCGCAATGTAATGGAGAAACAGCCCAATAGCTGGGGGCTGTACGACATGCTGGGTAATGTCATGGAATGGTGTATTGATGATTGTGCCCCATATAACACCACTGGTGTTTCACAAGACCCGGTTGGTATTGTAAGCGACGGATTTAAAGCTATACGGGGAGGCGGTTGGAATTCTTTTGCGGTAAAAGTGAGATCAGCGCAACGCATTCGCGACAATCCGCGCATTCGGCTCAATTCTATCGGCTTTCGCGTTGCGCTTGCTCCCAAACACGAAGCATTGTCGCAGCGGCTTAAATCGGTTCAGCCATTGAATATCGCCAAAGAGACGATTATGGCAACTCCTGCCGAACCTAAACGATCGCCGCAACCGCCTGCCTTCGCCAAACCGGCGGCAGACCTGAATAAGGCCGATGTTTATCGCAATGATGACCCTCCCGCCTCTCTTGACAGCAACACTTTCGAATACGATATGCCGATCCAAAACGGTTCGCCGATTGTGGTCATCCGTCCCTTTACCGTTCGCGGGGCGAAGAAAGAATACATCAATGTCCAGATTGTCGGAGAAATAAGTTCTTGCCAGATCTCCGAATCGTATAACAGGTACGGAGGGAAGGACATCGTTCTGAGCAGCCATTCGGGAATGTCTGCAACAATTCTGAACGCAAGTTACAACCATAAGCGCAAGCGGATACCGGTATCGTTTAAGACCGGGAAAAAGCGGATATATGAAGTCCGGTTCGATTAGGAGTCATGCCAATGAAACGTAAAGCAATTTTAAAATTTTTTGTGTTTGCCGTCCTGCTCGGCTTGTCGCAGTCCGGGTGTCTCGTTTTTACTTTGGAATCAGCCCCCAAAGGCAGAGATTCATTTATGGTTCAATCATTGGCATTTGAATGCAACAGCAGCAAGCAGCTTTATTATGGTTACCATTCTTCCGCTTCGGCCACGATTACAGCGCATACCGAACGATGTATCGACGGTATCCCGTTCGAAGGAGACGAGGTGAAACTTGCCGTGGGCCTGATTCCCGGCTTTGCGAAGGAGACGGTAAGAGAAAAGCCTGAAAATAATTTTATTTCCTATTCATTTGCAAGCGTATTCGCAACCCCATTCGCCCTTGGAATCCCGATTATCAGCGCATTGATTTTCGAGCCGTTTATGTCCGCTGAGCCTGAAGAGAAGTTCACGATGGCAGAAATGTCGCCAGTGGGATTCTGCAAATTCAAAAAAAGGAAACGTAAAACCCATATACTGGATAAATTTCAATTTGAATATCTGGGCAGGCAATATAACAATTCTCAGTTCAGTCAGGTTTTTGCCAATGTGCAAAAAGATCAGAAAATCAAGATTAAGCTGCTTAGCGAGCCGGTGGTCTTCGCCTCAGGTGAAAGACTTGAGGGAATGAACGATTTTGTCGGAATGGAGCTTGAGACGACGGTCAAGTGATTTCAATCATCAATTGGGAAGACAAATTAAGCCGCTTGGATTGACAGTGGAGATTTCAAAGTGGTAAAATTGACCAGATCATGGAGGTAAAACTAAAAATACTCTCGTTTTTCGCATTGCTCGCTGTAGCATTTGCCGCTGTTGCGGCCGAAGAAAAGCATGAGGATGGCAACCTTCCAATCGCTTTACGTGAAGGATCCGGCCATACTGTTTTCTCGGTCTCGATTCCGCCTGACGCCTCTCCCGTCGAATGCTTCGCCGCGGAAGAATTCGTATCGTATGTCCATAAGCTTACCGGCGTAAAACTACCGGTCGTTTCAGAGAAAAAATGCGGAACGAAAGGGCGAATCCGTCTCGAAATCATGCAGGGATTCGGTGAAAGCGAGTACCGCGTGCAGACATCATGCGACGGTATCGCTATCACCGGCGGGAAACGCGGTGTGCTTTTCGGGGTGTATGATCTGCTGGAACGGTTTGGCGGAGTTGGGTGGTTTTCGAGCTGGTATTCCTTCGTTCCGTCACTGCAATCGTTTTCGGTTCCAATCGGCCTTGACGAGAAACATACTCCCGCCTTCGAAATGCGCGAAGTGTTTTGGTTCGACGCTTTCGACGGAGATTATGCCGCTCGAAATCGTCTCGACGGCGGTTCGATGCGATTTGAACCGCGCCACGGTGGACGCTCCGCATTCCGCTTCGGAGGAGGGCTGGGCAATGCCCACACCTTTCACGTCCTCATGCCTGCGGAGGAATTTTACTCCTCCCACCCTGAATACTACAGCTGGTGCGGAGGCAAACGCCTGAATCGCCGGTATCAGCTCTGTTTGAGCAATCCCGATGTGCTCCGCATCGTAATCGAGCGCGTCCGCGCTCGGATCGATTCCGATCCCCATGCCAAATATTTCGGAGTCTCGCAGGAAGACAACGAGAACTACTGCCGCTGCGATAATTGCGCCCGGATAGACGCAGAAGAGCAGTCCCATGCCGGTACGCTGATCCGGTTCGTCAATTCCGTGGCGGCGGAAATCGCCAAGACGCACCCCGGTGCCGTAATTTCGACGCTTGCCTACCAATATTCGCGAAAACCTCCCGCCAAGACCCGCCCGCTCTCCAATGTGATGGTGGTACTCTGTACGAGCGGCTGCGAATTTTCTCGTCCTTTGAATGCATCCGGCTCCGGTGGAAATCACGAGTTCTGCCGCGATCTGGCAGAGTGGAACCGCTTGAACGGACGGCTTTACATCTGGGATTACAATACGAATTTCAGACATTTTCTGCTTCCGTTTCCCAATGTAAAAGTGCTGCAGGAAAATTTCAGGTTTTTCCGCGACAGCAAGGTGCGGGCGATGTTCGCAGAAGGCGCATATATCGGCTCCCATGCAAGCTTCGCCGAACTTAAGGCGTGGCTCAGCGCCAAGTGGGTTTGGAATCCTGATTTGCCGCTGGAGATGCTGCTCAATCGTTTCATGCACGGCTACTACGGCAAGGCCGCCCCGCTGATCCGCCGTTATCTCGACGGGTTGGAAGCGTTGCCCAAACCTTCACTGCGCATCGCAGAACATGTCGATACCCACTGGTTGACCGACAGTTTTCTCGAAAAGGCAGATCGCATCTGGCGCGATGCGGAGACGGTCGTCGCCGATGACGCGGGGCGCGCTTACAATGTAAGAATGGGGCGGCTTTCAATCGTCTATACCCGTCTGATGCGAAAACTCAAGCGTCTTGAAAAATCGGTCTGGCTTTGCGAGATGCCGGTATCAAACGCCGAACGGGAAGAAATGGCCGGGGAGATAGAGTGGATACGCCAACGGATGAAGGAGGCTCATCGGCCGATTTCATTTTCAGAGTATGAATCGCATGAAGCAACGCTTGCAAGGTGGGAGCGTTTTTTGCGGTCGGGGGTTGCCGGGAACAGCGTCAAATCCGCCTGCTTCGGTGTGGACAAGTTGAAGCTGGGGGATTCGGCTCAAGGTTTCGGCACAATAATCTCCGAGCCGGAGGCAGAAGGGGGCAAAGCGTATCGGATCGCCAATACCCATTGCGCCTGGTGCGTGGTAAAGGGATTTGAAGATATCGGATTTGACAGTACCACCAACTATCTCTTTCGATTTCGGGTTAAAGTCGAGAAAAATTCCGCCGCTTTGCAATACCCTGACCTGCAGGCGTTTACCGCAGGTGTTTACGATGAGAATGTTCACCGCAATACCGGACTAACGGTCCGGATCGGGGAGTGCAAAGATGGGTGGGGCGTCTATGAAATCGCATCGCAATGGCCGATACCCGCAAGCGGAGCGTATTTCTGGTTCGCGCCCGGAAATTTCCCTGGATGCGGAGACGGTGCAGAAAAACATCCCGCACTTGATGCTGTTGTGTTTGACAAACTGGAGATCGTAAGGACTGGAGAGTGATTATGAAATCGTTTGGTACGTTTGTATCCGCAATTATGCTGGCATTTTCGACGTGTGCCCAGCTGGACTACACGAAATACTCGCGACAACTCGATGTAAAGCCTTCGGCGGGAGTGATTGGAGCTGCGGAGCAATTGGAGGATTTTCCGGTGCTGCTCCGCCTGTCGGAACAGATTTCCGGTTTTTCCTATTCCGATTTTGCTTTGCCCAATGGCGGCGATCTGCTGATTGTTGATGACGGGGGACGGGCGCTGCCCCATGAAATCGACACCTGGAATCCCGATGGCGAGTCCCTAGTCTGGGTCAAGGTTCCTTCTTTTGACGGCAATACCGTTCTTCATCTGCTTTACGGCAATGCCCAGCACACCGCCTCAGGTGCGACGGGCGTATGGTCGGGATATGTCGGCGTTTGGCACATGGGCGAAGCAGAGGGCATCGCCAAGGACGCCACCGGCAACGGGCTGGACGCGAATCCCGATGGAACCGTTGCCGAAAAACTTTCGGAAATGAAAGCCGGCGCTGGTGTCGTCGGCTGCGGACGCATCAATCAGCTGCTTGCGACCACCAGTTACCGCAACCGCCTGGTGGTTGCCGATTATGACCGGTTTAATCTGGGAGGTACCTTTACCATCTCGGGATGGTTCAATGCGTTCGAAATCAACGGCTGGCCTCGACTCTTTTCGCGGCGCGGCGTGAACAACGGGTGGGAACAGGAGATTTCCAACCAGGACGGACGGGTTAATGTTTTCGGATGGGACTCGTCCTACGGCTCCATTGATACCGATCCCATCGTCGGGAAATGGGTGTATCTGGTTTTTGCCTACGACGGAGCCCGGGTGCACTGCTACTCCAACGGCCGATTGGTCAGTTCTCTTGCCATAACCGAGGTTCAGGACAATGCAAGCCCGCTCGCCATCGGTGGAAACGCCGCCAACAACGAATATACATTTCCCGGCATCTATGACGAGGTTCGTCTTTGCGACGGCACGCTTGATGCCCTCCGCGTGGCCGCCGATTACGCCACGGTTCAAAACCCGGCATTTATGCAGTACGGTAGCGCAAAGAACCGGACCTTTGAAAAAGTCTCCCACAGCGCTTTCTCACACTTTTTTCAAATAGGCGTCGCCAAGAATGCGCTGGAGGATGGAGAGGTGTTCCGCAATGTTCCTGTGCTGCTCAGGCTCGGTGAGAATATTTCCGGTTTCAGCTACGGCGATTTCAAGCAGCAGGACGGTGGCGACCTGGTGATTGCGGACGAGAACGATGTCGTGCTCCCCCATGATATCGACGTTTGGAATCCCGGCGGGACTTCGCTAGTCTGGGTGCGCGTGACAAAGCTGTCGGCCGATTCCAGGCTCAATGTTTACTACGGCAACAGTGAAATTACGGCAAGGCCGGAGGCGGATACCTGGCAGGATTATACCGGCGTCTGGCACATGAACGGCGGTGGCGCCGAGATCGAAGCGGACGCCACCGGCAACGCGCTTGACGCCACTCCGTCGGGAAGCAGTCCGCAGGACATGGTTGCGCTTGACGATGGCGCAATTGGCTCGGCCCGCGTTAATCAGCTTGACGATTCCCTGTCGTGCCGCAATTATCTTTCCGTTCCAGATTACGAGAAACTGGGTGATACGTTTACGGTTACCGGGTGGTTTCACGCCACTACATTGAGCGGATGGAGCCGCTTGATGTCGAGAAAGAATTCTCACGGCGACGACGGATGGGAGTTTACCTGCTGGTCGGGGGAATCGGCGCTTGATGTATACGGGGACGGCGCCGACGATGTCAAAGCGCCTGTCGGCGATTTGTCACAAGGGTGGAATTATCTGGCGCTCGTCTACGAATCGAACAAAGTCACCGTCTACCAGAACGGAAAGCAGGTGGCGCAGGGGACCATCACCGCGGCGACCGACAACGGGAAACCGCTGTCGATAGGAAACAACTCGGCAGGTACCGAACGGTCGTTCATCGGATGCTATGACGAGATCCGTCTGGGGCAGGGGGCGTATTCCGCATCGCGCATTGCGCTCGATTACGCCATCGCGCTCAATGAAGGTTTCCTGACCTACGGCAATGTCGGCAAGGTGTTCGGCGAGCTGCCTGCGATTGAAAAGCCGGTTGTTAAATTAGGCGGAAACGGAGAAAAAGTGATTTCATTTTCGGTCTCGGGCCGGGCGCAGATGCTGCTTCGTTTCAAATCGGCCGATCATAATTTGACCGTCAATCTTGAAAACGATGTGGCTGAAGGCGAGAGGAGCTTTGCCGTTCCGATCCCCGCCGGACTGACAAAGGACGTCACCTACGCGATTGAGGCGGTCGCCAACAACGGGGCGGGTGGCGAGATAACGGTTGCTGCCGAAGAGTGTTTTTACAACGGCGTTCTGAAAATCGCCAAGGAGTCGGATGCCTTCGAGGAGGGAGTCAGGGACGGTGCGTTTGTGATTTCGCGACTCGATTCGAACGGCGATTTTTGGGTGAATTGGTCGCTTTCGGGCACTGCCGTCGCGGGTACGGACTACGTCAACGCGGCATCGGGGCGCATTAAAATGGAAGACGGGGAAGATTCGGTGCGACTGAAAATCACGCCATCGGTCAATTCCGCTCTCGATGCCGACACCACCGTTGTGCTGACAATCGGCGACGGAGCGTATTTCCAGCCGCAATCGATAGCGACGATGACGATCGTCAATCTGGCTCCAGTGGATCGTTCGGCGTTTTCGCACCGCATGGAGCTGGATATGGCACTCGAATTTCTGGGCGACAAGGTGCTGACCAACTTCCCGGTGCTGATCAAGCTGGACGAAACCCATAAGGGATTTTCCTACCGCGACTTCAAACTTGCAAACGGCGCCGACCATCTCTTCGTCGACGCCGGGGGAAAACCTCTGGTTTCCGAAATCGACACTTGGGACGAGAACGGCACTTCCCTGGTCTGGGTGGTGGTTCCGGAGCTGGCGGCCGGGACGAAAATTCGCTTCTACTATGGCAACGGTGCCGACCCGGCGGGGATTGATCTCTCGCGCTGGCCGGGATATGCGGGAGTATGGCACATGAATGAGGAGGCCGGAACAGCGTTGGATTCCAGTGCCAATGGTTTGCACGCCATTCCTGCGGGCAACCGCAACGACTTGATGATCGGCGTGGCGGGATGCGTCGGGAAAGCGCGGCTCAACCAGACCTCGACTTCTTACTACGGGGCGCAGACCAACCGTCTCGAGGTTGCCGCCTCCCCCAAGCTCGATCTGGGGGGCAAGTTTACCGTTTCCGGCTGGTTCAAGCCAAATGAAGGATATGTTGAGTTTGCCGAACGCCTGTTCAGCCGGAAGAAAAGCGAATCGGACTATAACGGATGGGAAGTGTCGCGCAGAACACTGTACAGTTCGACGGAAACCCGCGGAATCGTCGCGAGGGGAGCTTCGGAGTCCAGTGTTTCATCACTGAATTTCACCTTTGCCGAGACGGCATGGCACCACCTGCTTTTCGCATACGACGAAGAGAAGGTGACCATTTATGTCAACGGGGTTGAGAGCGCCACCGGCACTATCTCAGCCTCAAGCAACGACAATGGGCTTCCTTTTGCCATCGGCGGCACTCCTACGGGCACGATGCACAGCTTTTCCGGTTGCTACGATGAGATCCGTCTCCGTCAGGGCTCGGTAAATTCGGCATGGGCCGAGGCTGAGTACCGAACTGTCAATGACGCCTCGTTTGTCAAATGCTCCGCGCCGGTCAGGATGGAAGGGATGATATTGATCGTCAGGTAGTCCATGACGCGACCGCTCGTTTCGGGAGACGATGGCTTGCGAAGTGGACAAGCGTTTTTCGTGTTGGTAAAAATGTGCAAGTTGTGAAATAATATTCCCGTTTTGTGGAAGAGATTTGAAAGGTTACAGACAATGACAATAGCAGATGTGGTTAAAATCCTCGACGGTAAACTGATGGCGGGCGACGGCAGCAGCCCGCGCGCGGTCGGTGCGGTGGTTGCCAATGATTTGATGAGCGATGTTCTGCTCTACGACGCGGACGACATTCTCCTTCTTACTTCGCTGGCCAGCGACCAGGCAATCCGCACCGCTCACATCGTCGGCGCGATGGGAGTGGTGGTGCATAACGCCAAGCCGCTTTCGCAGACCATGCTTGATGTCGCCAACGATCTCGGTATTCCGCTAGTGTCGAGCCCGTTGCCAAAATACGAGTCCTGCGTTCGACTGCATGAAGCCTTTAAGGTTGAAGCGCGCTCTTAAAGCGCATCTTCAATTCGGGGAGGATGGATTATGGGTGAGTACGAACCGGTAATCATCAACGCGCAGCAGACCAACGACGACGAGATTCTCGCCAAGACGCCGCTTGATCCCAAGGCGCTCGGAGGAGAGTCCAGCATCATCATCATGGAGCTGCTTCAGCGTTTTAAGGTTCGCGACGTGATGAAGCGGCAGATAATATCGATCTCCCGCAGCGCCACGCTGCGTGAAGCGCAGCATCTGATGCGTGACAACGGCATCTCGGGATTGCCGGTCTGCGAGGACGGGCGTTTGTACGGCATTGTATCGGTCAACGACATCATCAAAGGACTCGACGGCGGCTGGATGGACGACTTGTGCGAACAGCACATGGCAAGCAATCTGGTCGTGCTTGAAGCCGGTATGCCGATTGCCTTCGCTTTGCGCTACTTCAACAACTACACCTACGGACGGTTTCCGGTGCTTGACGCAAACCGGAAACTGGTGGGCATCCTCTCCCAGCGCGACGTGATGCGCGCATTGCTTTACGAGCTGTCGGTTGAAATCCGCAAGCTCGAACGGAAAATGGCCGGAGGCGGAACTCTGGCAAAGCCGGGCGACGGAAATTATTTCCGGCGCGAATGGGCGGTGGTTCGCAACGATCTGTCGCGGGCGGGTCATGCCGCAAACGATATCAAGAGCATCCTGCGCGAACGCAAAATCGACCGGGTCATTGCCCGGCGCGTGGCGGTAGCGGCTTATGAGCTCGAGATAAACATCTGCATTCACTCGCATGGCGGGGTTCTGGTGCTCTACATCTCCGACAACGAGGTCACCATCGTCGCCAAAGACCGCGGTCCGGGCATCCCCGATATCGAGTGGGCGTGTTGCGACGGGACCTCCACCGCAAACGACTGGATTCGCTCTCTCGGCTTCGGTGCCGGAATGGGGCTGTCAAATTCGAAGCGAGTTTCCGACAAGTTCGAAATCGTTTCCGAGGTGGGAAAATTCACCAATGTCACCTGCACGTTCAAAATCTGCAGCGACGAGAAAGAGGTGAAAAAACAATGACGGCCCAAGAAATCTGTACGAAGATAAACGGCAAAATCGCAGTTGATGCGGTCAATGCGTCCGCCGAAAGCGTGTATGTCGGAGATCTGCTGTCCGACGTGATGGGGCATGCTGGCGAGGGATGCGTGCTCGTAACCATACAAAATCATCTCAATACGATCGCCGTTTGCACGCTGGTGGGATGCCGCGTTCTGGTAATCTGCCACGACCGGCCGATTCCGCCGGATATGGCCGAAGGGGCCGCGCGCGAAGGAGTGGCGATTGTCACCACGCCCCTCTCGCAGTATGCGGTGGCATTGGCGCTCAGCGACCTGCCTCCGGTGGAATGACGATGAAATTCGATTTGCACATCCATTCTTGTCTTTCTCCCTGCGCCGATTTGGAAATGTCGCCAAGCGGAATCGTCGAACGCGCGATTGCGGCGGGAATGGGGGGTATTGCCGTTACAGACCACCAGAGCGCGAAAAATGCGGGGGCGGTCGCCGAATGTGCAAGACGCGCGGGGTTGGCGTGTTTGCGCGGACTTGAAGTGTGCACCGCCGAAGAAGTTCATGTGCTGGCGCTGTTTGATACCGACGGGCAGGCGATGGAGATGACCGAGTGGGTATATGCAGCCTTGCCCAAACGCGTCAACGATCCCGATGTTTTCGGCGATCAGCCGGTGGTGACCTGGGATGAGGAGATCGTCGAAATGGAGTGGCGCATTCTGGCGATGGCATGCCGCAAATCGATTTCCGAGGTGGTCGAACAGACTCATGCTCTGGGCGGACTGGCACTTGCCGCGCATGTCGATCGCGCCGCCTTTTCCGTGTTCTCCCAGCTGGGTGGTATTCCGCAGGGAGTTCCGTTCGATGCCGTTGAGCTTTCGCGCACCGCCGATGAGACGATTTGGCTTCCCAAAGTCGAGGGTTTTGCCGCCACGCGCAGTTCGGATGCGCACAACCTCGATGATGTCGCCCGGGTCTGGAGCGAGGCGGATATTGAGGTTTTCAATATCGATGCGTTACGCAGGGCGTTTCAGTCGAAGTCGACGCGCATTTCCAACCGTTTGACCAGGTTCTGATTCCTATGCATGCGACAATCACCGACATCATCGCCGATACCGTACAGAATTCAATCGAGGCAGGTGCAGCCAATATACAGCTTGCAATCCGCCAGAACAGCGAGATATTGAGCGTTTTGGTGCGCGATGACGGCAAAGGGATGGATGCCGCCACTCTCGCCCGAGTATTCAATCCTTTTTACACCGAGGCAGGCAAACATGATAAACGCAAGGTCGGTTTGGGGTTGCCCATTCTCAAACAGATGTGCGAAGCGACCGGCGGAAGCGTTGATCTGAAATCGGAGAAGGGGCGGGGGACAGAGCTGTCGTACTCTTTCCCAGTCAATCACATCGATCTGCCGCCAATGGGGGATTTGCCGGGAACCATTCTCTCGCTCTTTAACTATCCGGGAACATTTGAACTTGAATTGACCCGTGAATTAGGAGCAAACAGCTATACCTTAAAGCGTTCCGAGCTCATTGAGGCGGTTGGGGGATTGGATAGCGTGTTGAACCTCTCGCTGGCTCGCGAATTTCTCGAATCGCAGGAAGAAAGCCTTAAGGGCGAATGAGTGTCAAAATATTGATAAATAAAAATCTTATCCTTGCCTAACTTTATATTTTTATGTGATAATATAGTTGCCGTGAGGCAAAAGGCGAGTAATTTTTCACCAGTTAAGGACGATAAAACATGAGCAAAGAGCTACAGACGATGACCCCCGAGCTGCGTGCTTTCGTTGAGGAATGGAAGGCAAAGCCGGGTAATCTGATTATGGTGCTTCATCGCGTACAACAGACCTTCGGGTACATTCCGCGCGAAATAGCAATAGAAACCAGTCAAATCCTTGATGTTCCGCTTGCAAAGATTTACGGAGTGATTACGTTTTACAACTTTTTCCGTCTGCAGAAGGCCGGTAAGTACAACATCCAGGTCTGTCTGGGCACGGCCTGCTATCTTCGCGGTGGCGATGACGTAATCAAAGAATTTGAAAAGCAGTTGGGCGTTGGCGTCAATGCGACCACCGCGGACGGACTGTTCTCGGTTGAGGCAGTGCGCTGCATCGGTTGCTGCGGTCTTGCGCCGGCTACGGTGGTAAACGGCGATGTTCATGGAAAGCTGGAGGCTAAGGACGTCGAAGGCATCATCGCCAAGTATCGTGCTTTGGGTTGATTTTTTAAGGAGAATTGAAAATGGCCAAGTTGACACTTGAAGATCTTCGCCGGATGCGCGAAGAAAAACAAAAAGCGATGGATATGCGCGACGGCGCCAACAAGGATGTGCAGGTTATTGTCGGAATGGGAACTTGCGGAATCGCCGCAGGCGCCAAGGATACCTTCACGGCTCTGGTTGATGCGCTCAATGAAAAGGGATTGACGAATGTTCTTATTCGCCAGACCGGATGCATGGGTCTCTGCCACAGCGAACCGACGGTCGAGGTCGTCGCTCCCGATATGCCTGCGGTGATCTACGGTAACGTCGATCCGGCCACGGCAGTGGAGATCGTCGAGAAGCATATTGTCGGCAAGTCGCTCTTGGATTCTAAGATTTGCGATCGTCCGTCAATCGACATTGTCAAGAACGCCTGATAATTCAAGGAGTCAAAATGGCTTATCAAACATACGTACTCATTTGCGGCGGCACGGCATGCTTCTCCGGCGGCGGTGACAAAATCGTCAACGAGTTCAAGACCCAGCTGAAAGAGCAGGGGCTCGATTCGACCGTTCAGGTGGTGGCCACCGGATGTCTGGGTTTTTGCGAACAGGGACCGATTGTAAAGATTCTGCCCCAG
The DNA here is from genome assembly GCA_045540275.1 of Kiritimatiellia bacterium. Classification (GTDB taxonomy): domain Bacteria; phylum Verrucomicrobiota; class Kiritimatiellia; order RFP12; family UBA1067; genus RGIG8368. Next base: position 13,903 of record JAZQGX010000272.1, on the reverse strand, counting down.
GGCACATTCTATGTGCAGGTCAAGCCCGAAGATGTCAAGGAAATCATCGCAGAGCACATCGTCAAAGGTCGTGTCGTTCAGCGTCTCTGCTACGACAAGAATCAGGCAACCAACCTGATGGCCGAGGCGAATATCCCGTTCTACCAGAAGCAGTACCGCATCGTGCTGCGCAATTGCGGTGTGATCGATCCCGAGAAGATTGAAGATTATATCGCCCGCGACGGCTACAAGGGACTTGAGAAGGTTCTCTTCGAAATGACGCCCGAGGCGGTGGTTGAGGAAATCCTCAAATCCGGCTTGCGCGGTCGTGGTGGCGCAGGCTTCCCCACCGGTATGAAGTGGAAGTTTGCCGCAGCTCAGCCCAAAGGTCAGAAGTACATGGTCTGCAACGCCGAGGAGGGCGACCCGGGAGCATACATGGACCGCTCCACGTTGGAAGGCGACCCTCACTCCATTCTGGAAGCGATGACCATTGCCGGCTACGCAATCGGCGCGTCCAAGGGCTTCATCTACATCCGCGCTGAATATCCGCTCGCCATCCATCGTCTGGAGGTCGCAATTCAGCAGTCGCGCGATTTGGGCTTGTTGGGTGACAATATTCTCGGCAGCGATTTCTCCTTTGATATCGAGCTCCGCTTCGGCGCCGGCGCATTTGTCTGCGGCGAAGAGACGGCATTGCTCCAGTCGATCGAAGGCAATCGCGGAATGCCCAAGCCCCGTCCTCCGTTCCCGGCGGTCAAGGGTCTTTGGGGACGTCCGACCGTCATCAACAATGTCGAGACGCTTGCCAATATTCCTGTTATCATCACCAAGGGTGCCGATTGGTTCAACAAAATCGGAACCGAGACCACCAAGGGAACCAAGGTCTTCGCTCTTACCGGTAAAGTCAACAACTCCGGTCTTATCGAAGTTCCTATGGGGACGACCCTGCGCGAAATCATCTTTGATATCGGCGGCGGCATCCGTGGCGGACATCAGTTCAAAGCGGCGCAGACCGGCGGACCTTCCGGCGGTATCATTCCTCCGCAGTTCCTCGATACGAAGATCGACTTCGAAAGCCTCGCCAAAATCGGTTCGATTATGGGATCCGGCGGTCTTATCGTCATGGACGAGACTGACTGCGTAGTTGACATCGCCAAGTTCTATCTCGACTTCACCGTCGATGAAAGCTGCGGTAAATGCGCTCCCTGCCGCATCGGCGGTCGCAAGCTGCTCAACTATCTCAACAAGATTACCGATGGTCGCGGCACGGAAGACGATATCAAGCAGCTCGAGGCCATTTCCGACGCGATGTGCAAGGCTTCGCTTTGTGGATTGGGGCAGACTGCCTCAAATCCGGTTAAGTCCACGCTGCGTTACTTCATGGACGAGTACATGGCCCACATCCGCGACAAGAAGTGTCCGGCGGGCAAGTGCTCGAAGCTGATTACCTACGTTATCGACCCTGTCAAGTGCAAGGGCTGCACGATGTGCGCACGCAAGTGCCCGGCCAATGCAATTACCGGCACGGTCAAGAATCCGCATGTGATTGACACCGCCAAATGCATCAAATGCGGACAGTGCGTCCAAACCTGTAAGTTCGGTGCAATCTCGGTCCAGTAAGGGAAAGGTTTATCAACAATGTCTGAAGCAACCGAAATGATATCTCTTGAAATCAACGGCCTGAGTGTGGAAGTGCCCAAAGGCTCGTCGATTCTCGCCGCGGCCAAAGCTGCGCATATTAAAATCCCCACGCTTTGCTATCATCCCGATTTGCGGGCCGGTGCAAGCTGCGGTATTTGTGTTGTCCGCCAGTTGGTGCCCTCCCGCACCGAGCCCGGCAAATTCGTTCCTTCGCCCAAATTGCTCCGCGCCTGCTGCACGGAAGCGACTCCTGGCATGAAGATTCTCACCCACGATCCCGACATCGTTCAGGTTCGCCGCACCGTGTTGGAACTGATTCTTGCCAATCACCCCAACGATTGTTTGCAGTGCCCCCGTTCCGGCAACTGCGAGCTTCAGAGCTTGGCGGCTGATTTCGGCATTCGCGAGATTCCGTTCCCGCGCGAGGTCAACCATCGCGAGCCTGACACCTCCACTCCGTCAATCGTGCTGAATTCTGACAAGTGCATCAAGTGCGGTCGCTGCGCTGAGGTCTGCCAGGAGATGCAGAACGTCTGGGCTTTGGAATTCATCGGCCGCGGTGAAAAGACGGTCATGGCTCCCGCTGCTGGCGTAACGCTTGCCGAATCGCCCTGCATCAAGTGCGGACAGTGCTCCGCGCACTGCCCGGTCGGTGCAATTTACGAAAATGACGAGACGGCCAAGGTCTGGGCGGCGCTTCGCGATAGTTCGAAGACCTGTCTGGTTCAGATCGCTCCCGCCGTGCGCGTCGCCCTTGGCGAGGCTTTCGGCATGAAGCCCGGAGAGCTGACCACCGGTAAGATCTATGCGGCATTGCGCATGCTCGGTTTCAATAAAGTGTTTGATACCAACTTCTCTGCGGATGTCACCATCATGGAAGAGGGTACTGAGTTCATCAAGCGCTTCACGACCGGCGGCAAGCTTCCGCTGATTACCAGCTGCTGCCCGGCGTGGACGGACTGGATGGAAAAGTATGCGCCCGACTTCACCGAGAACTTCTCTTCTGCCAAGTCTCCCCAGCAGATGCTCTCTGCTCTGGCGAAGACCTACTGGGCGGAGAAGAACGGCTTGAAGTGCAGCGACATCCACGTCACATCGATTATGCCTTGCACCGCGAAGAAGTTCGAGATTGCCCGCGACGAGCACATGAACTCGACCGGTTGCCAGGATACCGATGTCGTTTTGACTACACGCGAACTTGCGCGCATGATCAAAGCTGCGGGTATCGATTTCAACAACCTGCCGGAAGAGAAAGCTGATGATCTGTTGGGTTCCTACACCGGTGCCGGAACGATCTTCGGCGTTACCGGCGGCGTGATGGAAGCGGCGCTTCGTACTGCCTACTGCCTGATTACGAAGGAAGATCAGCCTCCGGCGATCGAGTTTACCGCCGTGCGCGGCATGGACGGCGTCAAGAAGGCTACGATTGACATCAAGGGGACGCAGGTCAACATCGCCGTCGCCCATCAGATGGGCAATGTCGAGAAGGTGCTTAACGAGATTCGAGAGGACATCAAGAACGGCGTCAAACCCCGGTATGACTTCATTGAAGTCATGGCGTGCCGCGGTGGCTGCATCGGTGGCGGCGGTCAGCCCTGCCTTGCGACCGACGAGGTTCGTGCGCTTCGTACCGCCGGTCTTTATACCGACGACGAGAAGAGCGTCTTGAGAATGAGCCATCTCAATCCTGAAGTCCAGGCGCTTTACAAGGATTGCCTTGGCGAGCCCGGTTCTGAAAAGGCCGAGCAGCTTCTCCATACGCACTACCACAAGCGCGATGTCTACAAGTTCGGCGAATAGTTCGTGGTGCTTGTTATGGGGCTGCTCTGGATAATGAGCAGCCCTTTCATTCTCTAGTATTTGGTCCAATGTCAAGTAGGAGTTTTTTATGCGATTCGCGATACGTTATGTTGCCGCTGCGATTTCTTCCTTGATGGTTGCTTTTACCGCTTCTGCTACGAATTGGGCATATGATGGAAGCGCGACTCAAAAGTATCTGCTAGACGATACCGGGTGGAAGTTCAAAATCTCGCTTAACTCTAAAGTCTTGGGCGAGGTGGGAACTACAGTCGAAGCTTGTGTTAATGCAGGAAGTGCAACTTCACTTGACTTTAGCTCGAACTTGCCGGAAGAGGTCGGCAATATTATTGCTTTTGGCAAAGTTTTTTACGGTAGTCCCGGTAATGCTGTTATTGAATCGGTGGTTCTTCCTAATAGCATTATTAGCTTCACCGATGCAACATTTCGCGAATGTTCAAATTTAGTTTCTGTCGAACCGTTTCTTCCTGATTCCGTCAGATCAATTGCGCAGAATTGTTTTTATAAAACACCCAAGCTCAAAGGTCATCTTCGAATCGGCGTAAATGGCAATGCGTCGATGGGCATCCAGGCGTTTTGGATGGCAACAGCCATTGAGGAGCTTACGATAGGAGATGGGGTTACCTCAATTCCCAATTACGCTTTTAGGGACTGCAGATCGTTGACCAAAGTCAACTTCGGAAAAAACATTGCCTCTATCGGGAATGAGTGCTTTCGCAATGCAACCGCACTTGAGAGTATCACTCCGTTCCTCCCTTCCTCTCTTGCTTCGATCGGCCAAAAAGTCTTTTTAGACTGTTCTAAATTAACTGGCACTTTGAGCCTTCGTCTAGATGGAGGCGATATTACCTGGACATCGCCAGACGGCGATCAATTCGCCTTCAGCAAAACGGCGATAACCAAGGTTATTGTCGGGCCGGAAGTGACGAAACTGCCAAGGTATGGTTTTTCCGGGAGTACCAGCATTACCGAGGTGGACTTCCGTGGCTACACAACCTGGCACTCGCAGACCTTCAATTACAACTCTGCCTATCCATGGAAGCAGTATCAGGCGCGTTTTCTCGTTCCATACGGCGATCACAATTGGATAAATTATATGAACGACACCAGCAAGGTGACCCCTTGGGATGGATCGAAGCTTGCAGACTATCAGGCAAAATTTGGAGAGGATGCGACAATTCCAATGGGTATAACTGTCGCTGATAACAACCAGTATGTCGTAATTAAACCTAAAGAGAGTGCAATTGCAAAGGAGTTCAGCGTTTCGGCGCTCTCGACTGTTGCAGGCGTCTTTGAGATTGGAGAGGTAACTCCTGCTTATGGATATTATGACGATGTCTCCTCGCAATTGCCGCTTACTTGTTCTGCACCTGAATATGCAGATGATGGCAAGACGCGCTATCGCTGCGTAGGGCATGTGATTTCCACTTATGCCGATGGTTTGTGGATTGACCCGCAGACCAATGCCTCTCGCACGCTTACCTATAACCCCGACGATACTGTCGCGCGCCGCCTTCAGTGGTTATGGGAGCCGGTGGGCTTCAAGGTCAGCGTAGGTTATCCTGAAGGCATGGGCACAGTCGTTGCGACTACGCCTTGGGCCGATGATTTTTATGCGGCAGGCTCCATTGCAAGCTTTACGGCAACGCCTGCCGAGGGTTTTGAATTTGGCGGTTGGACCGGTACGGATGCGCCATATCCTTCAGCCGATAAGACGATAACGCTTACTGTCGACGGCGAGAAATCTATTGTTCCTTATTTCGTTAAAAATTGGATAATTGCTTCTGACGGATCGTCTATTTCCGATGGTTATTGGTCTATTCCCGTGGCGGGAGAACGCACAGCTCTCACGTTAACCTCGTGCGGGGCAAACTTTGATGATCTTGGAATTCTTGATTTGCGCAAGGAGGTTGATGGGGGTACGATTAAGGTAATCGGCCAAGGCTTTGCGCATAATAAGAACGCGGCGAGAAATATTCGCAATCTGCTCTTGCCTGATACGTTAGTGAAGGTAGGGGCATCGGGTTTCAATGGGATTAAGCTGGTTGAAACCATAACGCCGTTCCTTCCCGAATCGGTGACCAACCTCCAAGATCGCGCCTTTGAGTATTGCGAGAGTTTGACCTCGGATTTGGTGTTGGGCATGAACAAGCAGACCCCGGTCACGTTCGAGGGAGATGCGCATTTTGCATACGGCTATAAAATCCGCAAGGCGACATTTGGCCCGGGGGTGGTTAACTTGCCTAAATACATGCTCTTTTTGATGAGTAGTCTTGAAGAGGTTGATGTGCTTGCCGATGAGGTGCTGCTTGGTGAATGGGCATTCCATGATTCTCAGGTCAAGACGATTAGGTTTGCCGGCACGCCGAGCTTCGGTAAGGCTCCATTTGACGGCCATAAGAGTTATACCATGTGCATTTATGCGCCGCGTGGAAACGCCTGGTGGGCCGATTTCATTGCAAATCCCGAGGAAGTTACACTGTGGAATGAGCTTGATGAAAAGACTCAGGCGCAGTATTGGAAGAACTTCCCGGATGGGAAAACTCCGATCGGGATGACGCTAAAGAGTGTTTCTAGCGGTCGCTTCGGCCTTCAATGGCTCTTCTACTGGAGTCAGCGCAACAACGGCACCACGATTTTTGTGCGATAAAATAGCGCATTTTTAATGTGGTTGAAAAATCTCTTGACAGCATTTTTCATTTTTGTAAAAATCGCTCACATCAAAAGCGATGACGAAGAATGATCAAGGCAAGTAGTGCTAGAGAGAGCCGGTGGTTGGTGCGAATCGGTGCGCGAAAACTTTGTTTCTCTCCCTTCCAAGCTGGAAGTCTGAAAGCGTATGGATAATTATCCGAGTCGTGTATAGGGCAACCCGAGCATGCTGCGTAAGTGCATAGAAGTTGTCTGACTTCGAAAAGGTGGCGGATTTTCATGTCCGCAATTTGAGTGGTACCGCGAGTGCTTTATTTTGATATAGACACCCGTCTCAAAGCAAACATGAAGGCTTTGGGATGGGTTTTGCTTTTTCCCGAGGCCGCAAAAAGAAATGAATTCAGGCTGAGGACGTTCAGCTCCCTGAAGGTGGACTTGACGGGAGCTGACGATTGCAAATGAGGTGAAGCACTATGATGGACGCAGGCAAATACCGGGTGGGTTACTTTCCGGTCGGCAGACAATACCACAAATGGGTTGAAAAAGACCACATCGACAAAGCACCGGTATGGTGCTCGGTGGATATGCGGGACGGTAATCAAAGTCTCGTAATCCCGATGAGTCTCGAAGAAAAACTCGAGTATTACAAGGTTTTGCTCGAAGTCGGTTTCAAGGAGATCGAGGTCGGTTTTCCCGCGGCAAGCGAGACCGAATATGTGTTTCTCAGAACCTTGATCGATAACGACATGATACCCGACGATGTCACGGTGCAAGTGCTTACGCAGTGCCGTGAGCATATTATCCGCAAAACCTTTGAGGCGTGTCAGGGTGCGCCCAGTGCAATCATTCATTTTTATAATTCGGTCAGCGTTGCGCAGCGGGAGCAGGTGTTCAAAAAATCGAAGGATGAAATCAGGAAGATTGCGGTGGATGGCGCAAAGCTCGTCAAAAAGCTGGCCGGCGAATATGATGGAAAGTTCCGATTTGAATATTCGCCGGAATCGTTTACCGGAACCGAACCGGAATTCGCGCTTGAAGTATGCAACGCCGTACTTGACGTACTGGAGCCTGGCGAAGACAACAATGTCATCATCAATCTTCCGGTAACGGTGGAAATGAGTTCTCCTCACATCTACGCTTCGCAGGTTGAATACATGAGCGAGAATCTCAAATACCGCAAACATATTACGCTTTCCATTCACCCGCACAACGACCGCGGAACGGGAGTCGCCGACACTGAACTTGCGCTGCTGGCCGGCGCGGACCGCGTTGAAGGCACATTGTTCGGCAATGGCGAAAGAACCGGAAATGCCGATATAGTTACGTTGGCGATGAACATGTACTCCCACGGTGTTGACCCGGGACTGGATTTTTCCAATATGAATTATCTGGTTGAAAAATACGAGCGTTGCACCCGCATGCGCGTGTATGAGCGGGCTCCGTACGCGGGAGCACTCGTATTTGCCGCATTTTCCGGCTCGCATCAAGATGCAATTGCAAAGGGGATGCGGTACCGAGTGAAAAACAAACTCCACTTCTGGAGCGTCCCCTATATTCCAATCGATCCCCGCGATATCGGCAGGACCTACAATGCCGACGTCATTCGCGTCAATTCACAATCGGGCAAGGGGGGGATCGGCTATCTGCTGGAGCATAACTTCGGATATTGTCTTCCCGCAAAAATGCGCGAACACTTCAGCTATATGTGCAAGGCGATTTCCGACACCCAGCACAAGGAACTGAAATCCGATGAGGTGCTCGGCATCTTTAGCGACTTGTATCTGAATCTGGATTCCGGCATCTCGGTGACCAGCTTCGATTTCATGCGCGAAAATGACGCGGTGAAGATCAAAATAACATTCAGGAAAGGCGAGGTTGAAACCGAACTTGAAGCCGAGGGTAACGGAACGCTCAGCGCGATAAACAACGCCCTTTGCGAGTTTACCGGCGAGGACTACACGCTGCAGGTGTTCACGCAGCACAGCATGCAGGGCGAAGGTTCCAGGAGCGTGGCGGCATCCTACATCGGCCTCGAGCGGACCGACGGAAAAATGTATTGGGGCGCAGGAACCGATACCGACGTAATTACCGCAAACACGAAAGCGCTTCTCAGTGCATTTCACAACATGACCAGAGAGGGAAATTTAGTATGGCAATGACAATGACGCAAAAGATTCTTGCGGCACACGCGGGACTCGACCTGGTGGAGGCCGGACAGCTGATTTCCGCAGAACTTGATATTGTTCTCGGAAACGATATCACCACCCCGGTAGCGGTGAACGAGTTTAAGAAGGCTGGATTCGATCGGGTTTTCAACAAGGACAAGGTGGCGATTGTACTTGACCATTTCGTTCCCAACAAGGATATCAAGGCGGCGGAGCAATCGAAAATCTGCCGTGAATTCGCCTGCTCCCATTGTGTAAGCCATTTCTACGATGTCGGAAAAATGGGAATCGAGCATGCGCTTCTTCCAGAACAGGGTGTTGTCACAGCGGGTGATTGCATTATCGGTGCCGACAGCCACACCTGCACATACGGAGCGCTGGGGGCGTTCTCGACCGGCGTCGGTTCGACTGACATGGCCGCAGGTATGGCAACGGGCAGGGCGTGGTTCAAGGTCCCGAGTGCGATTAAGTTCAATCTGAAAGGGCGGCTTCCGTCGAATTGCAGCGGCAAGGATGTCATTCTCACCATTATCGGCAAGATCGGGGTCGATGGTGCACTTTACAAAAGCATGGAGTTCGCTGGCGACGGCGTGCGATGGCTTTCGATGGACGATCGTCTCTGCATTTGCAATATGGCAATCGAGGCCGGAGCGAAAAACGGCATATTCCCGGTTGATGAGGTCACGATAAAGTATCTGTCCGGCAGAAGCGAAAGACCGCCGGTGGCATACGAAGCCGATGCGGATGCCAAATACGAGCGGACGGTTGAAATAGATCTTTCCGAAATCGTTCCTGTTGTCGCTTGCCCCCATCTTCCCGACAATACTCATCCGGCGAGCGAATTGCACCATGTGAAAATCGACCAGGTTGTGATCGGCTCCTGCACCAACGGGAGATTGGAGGATATGAAGGCGGCGTTTGACATTCTGAAGGGGAAAAAGATCGCAGAGGGCATACGCCTTATCATCATCCCCGGGACGATGCAGATTCTCCGCGAATGCGTTGAGCGCGGATATTACACCGCATTCATCGATGCCGGCGCCGTTGTTTCAACCCCGACCTGCGGTCCCTGCCTCGGAGGGTATATGGGCATTCTTGCCGCCGGAGAAAAGTGCGTTGCCACAACCAACCGCAATTTTGTCGGACGGATGGGGCATGTCGATAGCGAGGTCTATCTTGCCTCGGTTCATACCGCGGCCGCAAGCGCCTTGGCCGGTTTCATCACAGAATACAGAGAGGATTGAAATGAATACGAAGGGAAAAGTTTTTAAATATCCCGACAATGTCGACACCGACGTCATCATCCCCGCACGGTATCTGAATACATCCGATGCAGGGGAGTTGGCGCTTCACTGCATGGAGGATATCGATGCGTCATTTGTAAAGAATGTAAATGCTGGGGATGTAATCGTGGCCGGATGGAATTTCGGTTGCGGGTCTTCCCGCGAACACGCTCCGCTTGTCATAAAAACATGCGGTACCGGATGTGTCATCGCCAAGAGCTTTGCGCGGATTTTCTATCGCAATGCAATCAATATCGGTCTTCCGATTTTGGAGTGTGAACGGGCAGCTGACGAAATTAACGAAAACGATGAGGTTTCGGTTGATTTCAACACCGGGCTGATTGCTGATGTCACTACCGGCAAAACCTACCGGGCTCGGCCGTTCCCGCCGTTCATCCAAAATATCATCCGATGCGGTGGGCTTCTCAGGTCTTTAAAGGAGGGGGTAAGCCATGACTAAGACAATAGCGGTAATTCGCGGTGACGGTATCGGTCCGGAGATTGTGGAACAGGCGGTAAAGGTGTTGGACAGGGTGGCTGCGCTTTACGGGCACACCTTCAATTATGTTGATGTTGCCATGGGGGGATGCGCAATCGACAAATACGGCGATCCGCTTCCCGATTCAGAACTCAGGAAATGCGTCGAATCTGACAGCGTTCTGTTGGGTGCGGTTGGAGGCGACCGGTGGAACGATGTTCCGAGGAATATGCGCCCCGAAAAGGGTCTTTTGCGACTCAGGGCGGGCATGGGCGTTTATTCCAACATCCGTCCCGCCAGGATATGGCCGCAGCTTGCCGATGCTTCGCCATTGCGAAAATCGATAGTCGGTCAGGGGATAGATTTTGTCATTGTCCGCGAGCTGATCGGCGGCATTTACTTCGGCGAGCATAAGACCGTCAACGGAGTGGCCACCGATGTGCTGAAATACAGCGAAGATGAGATTGCGCGCATTGGAAGAATCGGATTCGAGACGGCGCGGAAACGGAGCAGGCGGCTGTGTTCGGTCGAGAAAAGCAACGTGCTCGACTCCAGCCGCCTTTGGAAGAAGGTTATGCACGCGCTTGCCGATGAATATCCCGATGTGGTGCTTTCCGATATGCTGGTTGACAACTGCGCAATGCAGATTGTAAAGAATCCCGCGCAGTTCGACGTGATTGTCACCGAGAATATGTTCGGCGATATTCTTTCGGATGAAGCGTCTATGATTACCGGTTCCATCGGCATGATTCCTTCTGCCAGCCTCGGCGATTCCGCTTGCGGTCTTTACGAGCCGATTCACGGTTCCGCTCCCGACATCGCCGGTCTGGACAAGGCAAATCCGATCGGGACGATACTTTCAGCGGCTATGATGCTTCGCTACAGTTTTGAACTGTGCGAAGAGGCAGTCTCAATTGAAAAAGCAGTTGCGGCTTATTTGGATGAAGGTTGGCGAACTGCCGATATCATGAGCGACGGAGGAAAACCGGTTGGTTGCAGGCGTTGCGGTGAGCTGATAGTCGAAAACCTGAAATAGTCAGGAAAAAAACAGAGTAAAATCCGATGAAATCACCGCGTCAGCTCCTCCAGGTGTCTGTCCCGAATATGAGTTATCGGTTGCCTCATACGTCACCCCAGCTTTATAAAATAGCCGTCGGAGTGGAGATTTGCTATAATACCAATGCTTAAAGCAAACGCACGGGGATTTAACGGAGTTGATGAAATGGCGCAACTTGAACACATAGAGGCGATTGAAAGGCGGCTGTGGAGCGCGGCCGATACGCTGCGGGCGAATTCCAATTTTGCCGCGAACGAGTTTTTCATGCCCGTCATGGGTTTGATATTCCTGCGGCATGCCTATAGTCGGTTTTTGATGGTCAAGGATGAGGTCGTCAAATCGCTGCCGACAAGGGGCGGTAAGACACGTGCACTTGTGAAGGAGGATTTTTCGACGAAGGGCGCTGTGTTTCTCCGCCCGGAAGCGCAGTTTGATTATCTTGTGGGATTGCCTGATTCCGCCAACCGCGCGGAGGCGATCATCAAGGCGATGGAGTCCATTGAAGAGGATTATGAAACGCTGAAAGGTGTGCTGCCGAAAGAAGAATATAATGAGCTGGATAATGAAATTCTCGGTCAGCTTCTCCGTAAATTGAACCCCGAAGAACTTAAGAAAATGTCGGGCGATGTGTTCGGTCGCATATACGAGTATTTTCTTACGCAGTTTGCCGGCACGAAGGCGCATGACGGCGGCGAATTCTTTACCCCTGTTTCACTGGTGTCATTTATTGCAAAGGTTCTTGAGACGGAATCTGGCGTTGTTCTTGATCCCGCATGCGGATCTGGCGGTATGTTTGTGCAGTCAGCCCGTGTCGTTGAGCGGCAGAACAAGAATCCTTCGGAAAGACTTACCTTTTTCGGAATGGAGAAGAACGCGACGACGATCCGTCTCGCCAAGATGAACCTCGCCGTTCACGGTCTTGAAGGTGACATTGCCAAGGCGATATCTTATTATGAAGATCCGCACGAGCTGATCGGCAAGGCAGATTTCGTGATGGCGAATCCACCGTTCAATGTCGACGAAATTGATGCGGATAAAATCAAGAACGATCCGCGTCTGCCGTTCGGCTTGCCGAGCGTGAACGACAAAGGTAAGGTTTCGAACGGCAACTACGTCTGGATCAGCTACTTCTACAGTTACCTGAACGAGCATGGCCGTGCCGGATTCGTGATGGCGGCGGGAGCGGAGTCCGCGGGACGTGGTGACGCGCTTGTGCGGCAAAAGTTGGTAGAGACCGGAGCGGTTGATGTCATGGTTTCCATCCGATCAAACTTCTTTTACACGCGCACGGTTCCGTGCGTCCTTTGGTTCCTGAATCGCGCCAAGAAGACAGTTGAACAGAAAGACAGAGTGCTGATGATTGATGCGCGGAACGTCTATCGCAAGGTAACGCGCAAGATCAATGACTTTTCGCCCGAACAGGAACAGAATCTTCTGGCTATCGTGTGGCTCTATCGCGGCGAGACGAAACGTTACAAGGAACTGCTTGCGGAATATCGTAAAAACGGCGAGGATGAAGCGGCGGATTGGTTGGAAGAACGCTTCCCGGACGGAATGTATCGCGATGTGGAAGGGCTGGTTAAAGCCGTCACGCGCGAAGAAATCGCGGCGAACGACTGGTCGCTTACTCCTGGACGTTATGTGGGCGTAGCCGAGACGGATGACGGCGATGAAGATTTTGCCGAGAAGTTCGCGTCGCTCCATGAAGAATTACGCAAACTCAATGCCGAGGCGGCGACACTCGCCAAGAAGATCGACGCCAACTTCAAGGAGCTGATAGGATGAAAAATGTCGTGTCTAAAAAGTCGAATCGCAGATCGAGCCTTTTTGCGCGTGTCGTGGCGCTTATAGAGGAGGCGCGGCAGAAGGTGGCGTCGGTTGCCAATCTTGCGCAGGTTTATACCAATTACGAAATCGGTCGCCAGATCGTCGAGGAGGAACAAGGCGGTAAGCGTCGCGCGGAGTATGGAAAACAGGTGTTGATTGATTTGTCGCAGAAATTGACGGCCAGATTTGGTAGAGGGTGGAGTGTTGACAACCTTGAAAAAATGAGAAGATTTTTCCTTCTCTATTCTCATGTTGAGATTTCCGCAAACCCTTTGCGGAAATCTGGCGGCGATGAGAAATCCGCAAAGGTATTGCGGATTTCCAGCGGGGAAGATTTGGTGACAACCTCTCGCCAATTTCCGCAGTTCACGCTCGGCTGGTCGCACTATCTCCTCTTGATGCGCATAGCCGATCCAGTAGAGCGCGCATTCTACGAACGCGAGGCGGCAGAGCGACTTTGGACATTCACTCAACTTGAGCGTATGTATCGCACTTCAACTTTCGAACGGCTTCAAATTCCCAAAGACAAGGAGAAGGTCCGTGCGCTGATGAACCGCCCCGCGCCTGATGTTGAGGTGGCTGGTGAAGCGCTGAAGGATCCGGTCGTCACTGAATTCCTCGGAACGCCCGACAAATATTCAGAAGGCGAACTTGAGGATCGCATCTTTGACCACATTCAGGACTTTATGTTGGAGATGGGCAAGGGCTTCACTTTTCACGGACGTCAGGTGCGGTGCCTTATCGGTGATCATAGCTATTACGCCGACCTTGCCTTCTATAACCGTTTCACTCGCTCGTTCTTCGTCATCGACCTCAAGCTAAAAAAGGTCGGACACGACGAGCTAGGGCAGATGCAAACCTACATCAACTACTTCGATCGCAAGGTCAAGTTGCCGGACGAGAATCCGACAATTGGCATTCTGCTTACGTCGGAAAAGGTAGACCAGGCACTGGTGGAGATGTTCACGCCCGACTCTGAGAAGAACCGCATTTTCGTGAA
>JAZQGX010000271.1:0-5135 GCA_045540275.1 Kiritimatiellia bacterium | reverse complement strand
CGGTCGGCCCGGTTGCGCATCCCGCGACGCAGTGGGGCAGAATCTCGTATGACGCCGACCGCAAAGGCATGAACGACAATTCGTGGATGTCCATATCGCTTCCCGGCTACGTCGCACAGGGGGCGGGCGACATCGCTAACCTCAACGGCTCCAACTCAAGTTGGCAGGGGGAGAACCTGAAACATTCGCAGTTGCGCTTCGACGGCTGGTTCCAGGTGTCGGCGGACAAGGCGGGCGTCTGGAACATCAGTCAGAAGTTCGACGACTACTTCGCCCTCTACATCGACAACAGGAACGTGTTGTACAACAACTCCTACAATGGCGAGGCGAAATCGACCGTGAAGGTGACGGAGGGCTGGCACCGCTTCACAATCATTGCGGGAGACACCTTCGGCAACTACGGCTCGAACAAGGACTACGGCGGGAACGTCGGCCCCGTGCCTTTCGCCGTTTCCGTGAACGGTGGGGCGGCGATGGCGTTCAACGCCGCGAACTTCCCGCAGGGGAAGGGTACGAACAATGTCAGGCTCGACGCGGACGCGGACTGGTCGGATCGCGGAGCGCTCATCCTCAACGGCGGAACCGTCCTTGACCTCAACGGACACCGGCTGACCGTAAAGGACATTGCCTGTGACGACTACATCGGTTCAAAAATTGTCAACACGGCGTCCAAGAAGGCCACGCTGCTTTTCAAGGCCACTCCCTTCAAGGCCAAGGTGGTAGCCGACGGACTGATCCAAGGGCTCGGAACGAAGATCACCGTCGCGAAGGCGGGCGAAGACTCGTCTGACCGCCCCGGCGCGGCGACATCTACGCCAGAAGGTTTCACCGACAATCTTGGCGCGGCGCTCAAGCGTGCCAAGAGAAACAGGCGGCATGTCGTCGTGGTGTTCAGCGGAAGCGACTGGTGCCACTGGTGCAAGGCGCTTGAAAAGGAAGTCCTTTCGACCGAGGCGTTCCGCAAGGTGGCGACAAACACGTATGAACTCGTGTACATCGACAATCCGAAGAACGAGAGCCTCCTATCCAAACATGGCAGGATGAACAACGAGAGGATTACGGAGAAGTATGAAGTCAAGGGATTCCCGACCGTGCTTGTCCTTGACGGCAATGGCAAGAAGATCGCCGGACTCGGCTATGAAGAGGGCGGATCTGTGAAATATCTCGAAACGCTTGCCACGACAATACGCGAGGCACCGGACGTTGAGAAGTACATCAAGCCCATAGAAGCCGTCCTCAACCGCCATGACGAGAACATGCAGAAGGAAATGGAGGGCGCGATAGATGAGGTCAAGGCAAAGTTCCCGAAGCCGGATGGGAAACTGTCGAAGAAGGAGAAGCGCAAACTCGAAAAGGAGATGTCTGACTTCCTTGACAAGATCATGTTTGAACGCATCGCCGGAAAATACATACCGCTTTACACCAAGGCGTTCGCCGAAGCGCGCGCGATGAATGTGCCAGCGCACATGGAGAAGAAAAAGACCGAGCTGATTGATGGACAGGAAGAGCATTTCAACCAACTCAAGGCCATGCGGGAAGCCTACCTCGCCGACAAGGCGAAGAAGGCGGGCGGCGCAAAGGCGGACGATGGCAAAGATGACGATGACGGCGGCGCTGACGATGACGACGGCGATAAGATGGTGGCGGTGGCGCGTACGCGCCCGAAGTTCCGGCTGCCGCGCCCGGAGGACGCGAAGCTTGAGACCGACTACTGGACGAATGTCGCCATGCCGTTCTATGTGCGGCATTTCGTCGATACGTTTGTGCCGCCTGCCGGGATGTCTGAGAAGGACGCGAAGCGCGTAAGGGGCGTCCGCCGCGCCCTTGCCCGCTATCTGGCGACAGGCCGAGACGAATTCCCTACGGGAGCGGAGTGCGCGGAGGCGGATGCCCTTTGGCGGGCGAAGTGCCGTGACGCCGCCGTCGCGATCGTCCATTACATCGGTCTGGAGGGAGATTCCAAGTATTGGCAGGGAAACCGTGTGTTCAGGGAGGCCGTCGCAAACCACGACTTCGGGCGTGAGCCGGTTTTGGGATTCGTGCTTCGCGCGTTTGCCGTCAAGAGCGCCGCCTACCACATCCAGAGGAAAAATGACGAACCCAGGAAGCCGCTGGAGGACGCGCGGGCGGAGTGCGAAAAGGCGTTCGCGTCGGTACTCGGCATCTACAAGGCGGCCGACAGGCGCATCCTGGAGCGCTTTGCCGAGATCCAGCGTTTGCCACTCGGCGTATTGAAGGCGTTTGGCGACGAGTACCTGACGCTGTGCCAGACGGCGCAGGACTACATGGACAAGGCATTCGACGCGCGCGGTTCCGGATGGGCGAGCAGCGTGACGGAGGAGGGCTGGAAGGGCTGGGGCGACTACAACGCCATGGCGGCGTCGAACCTCCTGGCGGCGGTGAGGCTGCGTCCGGAGGAGCCTCGCGCGGCGATGATGCTCTCCAGTCTTGCCGGACGTTCCTGTGCGGTCGGCGGCGATCCGCTTTCATGGGCCATGGCGTCCGTCTCGAATTCGCTGGACCGCAGCGCGGAGACGATTGAGCGTTGCCTGCATTTCCAGACGTCGCGCTGGGGTGGTTCCACGGAGTTCCTCCGCGACTTCGTGATGGAGTGTGCCACCAACGTGGACGTCCGTTCTACGTTCTCGTACAGGGGCGCCGCCACCGCTTTGGACAAGCTGTTTACGGCGGAGGCCGACGGCATGACGCAGAAGGGTGTGGTGGAGAAGATCATCACCCCCGACATGGCAAAGGCCCTCTATGCGATGTTCGACGCATACGCCGCCGCGCCTGAGACGGAGTTCATGCCGTCGGCGGACGTGTTCCGCGGCATGGGAATGTCGCTTGCGATGCAGCGCGGCGACTGGGCGAGCGTGCGCCGTTACTGGAAATCCATCCGGTCGCCCCTGCGCCAGTACCGCTCCGCGCAATGGCTTCGGAGGGTGGATTCGCCCGCCCTTGACGGCATCTATCTGCGGCACGTGTTCGAGGTGCTTTCCAACAGCGCGCGGGCGGAGGATTTCCTGAAGGCCGAAGAGGCCGCCGCCGCAGGTCGCCACGACGAGGCGTTCAAGATGTACGCGGAACTCGAGCAGATCAGGAACCCGAGTTCGGCGGAGAAGTACCTTGCGTCCGGCCGGTTCTTCGCCGAGCGCAGGTTTGCGCAGGAAAAGGTCGGCGGATGGATTGACATCATGCCGTCAAGGGCCGGCGGCGAGGCGAACCACTGGTGGGGCATCACCGGCACCGACCCGGACGGCAGGGCAAGGATACGCAGCGACAGAAAGGGCTACTACCGCGTCCAGTCACCGATTCCGGGAATCGGCGTGGAGATAGAGGCGACCGTACATTTCGAGAAGAGGGACGCGAAGCAGCGGGTCTGGAACGTCGGATGGGGACTTGCAAGGGTATTCTCCGGTTTTTGCGCCGAAAATTCCTCGTGGGCGTTCCCGTACATCGGTTTCTGTCGGGACGAGAAAGGCGACCACTACTTTGTGCAGGCGTACACGCGGGAAAACGAAGAAGACGCAAAAAAGGATGCGGACAAGGCCTCCCTTGAGATCGGATCGTTCCCCATGCTCAACGTCTCCACCGGAAATCTCCAGGTCAAAGACTCCCATGCCTTCTCATTGAAGACCACAGATGGAAAGCTGTCAATATCCGTCGACGGGAATGAGGTCTATTCCGCTCCGCTAGACGAGTCAACGGACATGTCCCGGATGCGTGACCGCATCCAGCCCAACGGCGACGTGCTGCCCGTGTGGAAGCTCTTCAAGAACACGTCGTTCTCCAACTACCGCTACCGCCGTGTTCCCAAGGAACGGTGAACTGTATGTCCTGACTCACAAAGATTCCCATTGAGGCAGGGCACGTTTTTCTGTTAGGTTGCGCCTTGAGCGCGATGGCGGCGATGGCTGGCGACGGGCGGAGCGCGCCCCGCGGCGGCAAGCTAAAGGAGTAGATGAACCATGCAGAAACTGACAAAGACGATTCTCGTCGCGACCCTCGTACGAGGGGGAAGATTATCCAACACATAGGACACAAAGAAAGGAAATAACTAATGAAGAAAATAATGATGGTGGTGGGGTTCGCGGCGATATGTCTATTGCCAATGCACGGATGGGGGCATGGATTTGGGTCGTCCAGTCTGTGCGACGCCGAATGGACACCTGTTCAGATTGGCATTTGGCCGTTTGTTGTATTCTCGAATACCACAGATATATATGGCATTAACCTTAACGGATTTATTGCATACCAAACAGGTGATGTATATGGACTATCTGCCGCGCCGTTTGACGTATGTTATGACAATTATGGTGTCAGTGTCGCTTTTGCATCGTATATGAGGTTACATGCTGGTTTGCTGATTTCGTTGTTGTCTAAAGTTGAATGTAATTACGGTGTTCAAGTAGGTGTTGTCAATTCTGCTGGAGGCGGCGGACTACAAATCGGCGTTTACAACCATGCCGAGGCCGACTGGAGCGGCGTGCAGATCGGGCTTGTGAACTGTATAGAGAACGGCGGGACGTTTCCGCTCGTCAACTGGAGGTTCTGACGTTTTCTTTCCCTTCGCACGATGCGGAAAATCAATCAGTAGCTTGGCGGAACGCCGGAACGCGCTCTGCGGCGGTCGGGAAATTATGGTATAATATATGGCGACATGAGCAAAGACGATTTTTCAGAGAATCTGTTTTGGGATGCGGATCCCGACGACCTGGACCTTGCGAGGAACAGGCGCTATGTCGTACAGCGTGTCCTGGAGCGTGGCACCGTAGCCGACATCGGCAGGATCATCCACATGTACGGCATGCCGGATGTCGTGGCGACGGCGAAATCGCTACGTGCGCTTGAACCGAAGGCGCTTTCCTTCATTGCCTGTGTCGCGAACGAACCAAGGGAGAACTTCCGATGCTACACTTCGAAACAGTCCTCGCAAGCACCCTGGATCTTTTGAAACGGATTCAGGCAATGCGCCTCGCCGCAGACATGCGGCTTGTCGGCGGCACAGCGCTTGCCCTGCATCTTGGGCATCGCAAGTCGGTTGACCTGGACCTGTTCGGAAGTTTTGGAGAACAGACGTCTTTCCGAGCAGAACTTCTGCGGGAAAGGCATGTGGCCGACGGGGCGGAGAATGG
>JAZQGX010000270.1:0-5313 GCA_045540275.1 Kiritimatiellia bacterium | reverse complement strand
GATCCGCCTTGCGTGGCGCAGGTCGGGGCCGGGAAGCTGTTCGGGAGCGAGGCGTTCGTGCGGGAGTGGATCGTCCGCCTGGGGGACAAGTTCCCCGCCGCACGGACGGGGGTTCATGCGGTCGGGGTGATCGGCTTCTCGTCGCACGGCTGGCGGCTGGCGAAGAAGGCGGAGCAGGCGGCGGGAGCGGAAAAGTGAAGGGAAAGGGCGGAAGAACGATGAAAATGAAGAATCGACATGGGGTGGCTCCCCAGGCGAACCTAGGAGCTTACCAGTAGACCAGGGCGACCAAATCACCGTGCGCGAAAAGTCCAGAGCGTCGGCCGCGACGCCTTCGACAGGATGCAAAATTGCCGTGTGTGCGCGAAGCGGCCGGCGCGAAAAAAAATCGGCGGAAAAAATTTTTACTGAGCATGAGTCATGCCCGCGGATTTATGATATAATAACTATTAATAAGCAGAAACTGCGCCCTGAATTTTCAACAAGGTCACGAGAGATGAAAAAAACAACTGAACACACGTCGGCAGTGACGCCCCGCGCCGCTGGTACTCGTCAATCATGGACTTCCCGCGCCTTCGCGCTGCTCGGCATTCTCGGCCTCGCCGCGGCGGCGCATGCAGAGTATTATGGGTGGACTGGTGCAAGTGAAACAGACACCAATTACAGTACTCCGTCCAACTGGGGCGTGGAAACTGGCTATCCTGGAGCGGGTGATGGTGCGATGTTCACGGAGGCGGCCGCAGAAAAGACGGTGACGTTCAATGGTACATATTCGCCGGAATGGGTTTGGGTCGCAACCGGAGATGTTTTGACGCCCGTCACCTGGGAGGCTGCTACATCTGCGGACGGCATGACGGTTGCAGGAAATATCGGTGTTGCCGATGCTGGTAATCAAACGGGTTCTCTTAAGGCCGTCTCTGGCACCTATACGGCAGGCGGACTCTTCAAGGCGGGCTACGGAACGGGGTCTTCCGCGAAGGTCGAGTTCCTTGGCGGCAATTATACGTTCAATGGTGCGACGGTCGAATCGTTCTGGAATGGTGACGGCAATCCCAACGCGGAGTTTACATTTGGCGCTGAAGTCGGTACAGGAATCGGTTTTGCCGCCGATATTGAAATCCAAAATGCGACTGTGGCGTTCCCGAACGGAGCAATCGGACTTGGCTTTTGGGGAACCTGGCAGGGAGATTACGACAGTGCGGAAGCCAATCCCGACGCACTTGCTGTTGGCCATGTCACGGTCGACATCAACAATGGTGGTGTTCTGTCCTGCGGCAGCATCGAATCTCCCCGTGAGCTGTTTCTTGGCGGATTCGGCGTTGAACCGATTACTGTCAATGTCAATCAGGGCGGAACGCTCAAGGTCGGCAGCATCGTCCGTCATTTCGCGGGCGGTGCTTCCAGCGTAAATCTCGATGGTGGCACGCTTGAGGTGCTAGGCACAGACACGGCGAACTTCTTCCCGGCCAACGGAGTTGCTTTCACTGTCGGCTCCAACGGCGCTACGCTCAATACGAACGGCAAGGAGATCACCATTGACGCGGCTGTAACTGGCACCGGCACGCTTAACGTCACCGGCGGCGGAAAGGTGACGTTCACGGTTGAGCCGACATGCACGGTTTCGTCTTCTGACGACACGCCGTTTGTGCGCCCCAGCGACATGCCTGCTAATGCCTACTACTGGGTCGGTGGCGCTGTCGGAGAAGCCGATCGCAAAGCATTTTCTGCGACTGCCGGATCTTGGAGTTCGACGGATGGTGGTGAGCCTATTGC
The DNA here is from genome assembly GCA_045540275.1 of Kiritimatiellia bacterium. Classification (GTDB taxonomy): domain Bacteria; phylum Verrucomicrobiota; class Kiritimatiellia; order RFP12; family UBA1067; genus RGIG8368. Next base: position 3,540 of record JAZQGX010000270.1, on the reverse strand, counting down.
AGATTTTGTTCCTGGCGAAGGTGATACGGCCGTGTTTACTACTCCGGGTGTAAATTTGTATGCAAATAACATTGCTGCCAACATTCGTGCACTCGCCGATGTGAGTTTTTATAATCACGACACAAAGAACGACTATACAATGTCTGGGGATTTATATATCGAAGCGGGCGTTACTTTGTCCATAAAGGCACTCAAGAGCCATAAACTGACACAGTCGGGGGCTGTGACGGGATCGGGAATCCTTCGTGCCTATGCGGAAACGCAAAGCTCCACAGTGGATATCAATGGTGATACATCTGCCTTTAAGGGGAATGTTAATTTTGTGGTTGGCAGCGACAATACCCTTGCCGCTTGTCGCATTGGCAATGCTGCGGCAACCAGCAATGCTCTTTCTGCTTGGAATATCTTTTTAACAGAGAACAGCATTGTCCCGTATCGCGATGCGACGCGTAATCAATACACGGCTTTCCCGCTTAACGATACAACCTACAAGTTCGGTTCATTGAATGCCATTGTTTCCTATCCCAACACAAGTCCCGCCAACAGCAAATTCGTAATTGGTGGTCGCGATACCGAAGACAGTTCGGTCTATGGCCAGTTTCAGGGTTCCGGCAATACGATTGAGTGGAACGCCGATTCGGCGGTCAAGTCTGATGTGACGCTGACGCTCGGCGTTGTCAATTGCGCGGGATTGACGGTTGCCGGCGGCGGTATTGTCAAGTTCATGTCGGCCGATGCGCTTCCTGCGGCCTTCACGCTTTCGAACAAGGGCGCGTATCTTGCAATGGCGGCGGATGCAGATTTGAATGCGGCGGTTGCGGCGGCTGTTACGAAAATTGGTGAAGGCGTGCCTGTGGGCTTCTATTCAAGCGAAGCGGACGAGACGTCTGTCAATCTCTTGCCCGCTACCGCGCTTGTCGGTCAGACGCTGTGCAAGAGGGGCTCCGGGACCGTATTTCTGACAAAGCTCCCGGCAAGCGGAGTCAATGACATTGTAGTCAGCGAGGGCACGCTTGTTCTCCCGCACGGTGCAGTTGTCGGGAATGTGACCGTTGCAGAGAATGCTCTGCTTCTTGTTGAACTGACCGGAGCTGAAGATAACGAGGTTGTCTTCAAGTATGAGTCGATCAGTGGCGATGTGTCGTATCGTAGCCTTTCAAGCATCGGCAAGATCGAAAAAGATGACGAGGCCAAGACCTGGACTTATATTGTCACGGGTTCGGCCCGGACCTTCAAATGGAATGGTGAAGAGGGGGCCGCGTGGACCGAGGCGAGCAACTGGCTGATTGTCGATGGCGAGTCTGAGACGACCGCAACTGATATCCCGTCTACGATTGATACGGTTCTGTTCGACAAGAACGCAACGATTTCCGCTTCCGGCACGCTCGCGGGCGATGTTCAGATCGCCGAGGGGGTCACGCTTACGATCCCGGCCGGGCTGACATTCTCCAAACTGACGGCAGCTTCCGGCGCGAAGATTGCGTTTTCCGCGGATCCGATCGGTACGGTCGGCGGCACGCTGACGCTCATCTCGGTGGGTCAGGGTTCCGGCGTTTCTGACGCATTTGTTCTGCCGCCAACTTACAGCGTCGGTGTTGACGCCGTCTCCGGCGCGTTCACGGCGACGCGTACGTCCGGAACCTACACATGGACCAACGCCAAGGAGGACAACAATTGGGCGACGAGAGGAAACTGGAAGGTCGACGATTTCGTCGTGCCGGAAGTCCCGGCTGCCGAGGACACTGTCGTCTTCCCGGCTTCCGACGCCGAAGGATTCAAGGCCTGGACGGTTACGCTTCCGTGGGATGTGTATGCCGACACGGTTACGCTGAACGCGGCTGTCGAGCTGAGCGGCGCACGGACGCTCAAGGCGCACACGATCAACGGCTCGGCCGAACTGAAGCTCAACAATGCGCATATCGGGTGCAACGGCCAGGCCATGATTGTCAACTGCCCGCTGAACATCCTGCCGGAGACAACCGATTATATCTATCTCATGGGTTACAATGCAACGCTGAATGGCGCACTGTACGGCAGCGGCAAACTTGTTTCTGATGCGAACAAAGTGCAGAATACCGGTGTGACCTTCAATGGTGACGTCAACCAATTCTACGGCGAGTTCGAGACGACGAATTACAACAATCGCGATCATACGGATATGGCAGCTTCCCTGTACGGTTCCGAACATGCAGTTTGGCGCACATCACCAAGTGCAGGCGGCGCAAACGGCCCGGCGCAGGAATACATTATACATTCTGAATCAACATTGTACAAGTTCGGTGCATACGTCGGCGGCTTCTGGGTTGGCAAACTTAATCCGCAGATAGAAATTGGCGCGCGTGCCGATGTTGACAGTTCGTTCAGCCTTTATTCCTATGGTGTGCGTTCTAAGTACAAAATCACTAAAGTCGGCAGCGGATCAATGACCATCACCAATAAAAAGGACGACTCGCAGATCGGAACGCTGTATCCGAATGACGGCGCGTCCATCATCTACACGACGCCCGAAACGATCACTTTTGGCGGCGGCGCGCTGAAGACGCCGATCTACGAAACCATCACCGGCAAGGCGATCAAGTACATCTATGTCAATGCAACTGACGCGACGGACGAGAGGGTGCTGGACGAAGATGCCGGTACTTCATTCACGGAAGAAGACGTCGTCTATAACTACAAGGAATCGAAGGAGGTTGATGTCAGTGGACCGTACTATCCCGACGTTTCCGCAGTCATCAAGGGTTCCACCGGTCCGATCTGGTTCGATACCGATGGTGCCGACTATACATGGGCGGCGACGCTTGACTACAGCAACAAGGGCGGCTTGACCAAGTCTGGATCGGGCACGCTGACGCTGGCTACGGAACCCAACTACACGGGCGTGACGTGGGTTCAGGCCGGTACGCTTGTCGTTCCCGAGGGTACGTCGATCACTCTTGATCCGCGTTCGCTCGGCACTGTCCGCGACGCAACTGTTACCGGTTACGCCTACCGTCCGGATACCGTGCTTGATGGAACCGAAACGGGCGATGATAGCCGTGATGGAAACATCGACGTCTCCGGCATTCGGAAGATCGACATCTCCGATCCGTCCTACGTGGATGCGCTGGTGAACCAGAGACGCGTGGTCCTCTGCGGAACGACCGGCAGCATAACGGGGCTGGACTTCCGGCACTTTGTCCAGGGCGAAACGCTGCTTGTGCCCGAGCGGCCCGAGGAGGTGTCTGAGAAGAATTGGGACTGGTCGGTCAGGATCATGCAGGTGGACGGCAAGCGTTGTCTCTGCGTTGCACCGCGCGTTGTCCCGTTTGCGATTCGCATCCGCTAAGCGCGGCGGCGGCGGGGCGCGCGCCCGGCCGCCCGACGGGGACGAAGGGGCTGCGGGTTTGCCGCGGCCCCTCGTCGTCCGAGGGTCGCACCGAAAGATTTTGAACAGGATCGCGCGCGGCGGCGTTAGAAGGATGGAATGACGATCGAAACATGGCTGAACGATTGCCAGATTCGCTGTTGAGCGATGCGCGCGCCTTCCGGCAGCAAGGCGGA
>JAZQGX010000269.1:0-3179 GCA_045540275.1 Kiritimatiellia bacterium | reverse complement strand
CTTCTTCGCCTCCTCGCGCATCCAATACCCATACCGCCGCACGTCCTCGGCAAGTCCAGTCGCTCCCGGCCAGAACGCATCCTTTGTGTCCTTTACGTTCTTTGTGGCTAAAAAAACCTCCCCTTCCGGGATAGGCCCTACAGGTGCTCTCCCCGCAAACTTCGGCGGAATCTCTATCATCGCCTTGTTGATCATCACGGCAACGGGGTTCAAATCGCTCGCGTAGCTCTCAAGCCCCAATCTCTGCGCCTCAAGTGGTAATGCGCCGCCGCCGGCGAATGGATCATGGAAAGCCGGCAGCTTCCCAGGGTCGAAACCAGGCTCGCCCTCGTTCATCTTGCAAGTCTCGCGCCACGACTCACGAATCTTCTCGCGTGCCTTCTTCAGCACTTCTTCGTTGTTCGTGTTCTCCCACTTGACCAGCTCTTCGATTATCTTGAAAAGCCGATTGCGCTCCTTGGTCGCGGCGCTCCGCTGCTGAGGCGTGGGGTTTTCGCCGTATTTCTCCAACGGGTCGTTCACCATCTGCGAAAAGATCACGGCGCGCGCCGCAGCCAACGGACGCCGCGCCCACCAGAGGTGCAACGTAGACGGGTGGCCATGGCGAATCGACTTCTCCCTTGCACACGCCTCGTTGATCGCCTTGAGCGGCAGCGCGACTTCGATAAGTTTCTTCGGTGCTTTCATGTGAAGTTGGTATTTATGTGTTCTTTGTTGTTGAAAGACAGTGCGCGGTCACCGAGCGTTTCTCAGATTCATCGTTCATGTTCAATTCATACGGAGAACACCGGCGGAACGCCCGTCTTCTGCGCCTCGATGAACGAGCCAATCGGACACGACGGCAGGTTTTTCAAACTTACGGAATATGAGAGTCTGGTGATTCCGCTCGGGAATCTCCCTCCCGGAAACTGCGCCGGGGTTATTCGCGGGAAGGAGTCATTTATCTCAAATACGAGAGGTTCGGCCACCGCATGATACGGACGCATCCACGAGAAGTCTCCTTCTATGAAACCACCTAGTGCCACCTTCTCCATAATCTCATTACGCGGTTCTCCGAATGCCGCGACACATGAATCTATGGTCAGGTCGCCGGACACTTCCATTGGACAATAGACTAGATACAACGGTTTCTGTCCCGTCCTACTCAGCTGATTTTCGCTTGATATGACAAGTTCGGCTTTCTGTGCGTCGGGGTCGCCATGTAGATGCGCCTTGCACTCGAGCGAAAATGACGGTAGCTCAAAGTCGTGTATGCTGGCGTTTGGACCACGATATTGGTTCTTGACATCCGTGAGAAGTTCCGCCTCTCTCAGCATATTCACAAGGCATAGCTCTGCGATCATCGGATAGGGCTTCACTTCTGACACCTTGTCGCCGGACATGGCAATGATCTTTTCCGCCCACGACCACGGATCGGCGATAATTTCGTCTCGGGCCCCGGCATCAGTCTTGACGAAGTTGAGTATGCGACTCGCAAACTCCTCCTCGCAGACGGGGTCAGAGATGTCCGTCTCGTTCTTGTCAATGGTCAACGTCAGCCAGTTTCCCTCAACACGTGGAAGCGCATCGTCGCCGTCCAAGGAGAAACTGCACCCTGGATGAACGTTGTGTATTTTGACGAGCGTATCCCCCGTTGGAATCGCCGCGCCCATCCTGTCTCCGCGGCGAAAGAACACGAAGCCTCCACAGTCGAACGACTCGCCCGACTGGATTGTAGTCGCGCGGTAGAGTATCGACTGCTTCTTCTGCAAGTATTCCTGCGCATCCATGATTACGTCCATGTCCCGACCTCCCCGTTACAGCACGAACATTATGGATCCGCTTCTGCCAATTCCGAGTGCTGGCAGGTTCGCGGGAGCGAACGCGGCGTTCCGTTCATTGCTCGACTTCGGATTGAACAGACCTTCAAGTTTCGGATTCTCAGCCAGAATCTGTTCGGCCAGATCCTCTATGTTGCGGGATTTCGGCTGCCGCGCGTCCTTGAGGATGTCGGCCGCCTTCTCGCGAACGAAAGCATGTATCTTCTCGACAGGGTCGCTCGCCCAGTCGGTGTGGTAGTAGGCCGCCTTGCCAGGAATCCTTGCATACTTGATGTCGTCGGGTGGATTTGCGATACTGTGCTTGAAGAAGTCCTCATTGTATTCCGGCAGTTCCTTCAGAACCAATTCCTTGAGCTTGGAAACAGCCATCGGGAATCCGTTTTTGCGCAGACATTCCGCCACCACAGCCCAGAACCGCGGCATCGAACGCGGCTCGTCGACAGGATCCATTCCTATTGAGACAAGACTCATGTTGTCGGGCGAATGGTCTGGCCAGTAGAACGAGGGAACGATGATCGGGCAGTCGCCAGCGTCAACTCCGTCGGGTGGAGTCACGAGGTATATCTGCATTATCGGATTTGTCACACCTGCAATGTCGTAAACTTTCTCGCGATAGGGGATTGCCGATCGGTTGCCGACGGATTCGCCAAGGCAGTCTAGGAGGCCTCGCGGCACTCTCTTGTCGGGATTCCTCTTTACGTCTTCAACAAGTGCAAGTATCTGATCCTTCAACGACTTGCTGGCATAGGGCGCAAGCACGTTTGCGATGACGGCGGGCATGTTGCCGCCGTTGTTTTTCATCTTGCGCTTGATGGCGTTCTCGACGTCAGTGACACCCTCTTCAAGCATCTCAGCGTCAGCTCTGTTCATGTCGCGTGTCTCTATCATCGCGTAGAACGCCATGTCGGTTCTCACACTTCCATAGCCAATGACGCCATCAACGACTTTGGCAGACTCTGGATTGCCGGCGTGGATGTCGCGGTCTACGCCAATCGGATAGCTGTCTTTCCAGAGGCGATCCGGTTCGCCGATTACGACATTCCACTTTAGATCTTCCTCCCCGCACGGAACGGTTCGGTCGATTTCCATCACCATGGCACGCAAGGAAAGCCTCGTCACCTCCGGGCAGTGCGGCATCATGTCGGCGATGTACTGCTTGACGATGTCCTTCCTTACATCAAGCCAGACCGGCATGTCGCCGTACTTGTAGCGTGTAGTTGGAAGGTACGTCTGCTGTCCGAGGCTGCGGACAAAGTCCTTGGTGATGGAATATGCCGCCTCTATCTCGGAGCGCATCGCCGAAACTGCGTTCGTCGTTGTCAACGCGCCGATCCGCCCCGTGTATGCCACCAAGTCGGA
>JAZQGX010000268.1:0-3045 GCA_045540275.1 Kiritimatiellia bacterium | reverse complement strand
CCTTCAGCACCAACGCCAGAATCAGGAGGCGTCGCATGACAAACGATCCTTTAACGGAGGATGATTGTCAGACCGGGCGGCAATATCGTCGCCACGAGATCACCATCTACAATGCTCAGTTTCGCCTTGAAGTTGCTCCTGTTGGAAACCTTTGCAGCGAATGAGGGAAGCGTGAAATCTGCCGTATCAACGCCCTTAATCAATGTGACCGTGCTCCGCCCTGGTTCGGCATCGTTGATATCAAATGTCGTAATGCCCGTCGTGGCATCTGTTTCATACGCGTATTTAAGGCCATTGGCCCACGGGCCGAGCTCCGCCGAAATCGCCTTGATCGCCGCATCGGAAAGAACCGTCTTCTCATAACAGCGGAAATCGTCGACAAGCATGCCAGGGGCATTCGCAAACTTGCCGGTTTCTCCACCAGTCCATCCGAAACGAAAATCAGAGCCATGTATGCCGCCTGTATAATCGCCATCTGCGGCGCCAAAGCCTGTATATGTACCGGCTTTTACGCCATCAACGTAAAGCGAAAGCTTAAGCTCCGAGAAATCATAGGTTATTGTATAGACATGCGTCAGCAATGATGCGGTCGGAACATCGGCTACAACACGATCTTCAATGGAACTGTTAAACGTTGCAAGCGTGGTGAGCTTGACCTTGCCCGGTCCCCCCGAGCGGAGCAGAACCTCTCCCGGATTACCACTATTCATATAGCCGAGATGAAGCAGGACGGCATTCTCCTTGTCTACGCTGCGTGCCGTGTAAAAGAGCGTAAAATTGCTCGGCCCGGTATAGGAAAGGTGCTTGGCACGGAGATAAACGCCATCTGTTCCATTCTTGCCACCGTTAGGGAGATACGCGCCCTTCTCACCCTCACAACCGGCAACATAACTTGTCTCGGCCGGATCTTCACCAGTGGTCCAGGAGTTACTAAAGCCAACCGTACCCTTACTGGCTCTGTCGCCGTTGGTGAACGGCACCCAGAGATGCGGCGTCGCTGGGTACGTTCCTACCGTGAGCAGGAGGCTCTTCCCGTCTGGAGAAAGCGAAAGCTCGCCTGCGACCCTGTTCGAACCAGTCGATGTGATCGCAAGAGCAAAGTCATCGAGGGAAAGCGCCGTGTCAGATGTTACGAGGGTATATGTCGAACCGTCAATAGGATCGCTTGTGAACAACACTTCGTTGGTCACCACCGCGCCGGCGGGGAGTGAGATGCTGTCAATAGACAAACCTGTTCCGTCGGTCAAAGGATCGGTAAAGTTTAGAGCGAGCGATGCACCTGCATCTATGCTCACTTTGTCGAGCACATTCTGCGAACCAACCGACAATGTTCCTCCCTTTACATTCACTGTTGAACCCTCGATCATCGACACATTCGGCCCAAAAATCAACTTTGTCGATCCAACCTTGTCAACCTGTATCGCGTTCGTCAAGAAAGGAACATCAATCCTACTGTCTGTTCCTGTTCGAGCCCCCACTTCAAGCTTTGTGCCGCCCTTGACGACATCAATCTCGGTATCTGCAACAGCTTCGAATGCGCCAAACTTGATGGTCGTGCCTGTATCATGGTTCAGATAAATCCGGCATGCATTGCCATTATAGCCGCTTCTGGTGTGAACGAGATACATATCCTCGCTGCCGGCGTCGGCGTTCTCAAACCACGTCCCCGGGTATGAATTATTTTTAGTCTTGCCGGAAATGATCAAGTTACCGCTGAAACCGGCGTTGTTTCCACTGAACTTGACCCAGCGGTCTTCCGAATAAATCTCAAGGCTGCCACTACCTGATATTGATTGGGGGAACGTTAAGTTGCACCCGTTCTGATTACGAGCTTTCGTGTTATTGATCTTATTGTTCGTGTTCGCAAGAACTTCTATGGCCGGCAGCGAATCGTTGTTAGTTCCACCGTTATCGGCGGTAAGCTTTGTCACAGTAGCATTGGACAACACCAATGTCGTGTTCTCGCCAAAGCCATAAAGCCGTTTGTCGCTCTCGTTCGCACCATGCAGAGTAAAAAGACCGGCGACGCTCGCGTTCTCGATGATAAGCCGCCCGGCATACGACTGAAGCAGCTCCATTCCGACGTCAAGCGTTCCTGACGTCTGTGTAATAGAGTCAGCACCTGCCGCTGAAACTTCTTCTTCCGTCAGCACATGATTCTCGGAAAACACCTGCGGTGTCGCCAGCACGGCGAGGGGTGCGAAGGTTGATGCCAGGATGGCACAAATCAGTTTTTGTTTCATATTGAACTCCCTGTTGTTGTTCCCTCAGAGCAGAGCCACCTGCCCCAAGTTTGGCGCTATTATATCACCAAATGCGGGGATGCGCCAATTCCCCTTTTTGAGGGAGGGGCTACGGATGGCGGATCGTCCGCTCGATGATCGGCTCCGGGCCCCATGTCCACTCGCAGACCGTGACCGTCGCGGGACGCTTCGCGCGCGGCGGCAGCGGAAGGAACGTGACCTTGCCCGTGTCGGCATCGACCGTCGCCGCGCCCTCGCGGATGAAATAGTGCTTGCCGCCAAACGGCTGCGACGGCTTCTTCATGCGCAGCAGCGCCTGCTGGACGCACGGCCGGAACCCGTCGCCGCCCGGAAACTTCTCCTGCAGCACGATCTCGCAGCCCTTGTAGCTCATGTAGCCGCGACGGTTCAGGCGCAGCTGGAACGCGCGCGGGCCCGTCTGGACGCACGGCCCCTGGATGACCTCGACCGTGATCTGCGATTCGTCCGCCGGATGCGGCGCGGCGCTCCCCGCCGCCAAGCCCGTCCAGCCGACGGGCCGCCCCGCCGGTACGACCGGATCGAACACCGCGTCCATCGTGAAGCGCAGGTCGCTTTCGCGCAGGCCGCCGGTCGGGATGTCAAGGTCGATCTGCGTGTGGCTCTTCGGGTTCTGTTTCACCCTCTCGCCGTTGACGCGGTAGCCGAGCACGGGGACCTGACCAGGCGCGGGCCGCGCCGGCTGCGCCTTCGTCATCAGCGCGCGCGGATCCTCGCCGCGCGCCGCCGCCGCGACGAAGCGCCCAAGCGCCGCGCAGAGGCG
>JAZQGX010000267.1:0-9590 GCA_045540275.1 Kiritimatiellia bacterium | reverse complement strand
CACATGCGTGGGGAAAATCATTTGCCGCTTAACTCACTATCAGCGTATGCCGGAACATCCCCACATGCGTGGGGAAAATAGTGTGTGCAGGGCGCGATATACCCCACTCCACGGAACATCCCCACATGCGTGGGGAAAATGGATGTATGCGCAGGACCACGCTAACGCCGAACGGAACATCCCCACATGCGTGGGGAAAATGATATTTACCGTCTCGGTTGATGCGCAGACGGCGGAACATCCCCACATGCGTGGGGAAAATCTTTTCCGCCTTTTCCGCCTTTTTCGTTTTTTCGGAACATCCCCACATGCGTGGGGAAAATGAGGCGGCGCGATTGGCGGCGACCGTTGACGACGGAACATCCCCACATGCGTGGGGAAAATTCCATGTGATGTTTCTCCTGAAAGATGCAAGACGGAACATCCCCACATGCGTGGGGAAAATAAATTATACGCACGAAAGGGCAAAGCATTGACCGGAACATCCCCACATGCGTGGGGAAAATAGACTTTTTAAAAACAGCCTTTTTTTTTTCCATCGGAACATCCCCACATGCGTGGGGAAAATTTAATCTGGAATGAGTGGTTCCGTGATCAGAACGGAACATCCCCACATGCGTGGGGAAAATTAATCTGGAATGAATGGTTCCGTGATCAAAATCGGAACATCCCCACATGCGTGGGGAAAATCCAAAAATAGCCGAAAGAGCAGTAATAACTGCCGGAACATCCCCACATGCGTGGGGAAAATTTTTTCTGGTCAGGGTGTTTCTTGGACTAAGTCGGAACATCCCCACATGCGTGGGGAAAATGCAAGTTTGTATGATACCAATTGTTTCGTCACCGGAACATCCCCACATGCGTGGGGAAAATACTTAAATTTCTTGGCAATTTGCAATATCTCAATTAAGAATTTTGGAATTCTGTATGAAAAAGATATCACATCGTTACATTGAGTAGCAATAGTAAAATACCCCATGATTTTGATTTTTTATCCACAACAAGAGGGTATGCACATCATTACACTACATTGGATTTAACCTGCCCATAGTTGCATTTACGTTGTCCAGCAACCCAAATATCAAAGAGCAATTTGTGGCCAAAGATTATCAATCTGAGTATTCTCTAAAGATGCACTCATTAACACAGAAGACAAAAACCATAGTGACCGAACATCATCTTGATTATATGAAATCAGTTGCTCCAATGCAGTAGCAGAATGTCTGTTTAAATATTCATTCCACAGGTAAACCGCATCTCCCCCATTTGCACACGCGGAAACGTTCCGAACAAATCCAATTTTTCTTTCAATTGCCTTCAACCCTCCGCTAAATCCAAAATATCGAGTTTCATCAAGAAGATCAACTTGTGCAGGTATGGTTGACAATCCAAATGTTTTACACACTATCGGGGTATCAAATCGCTTAGAGTTAAATCCAACAAGAATTTTTGTTGTCGCCCAGACATCAAGAAAATCAATAAGGGAATTTCCTCGCACAAATGTCCTTAATTGTCCGTTTCGTAAAGTTGTAATACAAGTAATTTTCGATGCCGCCGACATTCCGTCAGTCTCAATGTCGTAGAATGTCACATCCGGCCAAAACGGCAACAAGGCCCGTACACGATGTCCTACAGGTAGATGGTTGACAAACCAATCGGCAAGTCCGGACGATCCCGCCTTGCACATCTCCACAAACGATGCTTTCACCCGTGCGGCATGTGATGCGGAAAAATATAGTTCCGCCTCGTTAGCCAACTGGCGGCAAGTCAGCACGCCCTTCCGTCGGAACCTGATTTCCGCTTCCGGCGAAACACCGTCAAGCAGGCAGAGAGACTGGTCAAGAATCGTCACAAGACACCTCCGGCCCTAATGACTTCAGGATTCTCTTGAATCAACTCCAATCCACACTTCCTCACCAGCAGTCGATCCGTTGCACCATAATTCAACACCGTGTAACCCTGAGCCGTCGCATCGTCGAAGATAACTAACATAGCCAGCCTCGGTGCATTGCGACGTACATAATCGAGAACCTTCTCCCTTGTTCTGGCATTAACACTGCCGACAAACACATTCGGCTTCGGTTCGATGAACCAACGTCTAAGTAGCCCCCTCGCGGCAGGCGGGACATCATTGGCGACTATGATGGTCATGACTTTGACACCAGCTTTCCGATGTCGACCGGCATTCGGGCAAGAATCTTTTCGCGTTCGATATAGAACTTGAGACGCGCGATTACATCCTCTTCTGCGGCTTCCGGCATAAGACTCAGCGTTTCGAACGCGGCTGGAAGCGTCGTCATTGGCTTGTAGATGTCTGCGATGTCATAAACGAAGGGCAGGTTTCCTGCCGTATGGATAAAACCAAGCTGCGGCAGATAGCCCATTGATGTGACGACAGCTGTTGTGAGCGCATAGAGCGCGGCATTGGCGGCCGAAACGGCGCGGTTTATTCCGTCGGCCAGGCTCCAGTTGTTTTGGTCGTAGTTACGTCCTTTCCATGAAACTCCATACTTGATTCCCATCTCCTGATAGAGACGCTTCACTCTCCGGCCCTCGAAACCACGTAACTCTTTCACCGAATACTTTGATACATCAACATCGCTGAAACGCATCAAGAACATTTTGCGCGCAACGGCATCCCGCGTCCGCGACGAACTTGCTAGCTCGGCCTGCAGTCGCGCTCGTTCGTTGTCATGAGATGTCGCCACACCTGTTGCGAAGAAATGCATACCATCTGCACCAATCCAGCAGACGGGCGTGTTGCAGACGGCGCATGCCTTCATCGCCGCATGGGTGACGGTCGTACCGGGACCGAGCATCAGCGCGGAAAGCGAGGCGACCGGGATGCGCATCACCATCCGATCGGCCCCGATCCATTTGACAGAAGAATCGTCTACCTCAATGCGACCGTGTTCAAGGTAGAGCGGCGTCCACCGCTCCCGAACAGGCGGAATGGTCTCAAGAGGAGGTTTCTCGAATATCGGCAACGGTTACTCCTTCGCCTTCGGCTCATGTATTTCACGGCGGATGCGTCGTGCGTGGAATTCGCGTTTCTTGAACGAAACAGGAACATCGAGCAACGTTTCCTCTGCATCGTCGGCAGCCGCTTCAACAAGGTCAAACTTAACTGCCTCATCTTCACGTTTTCCCGCGACCTTCCCTCCGCCGCGCTCAAGCGATGCACGAAGACGGGCGTCCAATGCACTTCGTGCCGCCTCATTCGAATCGAATACGCCGACAAGGATTGGTTCTGTCGGGATGCAACTCTTACGCCCAAGCCATACACCCCAGACTGAATTTGCAAGTCCTTCCGACATTTCGTCAACGAGTGCGTCATCGCCCGCGAGGACCGCGCCGAAGACGGAGTCGGCCAGGTAGTCGCGGTGGGTAAGGTCTGTGCCGCGCGGTTTCCCCTCTGCGGTCACAGGTATCATCCGCCGTTCCCATGGGTCATCCTTGTTGTATCTCGCTCCGACAGTATGATAGTCGGTCATACGGTCGCCACGCCGAAAGGCAAGGACAGTCAGGGAAAGTTTCGCGGCGCGCGCCAGCCATTCTCGGTCGCGCGTTTCGTCGTTTTTGTCGACGCCGCATGCTGCGGCGATAAGGCCGAGCAGTCCGCTTCGCGTGGGAGCGTCGATCGTTCCGCGGTCGCCGAACTTGCTCGACGCCCCCCAGCTTTGCAGTGGAGCCCGAAGGTAGAGTGTCAAATGCTTCATCTGCATTCTCCTCAACCTATGTCTGCAAGCAACTTTGCAAGAGCTTCCGTCAGGGACATAGCGCCAGATTTACCCTTTTCAATCTCACATTCCACACCTACCTCAATGCCGAAGGCAGACTTGAGCTCGTCCCATTCCTTCTTGATGGCGTCGACCGAAGGCCCGACGTAGCCGCTACCCTTCTTCGCCTCCATAGGCTTTTCAAAGGCATTGGCAAGCGAAATCGGCTGACCGTTACGCTTGACCGCCAGCACATAGGACGGAAGGCCCTGCCCGAACATCGAGTTCTTCCGTGCGGCGGGATTTGCGAGAATCGCGGCGCGAATAAAGTTCTCTAAGACGGTCTTGATCTGCGACTGGTCGAAGAAGTTGTTCTTCTTCAGAAGATCAAAATTGACCCCAATGTATCGGTAGTAACACGCGGAGTTGTACTCGATGTTGCCGATCTGGCCTGCTCCGGCATCGTCGGCATTCTTCTTTTCGTCGTCAATGGCACTGAAGAAATCAAGTTCGCTACGAACGGCATGTGTCGAAAGTGCGTGGCTGAATAGCGCCGCACCCTCAACCGTCTGCGAGGGATCATCCGCTACCATTCGTCCGAACAATGCAATATCTGCAGCGTCAGAAACCTTTTCCCCGAATGCCTTGAGAAGATCTCTTGAAATTTTTTCAGCATCCTTCTTTGCCTTTTTGATCTTCTCGTCATCGCCGGACAAGAGTCCTTCAACAATCTCGTCAGACAATTTCCTGTCTCCGTCGGTCACAAGTGGACGCACGACGTTCTTTAGAGATTCGGGCGAGAAAAAGAAGAGCGTCTTGACCATATCGGCGCGTTTTTCATCCTTATTCATCGCCTCGAGCACGATTTCTTTGACGGCGGCAGCGATTCGGTCGTCTGCACCAAGTTCTTTTGCAACCTTGTCAATTGCCGGACCTAGAATTTTGCTGCGACTTGCGGCGAATAATTCAGGCTTGGCTTCATGCGCGAATTCACGCACTGCGCGTTTCCAGCACTGGCTGGAGACGCGGGCGCGTTCGACACCACCAAAGCGTGCAGACTTCGGTGCGCCGAGGTCATCACGATTGAGGCAGGTAACGGGGAACGACTGGAGGATATGGAGTTCGATGAGGTTCATTATTGTTTTCCTTTCGGCAGTTATTTGATTTTTCAGGTTAGAGTTGAACAGGTTGAAGCATGAGGAGTCCGAAGCCAAAGCCCTTTGCCGGACCGATGCCGGCATCAAACGCTTTGCGGAATGCCGCTTCGTCGCGGACAAGCAGAACTCCAGATGCATCGACCGAATAGAGCGTACCCGTCTGGGCACCACCGCCTTTCCGGAGCATTAGCTTCCGAGGCGCGGTCGTTTTCAGGTCGAGAACCGGCACGTGCCTGATCTCGCCGGCGATTTCGCATTCATGGTCGCCGACGGTGGAAATCTCGCATCCGGCGTCCGCCAGCTTGCGGACGAACCATTCGCGAATCTTCGTTTCGTCGAAAAGTGCAAGACGGCGGTGATCTGAAGCACGTCGGAACGTTGGATTCGCCCGGAGCTGAAACCGATAGGCACCGTGGCCGAGGAATGTCGCGGACACCTCGGTCGTTCGCCACTCGCACCTGTCGCCGGACTCGGGAACGCGCTCGGAGAGGAGCAAAATCCGGAGTCGCTGGTTTTTCACGTCGGCGCGGAACAGGAAATCCCGCGAGGCCGCTTCGTCCTTCGGCAGCGCATCCCAAATCCACTGGTGGAGCCTGTAGGGATCCGCGAGTCCCTGCTTGAGCGCCGCCGCCCAGGAAAGGTCGGTTTGACTGAGAAAGTTCTTCATGCGTCTTTCCCTTCTTGCGACAAAGAGGCGTCAGCATGAGGTTCAATCACTCTAATATACTGTTTGGCCCACTGAAGCCGGATTGCCTCGCGCTTATCCTGGTCACTCCAATTCCAAAGGTCCCAGAAGAGCCGCTTCAGATTCATCGGAACGCCTTTCGCGTCGGCGGTCCGTCCAATGCCAATGACAAACTCACAGAGTGACATCGTGTCGCCACACGACAACGCACGACGGAACTTCGGCTCAAACGACTTGAGTGCTTTCTGTTCGTCGGTGCCGTCGCCTTTCGCGATGGCACGCATCGTAGTGCCGAGATTGCTCCACGGTTCCGTCGAGATTAGTCCATCGGGAACGAGAAGTGCCGCCAATCCGCCGACTGCGCACCAGACGGCACGATGCGATTCGTTTGCGTCGAAATCGGCACAGTAGGGAATCAGGTATTCCCACGCCTGGTCCTGCGTCGTGTCACTCAACCCGCGGCGGAGTTCGGCGAGCGTCCCACGATCGTCCTTTCGGGCGACCTCGGCGACCCAATCCAGAAACCGGTCGATCGGGTATTCTTTCGTTTCGTTGTCATTCATTGTTCTTCCTTCGCTTGGTTCGTGTTGAAATGTTCCTTCGCCTGCTTCTCCAGCTCCAGCAGAAACCGATCGTAATCGCTCATAAAAAGGCGATCCTGGATGGGCTTGAACTTCTCGAACTCCGTTTCAGCGTGCCGTTGGGCCATAAAGGCCGTGACGGGATCTCCGGTGTATGGTGCCGGATGGCGATCGAAGAATGTCAAAAATGCTTCGAGCTGCTTGCTCCAGTCCTCCATCGTGAGAGGGATGCGGTCGAGCGTCTTGACTTCCGCAAAGTCCAGAAAGGCGTTCACCATGCGCTCCATGACGCCGATCTCATCCTCGGTAAGGTAGTTCTTGGCGATCGTCACGTCATATTTCTGGATCTTGCCGTCGGGTGCGTCCTCCCATGTCGTAAGTCCCATGTGGTCCTTGTCGGCATCAGCCCGTTCAAAAATCAGTTCAGCCGCCGTTCTCCCATGAACCGCCTGATGCATCCGGTTCTGGACGGTGGCGAAGAATCGGCGCGTGGCCAGCGCCGTCTTGTCGTAGTCTATGGCCGTGGCATAGAGGTCGGTGATTTTCTGGTAAAACTTGCGCTCGCTCAAGCGGATTTCGCGAATTTTTTCGAGTAGATGCTCAAAATACTTGTCCGTGATTGCTGATCCATCCTTCAGCCGCTGGTCATCCATCACCCAGCCTTTGATGGTGTATTCGCCAACAATCTGGTTAGCCCATTTGCGGAACTGGACAGCGCGCTCGTTGTCGATCTTGAAGCCAAGGGCGATGATGACCTGCAGGTTGTAGTGGGCGACTTCGTAGTTTCGACCGTCTGGTAGATGTATCCAATATTTTTGGATACATGTTCCCTTGTCCAGTTCGGCATCCTTGAAAACCTTGGTAATGTGATAACTGACTGTCCGCAGATCCACCCCATAGACGGCGGCGAGCATCTTCTGACTCATCCAGATGTTCTCGTTCTCGTAGCGGATTTCATACTTTTCTCCACCAGTACCGGTTGAGGCGATATAGGTGAGAAACTGCGCCGCAGAGGACTTCTGCGGATCAATGTCCCAATTGCTTTTGTCCTTTCTCTTTCGTGGCATTACATAATTCCTTTCTGGACGATGTCGGTGTTATTGACTCCATGAACTCGCAGTTTCGCGAATCCCTGCGCGAACGCCTCCATCTGCCGCGCGGTCACGGCGGGACAGGCGCGTCGGTAGGCCTCCTCGGCCGCCTTGCGCGTGGCTTCCTTCCAATCGTCCATGTCCGTTTCCGATTCAACGTTCAGGACGATTTTCTGGTTCGCAGGCTGCGCGAGAATGTCCCAATACACGCGCTCAGCTGGAATGGAGAATGGAGAAACCAGTTCCGTCTCCTTCTGTTTTTTGACTTGTTTCGTCGGGTCGGGAGTTTTTACTGACAGCCCATACGTTTTGCAGGCGAGATATAGGATGCTTTTTTGTTGCTCTGCCAAATCAATCGCCGCTCGATAGTCGAGTAGATCCTGTTTGCGAAGAGCTGACATCCTGCGCGTAAACCACCATTCTCCGACGACCATGTCCTTGTCTCTATCGGCATCCGAACACATGCCTCCCGTCCAAATTGAGAATGTGCGGTCGGCATCCAATCGAGGCGAGAGAGTAGCCAGATGATCTAAGACGACCGCGCCGCCCTTGTCGGTTCCAAGTTCTAGAATGCTTGCAAGGTCTCTCCAAGGCATCCGATTCATGTTCACACGGAGAGGAACGATTTTTTCCTTACCATTCTTCTCCGATCTGCCGTAATAGGTAGCATAGGGATCCCTCCATGACGGATAGGAAAAACCTTCACAAATCAAACACTTCCGATCATTGTATTTCAATTTAATGAACCGGGAAAGCGGAACAAGAACGCCAAGTAATGTTGGTTCTTTTGCTCGCCGAGACACCTTGTCGACGGGTCCTAACCAGAGTTGAGCGTCATCTTCGACAGAATTGCACTCGTCGAAGAAAAACTCCCAGCATGGTCGGCCCTTGTCGATCTTGAGAGATGATATTTGTCTCGCCGTCAAGAGATTCATCCATATTGTTTCCAACAAAGTCGGACCAAGTAAAAATGTAAACAATTTAGACTGACTTCGACACGGTGAAGCAGCTGCGCCGACTTGCTGAGTCGGTCTTCCTTTCCAGATACACGTAGGAGTACCGCCCGAAGCCGAGTAATTAAGATATGTCAGTAGTGAAATGGCAAGAACTGCCGGTGAAAGAGGAATGTCGCTTTGCGTATCGATTTCATGACTGAACAAGGGTGATCCAAAATGATGTGCTGATTGGAGAATCAATCTGGAAGTATCAGGAATAGTTCCGCCACCGACAAGGCAATCAACTTGAAGAAACGCGTGACGGCCAAAGAGGAAGAACCTATCTCGCCACTTTTCAAGATAATTAGAAGAGATGGGGCCTATTGTTTCTTTTGCCGCAAACCATTCCCGTTCCGACTCTATCTCAAGCGCGGCCTGGGCAATGCAGAGGAGAAGACGGAACACAGCCACGCGTTCGTAGGGATTGAGGGCGAGGTCGGCGATCGCGCCGTCCTTGTCTTTGAAAATGTCGCCGAGCGAAACGGCTCGGTTCGTCCCGTCCTTCATCAGCACGGGAATCCAGGCTTCGTCGATGAGATTGTAGGAGTTTTCGTCGTTCATGGCTCACCAGTCTTCGTTGTCTTTGAAATAGAATTCACCTTCCGGGTCGGGAAGTTGATGGAGCTCCGCCAGAGCATTCGGATTGTCCGGCGTTTCCGGAACATCTGGATTCTCCGGAGGCTCCTGCGCTGCCGCATCCTCTGCGGAAGCGCGATAGGCCCCGTAAAGCGGATGATAGCAATAGCCGGCGCTGGTATCGGTTCCGTCTATGGAAAGCACCCCAGATTCTGGATCCCATTTGCAGACGACCGGCATTTCTGACGGGAAGAAATGCTTCGCGAGCAGGTCATTCCCTTTTTTCTTTGCAGCGAGGAGCAAACCGTCCACAGGTACCTGTACGAGGTTCCGGTAGAGTTCCCGCGTGACCTTGAAGTCGCGCTGGAAACGGGAGAGCGTGACGGCGGTTCTGTCCAGCAGGACAGCATGCCCCGTAGCCTTGTCGAGACTGCGGACGAGCAGCAGCGAGACGGATGGACGGCTGTTGTAACGGGTGCCGGCCGTTTCCTCGTCGTCGTTGGGATTCGTCGGGAGCGCATCGGATTGTCCCATAATGGCCGCTTGCTGCAACTCATCGATTCGTTTCTTCATCGCGGCATGGAGCGATGTATGTGGCTCGGTTTCCGGAACGGCGCCGGAATACACCGCTTCGAGCAATCCGCGGATGTCGCCGGGGACGGCAATCGATTCGCGCTTCCGCAATTCCTCGAACGTGCGCAGGAGGACGTAGGGCGCATAGATCCAGACGCCGCGACCGAAGACCGGCTCCAGCTCCTTCGCCTTGGTCGGAAGAGCCGACAGATC
>JAZQGX010000266.1:0-2154 GCA_045540275.1 Kiritimatiellia bacterium | reverse complement strand
ACCTACAAGCTGGCGGAGGGGCTTGGGTTTGCGCCTTTGGATTGGCTCTCCGCAGAATGGAATGCGGCAAGGGCGAGGGCCAAGGCGGATGGCGGACACCTGCTGATCATTGACGAAATCCAGAAGATCAAGGGATGGTCGGAGGTTGTCAAGAGGATGTGGGACGAGGACAGTTTCCATCATGTCGAGTTGAAGGTCTGTCTGCTTGGAAGTTCGCGTCTGCTGCTTCAGAAGGGGCTTGAAGAGAGTCTGGCCGGGCGGTTTGAGATGATTGATGTCTGGCATTGGTCGTTCGCGGACATGCATGCGGCGTTCGGTTATTCGCTTGATGACTACATCCTTTTCGGCGGCTATCCCGGCGCGGCTGATCTGCGCGGGGACGAGGTCCGCTGGAAACAGTATGTGCGCGGCGCCATCATTGAGCCGAGTATCACGTTGGACATTCTCAACCTCGATACGGTCGCAAAGCCGGAACTCCTGCGTCAGACATTCGCCCTTGGATGCACTTACGCGGGGAAGATACTTTCCTATCAGAAGATGGTCGGGCAGCTTCAGGATGCAGGCAACACGACGACGATCGCCCACTATCTCAGGCTGTTGGGAGAGGCGGGGCTGTTGACGGGACTCGAAAAGCTGTACGATGAGCCAGTACGGGTCCGCGCGTCCAGTCCGAAACTCGCGGTCTGCAACAATGCGCTGCGGACGGCGATGCAGACGTGTTCTCCCAGCGCAATTCGCGCAGACCCGGAACGCTGGGGACGTGCCGTCGAATCTGCAATCGGTGCGCAGCTTCTTTCTTCTGTGCGCCGGAAGAACATCGATCTCCTGTATTGGAACGTCGGCTGCAAGGAAGTTGACTACGTGCTCCGACGGGACGATGCTATCGCCGCGATAGAGGTGAAAAGCTCTGATGCCGACAGCGTTTCAGGGATGCATGAATTCCTGCGAAAGTATCCACGGTCAAAGAGCTATCTGATTGGCGGGCAGGGCATGCCGCTGGAAACGGCCTTTGCCACATCCGCTGCAGATCTGATTTAGCCGCAAAGGACGCAAAGGCCGCAAAGAAAGGAAATCGATGAAGGTTGAAACAGAGAACGTCAAGGAGACAGAGGCGAACGCGGAGCTCGTCCGCGAGCTGAAGGCGGCCTTGGAACGCGCCCTGCGGCGGCAAGCGAAAGGAGTTAGTTGAAAGATGAAGAAACTGACAAAGGCAATTCTCGTCTCATCCCTCGCGCTCGCAAGTGGAGTGTGCGTTGGTGATTGGACGGATGCTGGCTGGTGTGTGTCAACCTGCGGCGCGGTGAGCAATGTCGTTAAGGTTGTGAACACGAACAAGCTGAGCTTTCGGAAGTATGCGTTCAATCGCTTGACGGGTGCGCTGAAAAGCATTTGCTGGAACACGTCAAAAGCCGAAGACTTCTACGTGAATGGTGAAAGCGAAATCACGCTGACAAGGAACGGCGAAAAGGCCAAGCTCGAATTTGTTTCAATGACTGAGATGGAAGATGAGGGCCTGGAGTCAAGTGAAAACGGAAAAGGAAAGGATGTTCTGGCGACTGTCGAGAGCCGTTTCGTCGTTCCGTCCGAGGACATCAAGATTTCTGTAACATATCGGTTCCGGCGCGACAACGAGGTGCGCGTCGATTGTGCCGTGGTCACCAGAAGGGCCTTGCCCGTCGATTCGCGCTTGAGCGTCGCATATCCAATAAACCGGGACTACACGACAATAGCCAAACGTCCCCAATCTGGTGATGAAGTGCGGGAGGTTAGGCTTTACCGCGAAAGCGACGGCAAAAATCCCTCACTGACCTTTGCCGCGCGTACACGCAAGGGGAGCGAGGAGCGAAACAGGGGCGTGTCCGACGCAATGTTCTCACGTGCTCCGAAAGCCCGTATGAAAATCATGCTGTCGTCCAAGGACAACTCATTGTCGCCAACGCACGACCGGATGTTGACGCTTTCGGCGCCATTGTGCGAACCATCAACGATGGACGATGGCTCATTGCGATATGCCTTCAATTTCTCCATTCCGTTATATTGAATGAAATTCCCCATAAGGCTGAGGTAATTGGCTGTATGAATAAGCGGAGATTGAGAATAATTAAGTACGTGGCAATTGCCGTAGCGGTGATGGTGCTTGCGTGGGGCGCTTCG
>JAZQGX010000265.1:0-4933 GCA_045540275.1 Kiritimatiellia bacterium | reverse complement strand
CTTTTTTTACGTAAAATCGTCTCTCTCAAGAAAGTCTACGCTTGTTTTTTCATCGTCCGAATAAATTTTTAAGCCCTATTTACTGGGGTTTCCGTATAGTCGGGATAATTTCCCCCGAAAAAATCGGGATAAGCGTGTTTTCTATGTAAAGCACACGCAGTCAGTGGCTCGTTTGGGCGCCCAAGGGTCGGTTTCTTTTGACACCCACCACCCATAAATCGTCAAACCCGCCAACTTGCAACCCATTTTTTCATCCGCACCGTAATCTCATTTCAAATGTTGCCAGTGTGAAAATGTTGCCAATACCAATTGCCAATTCCAATTAAAACCTTCCAACCTCCCAATCTCCGAGTCTCCCTGCAGCGAAAGCAATATGCACAGGGATTTCTCCCGCTGAGTGCGCGGAACCTATTACCTCTTACCTGTTACCTATTACCTCTAACCTAAAGAAAGGTAAGAAGTAAAAGGTAAGAAGTGCGGAGTGTCGTTTTTTTTACTCTTTACTTGCTAGCATTTCTGGTTGTATACATATCAGCCGCCACTTTTCGCGAGGCTTCGACAAGTTTCTTTCGGGGCGCATCACACAAATCGACAAAACCTATCGCAAAATTCTCTCCGTCGCCGCGACCGGTCAGCGTCTGGTCACGCCATTTAAACCAATGGACTCCGACAATGCGAGGATCGGACAGCGCACTGCGGACATACGCTTCGAATTTTTCCGCCTGCAATCCCTGGTTTGCCGTTCCGGTAAACTCGGTTGAAAAATTGGGTATGTCACCTGCTTTAAAGTGAAATTCACCGACAATAAAAGGCTTAACCTCAGCGCCGGACGGCCAGTTGTATAATGGTGCCGTGCGGTAAATATTGGCACTGACCACATCGCAATATCTGGATGCTGCCCGCCACACCTCTTCGCCGCCGCTGGCGAACCGGCATCCGAGATAAAGAACTTGCGGTGCCACCGTCTTGACGATATCTCTTACGGTTCTGAAATAGGCGTGTGCCACCATTGAATTTATCAGGCACAAATCCTCATCAGCACCATTCCCGCCGGGAACGGCATTGGAATTGAGTAAGTCTTCCCACGAGAGGTAGTTTCTTCCCCATCGCCGATTGAGTTCAGAAATGTCGGCGTATCGACTTTTTAATAGCTGCATTGCTCTAATTTTTGCCGGCTGATCCGGAGGCGACATAAGAATTCCGCGCGCAAGATATCGATCATCGTTCGACCATGGAAGTTCATTGTCCACAAACCACCCGATACACCAAGGATCATTCGCCGAGCGCTCCGCTTCGGCCTCGGCGGTTATGCGAAAATTATCGGTGAACGATTTGTCAAACGGATCCGGAAATCTTTGCGAACTCCATCCCGCTGCACCTTCAATCGGCCGTCCCTTCGTCGCCAGGTCCGCCACGTATGCGGTGCGTCTCATGCCTCGCAAGGAAATCGCCGACCAGTTCCCTACGGTGTTTATCCCCCACGCCTTGAGTCTGCGGTGGGTATGAGCATTGAACTTATACCCCTTGCCGTATTTCAACTTTAGATTTCGCTGGGCGAAATCGAAGTGCTTAGCGTTTTCAGGAACATCTTCAAACCAATGCCTGCGACCGGATATTCTGGTTGTCTCTCCCGGACGGATACCGGCAATACCCAGAGAAAAGAACGGCAATCCCTCCGGATCGACCAGCCACCAAGTCCCGCCATTTTTTTCAACGCGGAATCTCCCGGTAGCGTTCATTCGAAAGCCTCCCGTCCAGCCTCCATAGCGGCCTACATCTTTGATCGGTTGCGCCTCAAAAGCTTTCAGCCACTGCTCCTCGCGGACTTGTGAATCTTTCAGGTCTCGAGCATTTTTTATCTTTGACGGCCAATCAACATGCTTGAACTGTCCGAACTTGTCAACAAACGGGAAGAAATCATCCGCCTTAAGCACCGGTCTTGATGCGTCTCGTTTTTCGGCACGGATATATCGAAGCAAAAACGAGCCGTCTTCCGGACATTCGGCATTTTTCTTGAATATATGAATTTCGCTTACTGCCTTTACTTTGATACATCCTTCGGGCCCTAAAGGTGCACCTCGCAATTCTGAAAGATCGATCGTTTTATCAAGCTGCCACGAAGAACGATCAAAAAAACAATGTATAACTCCATTTGCCCTTGGAGCTAGGCGGCAAGACCCCACCTCAAAAAGCCGCCCTCGGCGAGGGCGCAATTTCACATATAAGGTCAGCGATTTATCCAACGTGTTGCTGACTCCGACAAGAAGCGAACGGCAATGCGAGAAATCGAACTTTCCCTTTTGCGGCAACACCATGTAACCGGGCCACTTTGCCGACGTCGAAAAATCCAGAAGCACCCCATCGTGCGTGGTAGTTGCCCTTGTGCCGGCAAGAGCCTTAGACCTGGACGCACCCGGCCATATATCTTCGGCAGCGCGGCAAGCCGCCACGAATGAAAATGCCGCAAAAAGCGCAGGAAGCATCCGATGACGCTGAAAAAAATGTCTCATCGCAAAATAATTATTATGCCGCGATTTAGTTCTTCGAACGACAGACGGTCGAATGTCGCCCACCGCTCTGTGATGTCGCCGTTGATAATCGATTCATTTCTCAATTCGAAGGTCGTATACCCGGCTTCAAGATCTCCCGACTCGAAAAGATGGGTAAAGCGTTCCGCGGTGCCCGAACCGTTGCCAATCCACGTGGCAACCTTTTTCCCGTTCGCATAAAGAGCGACCATCTGCTTTTCTACTCCGCAATTAATCCATGCAGAAAAACGCGCACCCTTGGCAATCAACTTGGCCGGGACATAGGCCGTAACCATAACATTGCTGTAGTTAGAGGTATTCTCGCCGTTCGAAGTTTCGCTCGCCTTATGCCCAAGAGCGTTTCTCAAGAGCGACGCATCACCGCTGCCGGCGATATAATTTTTAGGCGCACTCGAAGGGGGTGCAAATTCGTCGTTTTTATTGTCGACAGTGCCAAGCGAAAAAGCACCGGACAGTGAAAGCGCATCAAAACCAAGGCTACCGCCATCAAACTCCTTTTGAATCTCAAGGATGAGTTTCCCATCATCGTTGCGCTTAACCAATGCAGACGGAATGAGAATTTCGCGCTCGAGTTTAAGATCGGCCTGCACTGCGACACCGCCGTTGACCTTGATTGAAACGGGGCAGGAAGCAACGTCTTCCGGCAGAATCGGATCAATGCGCAAGACCTGTGTCAGATCGACATCACTCTGCGGCCACGCAGATGAGATCGTCACGGAATCGCCTTTGTTCTCTAGGCAGGACGGGAAATTGGTCCATGAATCGACTGCAGGGTCAAACAACTTGCTCGTCGCTTCAGGATTGAACTCGCCCGCCGAGGCGTTAGCGGCACCGATTGCCCATTTTTGAGCTTCCTGTTCTCGTAAGAGCATTTCGATTTCATTTGCATCCATTGCCCGGTTCCACACCTTGAAATCGGCGATGGCCCCTCTAAACGAATTCTTATGCTTAGAACTTCCTGATACATTGGCGGTCCATGCATCAGAATTCTTTGCGTTCTCCGTCCCGATATGGAATTTTTTTGCATTATCCAAAGTGATGGTCTTGCTGAGCGTCTTGGCCGTACTGGAAATCGTTCCGAACGACTTGGAGTTATTACTCTTACATAAATAGATGGTTACGATGGTTTTACTCTTGGTTTCGTCCTCCTTGAAGACGATCGCCATGTCACACCACGTACCACTGGGAATTCTGAAATTTTCGTCATCCTTGTCAGGATAGAAGTTTGTTTTACCGACACTGACCAAAGGGGTTGCTTGTTTGAATTCAGTTTGATACTCTCGAAAGAGCCCTATCGCCCAACCGGCGTTACCACTGTAATTGTACCCGTTAAGTGCGATAAAATTATTCTGCCCAAGATTGACAGCCGACGGAGACTTTGCCCCATCCCAGCGGAAGCGCACATAAACCGTGCAATATTTTGCATTTAAAGCCGCCCCATACTGTATACTTTGCTCCGAAAAATATGTGGTGCTATCCTCTTTTTTTGTGGGCTGATTAAATAGGAGGCAGGTTCGTTTTTTAGCTGCGTTTTGGCTCCAATATGGAACAGGTACATTTTCATCGATAAATTTGACGGGGGCTTCCGAATCGACACTTCGCACTCGGGTTGGAACAAAAGGCGAAGCATTATATCGCGTCACGGCATCTGCAACATTTTCTTTATCAGAGAAATCCAACGCAAAAATAAGACCGTCATTCAGAGAACCAAAAACGGAGCATGAAAGAAACATCTGCGCAAGAACAAGACGAATCAATCCTCTTTTTCCCATATCCAACCTCATTTTTACTTATAGAACAAGAGTCAAACAAGAAAACAATGCGATGTTATCATAATTACGCAAAACGAGTCAAGAACCGCACAAGCGAACGTATCAGCCTCTAAAGAGTGTCCTTTCTATTTAACGAACTGGGCGGGGACTGATACGAAGCGTAAGCGATGTTGAAACATTAAAATGTAGAAACGTTGAAATATCGAAAATAATGTGAAATTACTTGAATTCATCCGCACCGTAATCTCACTTTCCCTTTCGTAATGCGTCGCACACGGCACTTCGGCCCATATTCTGAATTCACCCCCTGTTTTTCGCCTCTTTCGTGGCGTAAATTCTATCTTAAAAGTCGGTCTCTGCCTTCGGCTTTACCACTTTTAATCACTTGACCAAGGCAAGTGCCATGCCGGATTTACTAAAAAAGCACTTCGCGCATATTTATGCGTCTCATTTCTCAATGCTTTGAGTTGCACTTGATACTTTACCCCACATTTCAGTGCAAGCAGAGGTGTTTTTAGACTATTTTCCCTTGGATTTATCGCTTTTAGGGAATGCGTGTATACAGTTGTCGATTACATCAGGCGCTAAATATCTTTTTCGCCGCTTTCCACC
>JAZQGX010000264.1:0-23883 GCA_045540275.1 Kiritimatiellia bacterium | reverse complement strand
TCGCATGATGTTGACAAAAATCGATTTTTCGTCATTATCAAGTAGAAACTCCTTGTGAGCAATTCTACTTGTAATGTGGTATACGCTTGATCCGCTCGGCTTAATACGTTTTTTGCTCATGGACACCTCCAATGTTGTTCACGAATAAATATTAACACATTTTATCATTAATGTAAATAGTCCCAGACTTAACATACTTACTCTTGGGAGGGGTGGAATATGCGTGTCGTGATATTGTGCTTGCCGAGTAGGATATAAGAGCGTAGAATGTGACTTTCAAATGTTAATCAGTCGAAAGGTGTAACGCTATGAAAAAGTTTGTAAAGTTTCTTGTTTGGACCAGTATCATTCTGGCAGGTCTGGTTGCCGCAATCGTCATCTTCCTCTCACCCATCGCTTCCAACGCTGTAAAAGTTGCTTCTCCGCAAATCCTCGGCACCGAGGCCTCTCTGAAATCACTGACCTTTAATCCGTTCACCGGCAAGGTTTGTCTGCGCGAACTGCACGTTCAAAATCCCGTGGCCAACGGATTTTCCTCCAACGACTGTTTCTCCGTTTCAAAAATTTTCGTGGACCTCGATATCATGTCTCTTGCAACCGATAGAATACATATCGAGAAAATCGAAATCGTTTCTCCGAAAATCAGATTTGAGCTTAAAGGCTTTGATTCCAATCTCGCCGCGCTTACCGCTAACATCGAAAAGAACGCTCCCGCGGAAAAATCACAACCCATCGCAAAAGAGCCGTCTGCCGAAAAACCCAAAAGCAACAAACGCGTAATTATCGACGAGGTCATCCTCGATGGGGCGAAAGTCGAAATGGCCACCATTCTTACCGCCGGCGCCGCCGTCCCTATCGCTCTACCTAAAATTCAGGTTCGCGATATTGGAAAGGATGACAACGGCGCAAGCATTACCGAAGCTGTTTCAAAAATCCTGAATGCCGTGGTTGGGGCAGTAGTCAAAATCGCCTCCGAGTCGATGGCTGGCGCTGATGCCGCCTTCAAGGCATTGAGTAAGGGCGGCGCATCTGCGGTAGATGGCGCCAAAAACCTCGGCAAGGGCGCCGTCGAGAGTGTCGGCGATGGCGCCAAGGCGGTCGGCGATGCGCTGAAGTCTCTCCTCGGTAAATAGGATTCAACCTGTGCCGCTCTACGAGTTTTATTGCGCGCATTGTCATGCAGTCTACACCTTCCGCGCTCAGCGCGTCGATACGATGACTATCCCCGCATGTCCCGATTGCAACACCCCGCTTAAGCGGGAAATTTCGCTCTTCTCCGCGTTATCATCGCAGCGGACTTCTGGCGATGTGGATTCCGATGAGTTGGCCGTTGCGCAGGAGGAGGATTTGATAGCGCAAATGACCAATAAGATGGAGCAGATGGATGGCGATGATTGCGATCCGGCTCAGGCCGTGCGTATGATGCGCCAAATGGCTTCATGTGGCGGAAAAACCTTTTCCCGAGACGTCGAAGAGGCATTCGCCCGTATCGAGGCGGGTGAAAATCCGGATAAAATCGGTGACGAGTTCGGCGAAATTTTCGCCAACACCCACAATCCGTTTACCGATAGCGGGGGAGTTTCCGTCGATGCGTCGGAGAGCGGTGTCGAGCTGTTGCGCTTGTTGTGCGCTCCGCGGCGGATCAAAGAATGGTACGATATGCCGGAGCCGGAAGATTTGAAATGAGCAATTCCCGGCCATTGACTGTCACCGAACTTACCTCCAAGGTAAAAAACGCAATCACCATGGCGGTGGGTCCCTGTTGGATTGAAGGGGAGATTTCAGGATTCAGAGGAGATGCGAACTCGTCAGGGCATCGCTACTTTTCGCTCAAAGACAGCAGCTCGTCGGTCAGTGCCGCGATCTTCGCCAATTCCGAGGCAGCCAAAACCGTTGCCGAGGGTTTGACCATCGCCGATGGCAAGTTGGTTCGCGCCTACGGTGAAATTTCGGTCTATGGGCCGCGGGGAACCTACAGCTTCATCATCAGGAAAATTCAGGCGGCTGGTCTCGGCGAGATGATGGTCCGGCTGGAAGAGCTGAAGAAAAAACTGGCGCAGGAGGGGGTCTTCGATCCCGAGAATAAGCCCAAACTTCCATTTCTCCCACGACACATCGGAATAATCTCATCCCCCACCGGTGCGGTAATCCACGATATTCTGAAGGTTGCAATGCGCCGCTTCCCAAATATCCACATGACACTGGCACCTGCCGTAGTTCAAGGGGAAAAAGCAGCAGAATCTATATGTAGAGCATTGGATTTTTTCAACGGTATTTCAGCATCTTCCTGTATCGATCCGGTGGATTTGATTATAGTCGCGCGAGGAGGCGGGTCTTTTGAGGATCTGATGCCGTTCAATGACGAGAATCTGGTGCGTAGTGTCGCGTCATCCAGAATCCCGGTCATATCATCAATCGGGCATCAGACCGATATCACTCTGTGCGATCTGGCCGCTGCCGTCCGAGCCGCCACCCCGTCGGAAGCGGCAGAGCGGGCGGTTCCGGAAAAATCGGTGCTTCAGATGAGAATCGCAAAATTGGCCAGCTCGATTTCCGTTTGCGCCAACCGGAGATTGGATATCGCCAAAACCAAGTTGACTGCGGTTGGCAGTAGCGTCTTTTTCAAGCAGCCCAAACGCATGGTCGAATCGTTGGCAATGCGGGTGGATGCGGCAGAAAGCACACTCAACGGATTGCGAAAGACGCGTCTGGCCGCCGTCGGAGCCGAGGTATCCCAGATGCTCCCCAGAATGCAGCGCGCACTGCGCGCGGCACTGCAGGAGGCAACGCGCAAATGTTCGGAAGAAGAGCGCAATCTTAAGCGCGCATTCATCACCGCCGCCGATATTCGCCGTCGTAATCTCAATACCCAACGCGACCGGCTTGCGGCCTACAGCCCGCTGGCCACTCTGCGCCGTGGATATACCATAACATTCAATGAACAAGGCCAAGTGGTAAACAGCGCCGAGGCGGCGTTGCAATGCAGGATTCTTTTCACCAGATTCGCCGATGGCGTAGTTGAATCGTCGGTTCGTTCCGACTCTGGGAAAACCGGGACGGGAAGAGCAGCGAAATCAAATGTAGACGGGTAATGGTTTAAAATGTATTGATATGTTTGTAGTCAATAAGAGCCAGTCGATTTTTTTGTGGAAAATAAAGTTGTTTTTGCCGTTTTTTGGATGTTTTGCAATCATTAAATAAATTTAATTTTGAATAACTTGCTTTTGTCCGCCAAAACGGCTAAATTAAAACCGTTTCCCCTTGTGCGGGAATAAAAGTTTTTTTGTAAAAGTTGAGTTGATAACCATCGTATTTTTAGGAAACAAGAATGAATATCATCAAAAGGAGCGGTGAAGAGCAGACATTCAACG
Source organism: Kiritimatiellia bacterium (assembly GCA_045540275.1). GTDB lineage: Bacteria > Verrucomicrobiota > Kiritimatiellia > RFP12 > UBA1067 > RGIG8368. Next base: position 20,512 of record JAZQGX010000264.1, on the reverse strand, counting down.
CCGATAAGATTCTTGCAGCGATAAAGAAGGCAAGTCAATCTGTCGATTACAAATATGCTCTCTCCGAACAGCAGATTACCGGCATTACCGAAGCAGTGGTAGGTGTTTGCGCAATGCGCGACCGCGCTCTGACAGTGGAGGAAATTCAGGATCTGGTCGAAACCAAGATCATGGAGACGGGCGCGTTTGAGGTCGCCAAAAACTACATCACATACCGCTATCGTCGTTCCCTCGTGCGCCAGTCGAATACCACCGACAGCCAGATCCTCTCGCTTATCGAATGCAACAACGAGGATGCAAAACAGGAACACGCCAACAAAAACCCCACCATAAATTCTGTGCAGCGCGATTATATGGCCGGTGAGGTTTCAAAGGACGTTTCCGCCCGCTTGCTGTTGCCGCAGGAGATTGTCGAGGCGCATAAAAAGGGCATAATCCATTTCCACGACATGGATTATTTCGCACAGCACATGCACAATTGCGATCTGGTCAACCTCGAAGATATGCTCATGAACGGCACCGTCATATCGGGAACGATGATTGAGCGTCCGCACAGTTTTTCGACCGCATGCAACATCGCCACGCAGATTATCGCGCAGGTAGCATCCAACCAGTACGGGGGGCAGAGCATTTCACTCACCCATTTGGCCCCGTTCGTCCAGACGTCGCGTGAAAACATCCGTCGCGAACTGCTTGAAGAGTTGACCTATGCCAAGGTCAAGGTCGACGAGGAGCGTTTCACCAAATTGGTTGAAGACCGTGTCCGCCGTGAAATCGCGCGCGGTGTGCAGACCATTCAGTATCAAGTCGTCACCTTGATGACGACCAATGGACAGGCTCCGTTTGTGACGGTGTTCATGTATCTTGGCGAAGCGCGCAGCGAGCAGGAGAAGAAGGACCTGGCAATCATCATTGAAGAGGTTCTCAAACAACGCTATGAAGGCGTCAAGAACGAAGTCGGCGTCTACATCACGCCGGCCTTCCCGAAACTTATCTATGTGCTCGAGGAGGATAACATCACGGAGAATTCGCCGTACTGGTATTTGACCGAACTTGCGGCGCGCTGCACCGCTCGGCGCATGGTGCCCGATTACATCTCCGAGAAAAAGATGCGCGAGTACAAGTTGTCCAAAGGGGAGGAGCCTGGGCACGGGGATACCTATACCTGCATGGGATGCCGTTCCTTCCTTACTCCCGACCGTTCCGGCAATGGCTTTGACAATATAGCCAATGCCGGCAATTACGAGCCGGACAAGCCCAAGTATTACGGTCGCTTCAATCAGGGCGTTGTCACCATCAATTTGGTCGATATCGCATTGTCCGCGTATGGCGACATGGAGAGGTTTTGGAACATCTTCGATGAACGGTGCGAGCTTTGCCATCGCGCATTGCAGTGTCGCCATGAACGTCTGAAGGGGACGACCTCGGATGCGGCTCCGATTCTTTGGCAGTACGGTGCCCTGGCGCGTCTGGCTAAAGGCGAGCGTATTGACAAGCTTCTTTTTGGCGGATATTCGACGATTTCACTGGGGTACGCCGGGTTGTGGGAGTGCGTATTTGCGCTCAATGGCAAGAAACTCACCGAACCGGAGGGTGAGAAGCTCGGACTTGAGATTATGCAGAAGCTCAACGAGTATACCGCAAAATGGAAGGCGGCTGAGAATATCGATTACTCCTTGTACGGAACGCCGCTCGAGTCGACGACCTACAAATTCGCCAAGTGCCTGCAAGACAGATTTGGCGTGATTAAAGGGGTTACCGACCGCAGCTACATCACCAACAGCTACCACATCCACGTCACCGAGCCAATCGACGCTTTCAAGAAGCTTGAAATCGAGGCCAAGTTTCAGCGCCTGTCGCCCGGCGGAGCCATCAGCTACGTGGAGGTTCCGAATATGCAGGACAACATACCGGCGGTGCTATCGATAATGCAGTACATCTATGACAACATAATGTACGCAGAATTGAACACCAAGAGTGATTATTGCCAGGTTTGCGATTTCGATGGGGAAATCCGTGTCGAAAAGGACGAAAACGGCAAGTTGATCTGGAAGTGCCCGAAGTGCGGAAATACCGATCAGGCCAAAATGAATGTCGCGCGCCGTACCTGCGGATATATCGGATCTCAATATTGGAATCAGGGTCGCACTCAGGAGATTCGTGAGCGCGTGCTGCATCTTTGAAGATTTACCATGAATTATTGTGCAATCAAATGCCCTGACATCGCAAATGGCAGGGGAATTAGGCTCTCTCTCTTCGTGGCGGGGTGTACCCACCGCTGTCCCGGCTGTTTTAATTCGCAAGCTTGGGATTTTGACGCCGGAGAAATGTTTGATGAAAAAGTAATCGATGAAATTCTCGCTAAGCTTGCCCCTTCGCACATGGCGGGACTTTCACTGCTGGGCGGCGAGCCGTTTGAACCTGTCAATCAGCGCGCTTTGTTGCCGCTGGTGCGCAGATTCAAGGAGCGGTACCCGGGAAAGGACATCTGGGCTTATACCGGTTATGTATACGATCGCGATCTGTTGCCGGGGGGGCGTGCCTACTGCGAGGTCACCGACGAGTTACTGGATTCGGTGCACATTCTCGTGGACGGGCCGTTTGTCGAAAGTTTGAAAGATCCTTCGCTGGCATTTCGCGGATCGTCAAACCAACGTATTCTCGATCTTGAAAAGCTTCGTGCTCACGGTCGTCCGTTTGCGGTTGAAGCGGTGAATGTCGGATAATTCGGCTGCGGACAAGCGAACATCCCGTTGCATTAAATCGATTCAGGCGCGAGCTGTGCGATGCGCGACTGGCTGTTGATGTGAGTTATGGCTAGCGCAAGCGCGTCAGCTTCATCGTTTTGCGGGAGCTCCGGGATGTTTAGTATTGCGCGAGTCATGTGCTGGATCTGCTCTTTATCGGCATTGCCGTATCCGACGACGGCGGATTTCACCCGTCTCGCCTCGTACTCGAAAACAGGTATCGCCATTGCGGAGCATTGCGAAATGACAACACCGCGGGCATGACAGAGCAGCATGGCGGTTTTTACATTTTTGGCGTAGAATACGCTTTCAATTGCGATTGCCCCGGGCTTGAATGATTCAACAAGCTCCGCGATTTTTTTTTGAATAGTGACAAGGCACACCGAAAGCGGTGTGCCTTGTTTGGTTTTGATGGTTTCCCGGTGTACGGGAGTCAACTTCGAGCCGACCGATTCGACGATGCCGATTCCGGTCGAACGCAGCGAGGTGTCAACTCCCATCACTCGTATATCAGCCATTGCGCTTCTCGAAATCTTTCATGAAATCGACCAGACAGTCAATGCCTTCCATCGGGAACGCATTGTAGATTGAGGCGCGGATGCCGCCGACGGAACGGTGCCCCTTGAGGGACTTCATTCCTGCTTCGGCTGCCTGTTTGATGAAGATTGCTTCAAGTTCTTCCGTAGGCAGGCGCCAAGTGACGTTCATGGTGGAGCGGAACTCCTTGACCGCGGTGCCGCGGTAGAACTCCGAGGAGTCGATCACGTCGTAGATTTTTTTGGCTTTTTCCTCGTTCAGTGCAAAAAGCTTTTCGCGACCCATCTTTTTGACCCACTTCATTGTTTCTCCGAAGATGTAGATGGCCCAGGTCGGAGGGGTGTTGTAGAGGGAGTTTTCATCAACGAAGGTGCGGTATTGCAGCATGGTGGGGATTATTGCGCTGCCTTTTTCCGCGAAGTCTTTGCGGATTGCGACCACCGCCATTCCGGAAGGACCGAGGTTCTTTTGGGCACCGGCGTAGAACATGGCGAACTTGGAGTAGTCGCGCGGGCAGGAGAGAATATCCGAGGACATATCGCCAATCAGGGGCGATCCGGTTTCTGGAATGACCTTCAGCTGTGCGCCGGAAATCGTTTCGTTGGTGCAAATATGACTGTAGGCCGCACCGGAGCTCCACTTGAATTCATCGGCGCTAGGCATGCGGGTAGGGATGTCCTTTTGGCAATTGGCGGCGATGTTGACATTGCCAATCATCTGTGCCTGCTTGAGCGCTTTGTTGCCCCAGGTTCCCGAATTGACGTAATCGGCGATTGCATCTTTGCCCAGGAAGTTCATAGGAATCATACCGAACTGGAGCGAAGCGCCGCCCTGGACGAAAATGACGGAGTACTCGTCGCCGATACCGGTAAGTTCTCTGAAGTTGGCGATCGCTTCCTGATGGATGGCGTCATAGTCCTTGCCGCGGTGGGACATTTCCATTACCGACATTCCGCAGCCTTTGTAGTCGACCAAATCTGCTTTTGCGTTTTCAAGAACTTCAAGTGGCAATGCCGCAGGGCCTGCGCTAAAATTGTAAACACGAGACATGATTTTGCTCCTGATGTAGGTGCAACGTCCAAACGATGCAACAGGCAACGCATAGGCATTGCAAAAAAAAGAAGGCAATATTATATCGCAAATCAGAAGTTTGGCAAGATTGTAATGGTGTTACCTGCGCATTGGGGGGGGAGAAACTACCGCCGGGTGAGGGTACGAGGTAGAATTCACCTGGATGACGAACGTCCTCGTGGGCCGTGTCAAACTCGCAAACTGGCAAACTGACTCTACTTGCAAACTTTGTTCAAGTTTGGGAAGTTGTGAAGTTTTACAGACTCCCACACTGGCAATGTTTGTGAGATTACGGTGCGGATGAATGAAGTCTAATGAAAAAAGAAGAATAAATAGTGAATAATTGTGCGCCTTCGCTCCGAAGTCTGATGTCCTAAGTCCGAAGTCCTCACCAAATTGTGCGCGTGAGATTACGGTGCGGATGAATAAATTTCATGAAAATTGAAGAGTAAATAAGTGCGCAGTCATGCCGCGGAAGTCTGGCGTCCTAAGTTCGGACTCCTCTCTAATTTTTATCCTTCGTCAAACTCTGCGCAACTGCTTCCGAGTCAAATAGAAAGGACACTCTTTAGAGTCTGATACGTTCACTGCTTTGGTGAATTTTTCATTGAAAAGACCGTGGTTAATGTGATAGAATGGGTATGTTAGATTTTGGGTAGTGGGGTGCGTTGTGATTCACGGGGGCAATGATGTCCAAACAGATTAATACCGACATTTTATGCATCGGAGGAGGTGTCGCCTCGTTGGCGGCTGCCATACGCTTGATTCGCACGTTGAAGAAGCGGAATGCGAAATCCCTTCCGGAGATAATGGTAATCGAAAAAAGCCGGAATATCGGAAACCATGTTCTTTCCGGTTTGGTTCTGGATGATGCCTGTTTGAAAGATATCCTGACCGACGACGAGATCGAAAATCTCTCTTCGGAAAGAAACCGCAACCGCGCTTTTGCCACCGCCGTGACCGCAGAATCTTTTCATGTGCTGCTTGATGAAAAGCGTTCGCTGCCCGTTCCCTGGGTTCCGCCTATGATGCAAGACAAGGGCTATCCGGTCGGTTCGTTGGGCAAACTTACGCAGTTGCTTGCGGAAATTGCGGAGAAAGAAGGCGTTAAAATCTTCACCGGTTTTGCTGCGGTTGAACTTATTGAAGATGCATCCGGGCGCGTCATCGGTGCGAGAATCGGCGAGAAAGGCGTCAATGCAGCCGGCGAGCGCAAGAGCAATTATCTGCCTTGCGAGGAGATTTACGCAAAGGCGGTCGTGCTGGGCGAGGGGGCCTGTGGAATTCTGACCGAAAAGCTGATCGCGCGCAAAAAAATGCAGGGTACCCGTCCCCAGTCCTACGCCGTCGGCATCAAAGAAATCATCGAGGTGCCTGAAAACAACGAACGTTGCGGTGAAATTGCCCATACCTTCGGCTATCCTGCGGATATGTCAACCTACGGCGGCGGCTTCATGTACCACACTTCCCCCACTCAGGTTTTGATTTGCTACGCCTACGCGCTCGACTACGCCCATCCCGAGGTCGATCCCCACCACCTTTTCCGTCTGTTCAAGGCACATCCGACGATGGCCAAATACATCAAAGGCGGAAAGACGGTCGCCTACGGCGCAAAAGTAATACCTGAAGGCGGTTACTATTCCGTACCGAAACTGTGCGCTCCCGGCGTTATGATTGTCGGCGACGGCGCTGGTCTCGTCGATACGCTGCGCATTAAAGGGGCGCACCTTGCGGTCGCATCCGGCGTTTGTGCGGCCGATGCGCTTGCCGATTGCTGGGAGAAAAACGATTTTTCAGAAGATGCCTTCCAGCGGTATGAGACCGCATTCCATTCCACGTCCGGCTGGAAGCAGCTCAAGCGCGTCAGAAATGTCCGTGCGGCGTTTTCGTACAACACCTTGCTTGGTGTGATGTCTGCCGGTTGCGCCTGGGCGACTTTCGGGCTGCTTCCATTCTGGCGGGTGCCGATGGAACCGGATGCCGAGGCGACACTTCCTTTGCGCAGCCGCAAACTGCTGCAGCATAAAGAACTCGCCACCGGGGCGCTGTCCGCTGATAAGCTTACCGACGTTTTCATGTCCGGTGCCATCCATGACGAGGATCAGCCTTGTCATTTGCGCATCAAGGATGCAGCGCGCTGTACAGAATGCGAAAAGCGCTTCGCTTCCCCTTGCCTGCGTTTTTGTCCGGCGGAGGTCTACCGCCGCGAAGAAGGTGTTTTGCAGATCGATTTTTCAAATTGTCTGCATTGCAAAACGTGTCAGATCAAATGCCCGATGTCCAATATTGAATGGACGTTCCCGCAGGGCGGCGATGGGCCGCGCTATACGCGGATGTGATTTTGGTTTTCTAACAAAGAGAGGTAAAAATGAATCGCAGAGACTTCCTTAAAAACAGTGCCGCCGTTGCCGCGGTTTTGCCGTCCTTCAATATCCTGCATGCCAAAGATGGCGTTATCGGTCCGGACGACGATCAGATCAACGTCGCGGTTATCGGATACGGTGCGGAAGGTGAAATCCTTACCGACGATCTGGTCAAAATTCCAGGCGTCCGCGTGACCGCCGTCTGCGATATTTGGCCGTTCCGCGCGAAGATGGCCCGTGGTCGTCTGCGTACCCTCGGACATACGGTCAACATTTACGAAGATTATCGTGAAATGCTTGATAAAGAGGATAAGAACATCGATGCGGTGGTGGTCGCCACTCCCGACTGGATGCACGCTGAGCACGCTTGCTACTGCCTGCGCAAAGGCAAGCCGGTATATTGCGAAAAGGAAATGTCCAACCAGCTTTCTCGTGCCCGCGAAATGGTGCTCGCCGCTCGCGAAACCGGTCTTCCGCTTCAGATCGGCCACCAGCGCCGTTCGAACCCGCGCTACATGCACGCCATCAACCGCGTCATGCGCGAGAACAAGGTGCTCGGTCGCGTAACCCACGCCTACGGTCAATGGAACCGTTCGGTGGCTAAATTCGTCACCGTCCGCCCTCGCTTGAACATCAAAATTGAAACATTGCAGAAGTACGGTTACGAGAATATGGAACAGTTCCTCAACTGGCGCTGGTTCTCGAAATACGGCGGCGGTCCGATGGTTGACTTGGGTTCGCACCAGATCGACCTCTTCTTCTGGCTCTGGGATTGCGTCCCGATAACGGTCACCGCGGTGGGCGGCAACGACTACTACAAGCGTCAGATGAACGACAACGTGATGGCGATCTACGAGTTCAAGACCAAGGAGGGTCTGATCAACCGCGCCTTCTATCAGGTGCTCACCACCTCCTCCCGTGGCGGTTTCTACGAGCAGTTCATGGGCGAAAACGGATATTTGACCCTCTCTGAAATTTCTGCCCGCGGAAATACGGCCGCACCGGAACCCGGAAATGATTGGAGCAAATTCGTCAAGATGGGGCTGCTTAACGAGGCCAAGGCTCCCGTGGCGCTTACGCTCGAGCGCTCCAGCGATGTTTCGATTGATGCCCGTGTCACCAAGGCGGCGGCGGGAATGCCGTTGCCGGTTGAGCTGCTCAAGCCCGCTCATATGCCGCACCTTGAGAACTTCCTCTTTGCCGTTCGTCGCAAAGATCCCAAACTTCTCAACTGCGATGCAGAACTCGCGTACGAGTCCGCCGTTGCGGTTTTGGCCGCGAACCGTTCGGTCGCCGAAGGCAAGACCATTCACTTCAAGCCGGAGGAATTCAAGGTTCCGGCCGATGCCAAGCATGATCCCGCAAAAGCCGCTGGTGAGCAGAAGGCGTAAGGTATTTCGATTCGGAGAATAGCCGATATGAATAAACTTTTAATTTCTACGCTGGTTTTGGTGACAACGGCATCGTTCGCTGCCGTTCCGTCGCACCGCGACGGCGGCAAGGTGCCGCCGATCCATCGCTTGGGCGTCAAAGACCAGATGGGCGATGCCATCGTCCCCGGCGAACCCAATGCGCTTCCCGTCAGCACCCGTCAGACCTGCAGCATGTGCCACGATTACGATTCGATCGCATCGGGCTGGCACTTCAATGCCGGTGCAACCAACGTTTGCTCTGGACGGGCGGGTGAGCCTTGGTTCGCAATCGACCGCACCGCCGGTGTCCAGATTCCGTTGAGCCAGCGCGCGTGGAAGGGAACGTTCAAGCCGTCTGAAATCGGCATGAGCGATTTCGATTTCACTTGGATGTTCGCCCGCAACCTTCCTGGCGGCGGCATTGCCTCTCCTTGCGAGGACGAGCTGTACGCCGGACGCTGGAACGTTTCCGGCGGTATCGACGTCAACTGCTTCGCCTGCCACGATCGTTCGGGATCCTACGATTTCAGCGAATACGCCAAGCAGATCGCCCGCCAGAATTTTGCATGGGCGATGACTGCGGCGATGGGCTGGGGTGAAGTCGACGGCATGAGCGAGCGTATGCCCGATTACTGGGGAATGCTCAATGGCAAGAACAAGGACGACTCCATTTTCCGGGTTCCGGCATCTGTGAATTACGATTGCCGCCAGTTCGACTCCAAGCATCGTCTGACAATGAAGGTCGGCAAACCAACAACCGAAGCCTGTCTTAACTGCCACGGTGCAACCGCCGTCGGGGTTGAGGATACGCAGATTGACAGTGACGTGCACTTGCGCGCCGGAATGTCATGCGCCGACTGCCATCGTAACGGAGTTGACCACAATATCGCACGCGGCTACGAAAAGGCCGGTCAGGACAGCAACGAAGCTTCCCTTACCTGCGCCGGATGTCACGTCGCCAAGAACGGCAAGGCCGGACGTTTGGGCGCTCCTGCACCTGAACACGTCGGCTTCCCGCTTTGCCATTTCGAGAAACTCTCCTGCACGGTTTGCCACAGCGGAGTTACCCCGGATGGCGCATTGGGTGAAGTTACAACCTCCCGTGCCAATCGTATGGGCATTTACGGACGTGCCAAATGGCTGACGGACGCTCCCTTTATCCAGGAGCCGGTTTTCGTCAAAAACGAAAAGACGGGCAAGATTGAACCTTGCCGCATCGTTTGGCCCGCCTATTGGGCGAGCCGCACCGCCGACAAGGTCAAGGTGATCGATTCGGCCAAAGTCGTGGAGATCGCGGGCAAGAGTTTGAGCGCAATGGCGGATACCGGTGCAGTATTGAAGATGCTCGGCGGCAACCCCAACATTGAAGCTCGCGGATTGCGTCCGGTGGTGGTGGTTGGGGGCAAGAGCTTCCGCGCCAACGTTGACGGTGTGCCAGTTCCTTTCGGCGAAACCAAGCTGCCCGATGGCTACTATTACCTGATTGACAAGTCCATCACCCCGATTGAAGGAGCCGGTGCCGCCGTTGAAAGCCCGGTCGTGCCGGTCAATTACAATCCCAATCTCGACACTCAGGATGATGCCGAGAAGACCAAGGCTCAGGCCGAGCGTCTAGCGATGATCGAGCAGCTTATTACGACGATCGAGGCGAGTGCGCTTTATGATACCCGCTACCTCGGCGCGTTGATCACCGGTGGCAATGTCGTGTTCCGTCCTCGCGGCGAGACGACGTACTCCTACATCCTGGCACCGGCTGGTTCTTCCGCAACCGACTTCGGTTTGTGGGACGACACGGCGAAGAAGTTCATTTCCTTTATCAATTCGAAAGCGCTTGCCCAGGTTGCAAAACTGGCGGGAAGCAACGCCTCGCTGACCGAGGAGATGGTCGCCGACGTGTTGGCTAAGCTTGTTGCGGCGAAGGTCGAGGCACCGGTGTATGTCGGTCACGGAAAAATCTGGTCGCTCAAGGACGGCAAGCTTGTTTCCGAAGAGAGCGAGGTTGCCGCTCCCGTTACCTGGGCCATCGGCCATGACGTGCGTCCCGCACGTATGGCGCGCGGCGCCAAGCCGGTCAAATGCGCCGATTGTCATACGGTCGATTCGAAGTTCTTCTTCGGTGAAATTTCCTCCAAGGGTCCGTTGCTGACCGATTCCAAGCAGGTGAAGACCCAAGGCGATTTCATGGGAAGCGATGATGTCTACCATCTTGCCTTCGGCTCGATGTTCCTCGTCCGTCCGCTCTTCAAGATCTTCCTCTGGGTGGTCTTTGCGGTGTTGGCGCTGGTGGCGGTCGCATTTGCCGCGACGGCAATCCCGGCGCTGCTTGGCAAGGGTGGAGTTCCCGAAGAGGGCAGGTGCGCCAAGACCGCTGAGTTGTTGAACCGTTTCTCGGGTATCGCAATGGTGCTTTCGGCATTGTATCTCGGTCTGTCCGGTGCCATCGGATTCTTCTCCGGGGCGATGACAGGGTGGCCGTTGGTGATGCATCAGGTAGCAGGTGCCTTGTTTGCGGTTGCGTTACTGGCGCTGATCTGGTTCCGCGGGGCTAAGCGTCTTCGCTCCGGCCGTGCATTCTGGTGGATGATAGCGCTAGTGTTGGCGGTGCTGGTGGTGTTTACCGCGGTTGCGCCGATGATGACGATTTTTGGAGCTGAGTGGCAGCACACTTTGCTTTGGGCTCATCGTTGCACCGCCTTCTGCTTCCTGGCAGTGGCGGGATGGATGGTGATTACCGGCGGACGCAAGGAGTAATTTGGCACTTCTCGACAATGTGCATCGGTTTGAATGCCGCGCGATGGCGACCACCTTCGAATTGATGGTGGCAGGCGAGGATTATCACATCGCCGAAAGCGCAGCGGCTGCGGCATTCGCCCTCATTGAACGGCTGGAGTTGCAAATCAGCCGCTTCGTCTACACCAGCGAGACGATGATGGTTGCGCAGCTTAAGCCCGGTGAGGTCTACCGACTCCACAAGGAGACGATGGAGCTTTTGATGCGCTCGGTTGAGCTCTGTGCGGCGACGGCAGGCGCGTTTGATGTGACGCTGGGGGCGATTATGGACGTCTTGAGAAAGGTCGACCATCGTTGGACGGCATTGACCGCCGCTGAGCGGAAGGATGCCATGGCTCGTTGTGGAATGAACCGTCTGGTTCTCGATCCGGAACACTTTTTGATTTCGGTAAAAGAGGATCGGATGGGACGGCCGACGCCGGTGCTGCTGGATTTCGGCGCAATCGGAAAGGGATGGGCGCTGGATGCGGTAGCAAAGTTGTTGTGCGAAGATTGGGAGATTGAAAACTTCCTGATTCATGGCGGCACCAGCACGGTTCTGGCTCGCGGTTCGGTCGGCGACGGAAACGATGGTTGGCCAGTCGGCGTCGGAGGAAACTGGCGGGAACGCGGCGGTGTGGAACCGGCTCGGATTTCCGGGGGAGCTATAAGCGGATCCGGGTTTGAAGAGCAGGGGATGCATGTAGTCGATGCGCTCAATGGAGTGGCCGCGGCCCGTCATGCGGGAACTTGGGCGTACGCGCCGGATGCCACGACAGCCGACGCGCTGTCAACCGCGTTTCTGGCGATGGATTGGGGTTGTATCAAAGAGGTTTGTAAAAGAATATCCGGGGCGGGGGCGTTGGCGACACGGGAGCAGCCGCTTTGGATGGATAAGGTAAGAAATCCCGTGCGGATTTGTGGGAATTTTCCGGTAACGGAACACTCTGAAAAAAAAGAAAGGAATAAAAAATGAAAACATTGATGACATTTGCACTGTTGGCGGTTATGGTCGGCATTGCACAAGCACAGGACAAAGTAACTCTCAAAATCGAACTTCCCAAGCCTCAGTTTGTCGGTACGCCGAAGGATATCAAGTCCTCCAATCTCGAGCCGGCCCGTAACGGCAAGCCGCGTGCTCCGATTTCGGTGGCAGCCGGCACCAAGGTGCTTTCAACCGACTGCAAGGTGACCTCCAGCGATATGGAGCCGATTATCGGCGAACTCGAATACATTACCGACGGCGACAAAGAGCATGACGCAGCGACCTATGTTGAGCTCGGTCCGAAAACCCAGTGGGTTCAGGTTGATCTTGGCAAAGAGTGCGAAATCTGGGCTGCTTGCGTTTGGCACTATCATGGCGAAGCCCGCGTTTATCGCGATGTAATCTGCCAGATTTCCAATGATGCCACCTTCAAGACCGGCGTGACCACCGTTTTCAACAACGACCACGACGATTCCTCCAAGCTCGGAGCTGGTAAGGACAAAGAGTACATCGAGACCAACGAGGGACGTCCCTTCGCCTGCAATGGCATTAAAGGGCGTTATGTCCGCTTCTACTCGAACGGCAACACCTCCAACGAGATGAATCATTACACCGAAATTGAAGTCTACGGTAAATAAGCTGTAATTTGAAATTTCGATGATAAGGGTGCGTCATGTGGCGCACCTTTTTTTGGTTGAGCCACGATTTTCAGAAGCAGGACATTAACGGATTAAGTGAATCAGCGACCATAAACGAGAGACAGCCATGAAAAAAAACATCGCATTGCTAATTGTTGCCGCACAGACATTTGTATCGTATGCCACACTTGAACGGGCCACGCCGGAATCGCAGGGAGTTTCCTCGCATGGCATAATCAAGTTTATCGAGGCTTGCGATAAAATGGGAACCTTCCATTCGTTTGTTTTGCTCAGGCACGGAAAGCTCATTGCAGAGGGATGGTGGAAGCCGTATGCTCCTGAGATGACGCATATGCTCTATTCACACTCCAAAAGTTTTATCGCAACAGGTATCGGGTTTCTGGTTGACGAGGGTAAAATCGATCTCGACGAGCGGGTGCTTGACATTTTCCCCGAATACGACATACCATCAACCGATCCCAAGTTCAAGCAGCTGCGCATCCGCGACCTTCTGACCATGAATATCGGGTCGTCCAGCGATCATATCGCTCATTCGGACAAAAACTGGGTTGAGCGGTTTTTCAGCAAAAAGATCAATCACGACCCAGGTACTAAATTTAAATACGATTCAGATGCAACGTACCTGCTTTCGGCGATTATCGAGCGGAAAACATCAAAGAAGACGATGGATTTCCTCAATGAAAAGCTATTTTCGAAAATCGGCATAACCAAAGCGTGGACGACATATTCACCGCAGGGGATAGCTTGCGGCGGCTGGGGAATGAATATGACCACCCGTGAGATGGCGAGGTTCGGGCAGTTTTATCTCCAAGAGGGGAGTTGGAACGGCAAACAGCTGCTTTCGAAAGATTTCGTGCGCCTGGCATCTTCCCGGCAGACCTGGAGCGGATGGATTAACGTCGGTGCCAGAGCGATAGGAACCGGCACCGATTGGGAGCAAGGATATGGTTTCCAATTTTGGCGTTGCCGTCCCGATGGGGTTTATCGGGCGGACGGAGCGTTTGGCCAGTTTACCGCTGTAATGCCGCATCAGGATGCGGTGCTTTCCGTTACCGCCGGTTTGAATGATATGCAAAAAGAACTGAACATCGCTTGGGAAAACCTGTTGCCGGCGATGTCGGACAAGCCGCTTCCGGAAGATAAAGCATCTCAGACCAAACTTGAAAAACTTTGCTCGTCGCTCGGTCTTCCCAAAGTTGAGGGGAATGCATCAGGCAACGAGTCGGCCTATGGTACATATTCGGTCGGCAAGGGTGGAAAACATGGTAGGTTCAATTTCACAAAAGTAACGTTGTCCCGTGCCGCCAACGGTTGGACCATTGCGCTTGACGGAGAATGCGGCGTTCAGACGATTCCGGTCGGCGGGAAAGATTGGCAATACGGTTCGATCAAGCTGCAGAATATCGACTATGAGCCGCTTGGCGGGATAATCGGCATCCAGCCAACGGCGGCGACCGGCGGGTGGACGGCTGCGGACAGATTTGAGGCGCAGGTTTATCTGGTGGGAACACCGGGACATTTAAACTTCAAATTCCATTTCAATAAAGGCGCGCTCAAATTCAATTATCATTACTGGGGGATGAGCGCAAGCAGTGCGGAACTTGATTGCGAGCGCGTCAAATAAGTCGGTATGATTCCGGTCGGCGGTCTTTTACGGCCCCCATTTTCGATTTTTGAACAGTTGGCGGCAAGACGTTTTATGCTCTTCCGCCCTCTTTCGTCGACATTGTCGATTTTCGGTGGGTTTTATGGAGTAATGTCATGAATTACGGATTTTGTATGATCGGACTGGTGGCGGCATCGGTCTTGGCGGGGCAATGGACCTATGCAGAAGTGTCGTGGGTCGGAGATGGACGGCGCACTCCAATGAGCGAGGAGGATTTTTATGCGGTACGCCCGGCGAGCGAATTTCGCGCATTTTTTGTCTGCCGTCAGGGCGAACCGGTCAAATCGGTGAAAATTGCGGCGGCTGGCTATTACACGCTTCGGATCAACGGTCATGCTCCCGACGCGGCGGCCGCCATCTCGCTCATGCCGCTATGGAGCGATTTCGGCAAGACGGTATATGTCGATGAGTATCCGTTGGACCGCAAAACGATAAAACCGTATCCCCACACTAATGAAGTTCGCGTGGTCATGGGCAATGGCTTTTACAATTTGCCCCCGTTGCGCTTTTGGGGAAGCAAAAAATTCCGAGGCGCGCTGGCCAGCGGAGAACCGGTGTTTTCCGTCTTTGGCGACGGGCTTGAGCTTTCTCGCTGGCATTGGCGCGAGACGAATATTTTGCGAAATTGCGTTTATCTTGGAACGGAGATGGACGGAACGCTTGAAATCGGTGACGTCTGGAAACCGGCGGTTAACGCAAAAGGGCCCGAAGGGCGTCTTGTTCTCCGCAAATCGCCCAAGGTCGGAGTCCGGGGCGAGCTTGCCGGGAAATCATCGTGGCTGCAGCAGGGTTCGATTCAGGTGGTGGATTTCGGTGAAAACCATACTGGAGTTCCCGAGTTCCGGTTCCGTGCCGAACGGGGACGGCGGATCGAGATTTTGTATGGCGAGCGGCTCAATAGCGACGGTTCGGTCAACGTCCGGACGCAGACCGCAGGACAAATCAAGCGAAAAGGCATGGGAGGACCGGGAGCGCCTGATATCGCAGCTCAGCGCGATGTGTACATCTCGTCGGGGAACGAGTGTGGTGAGCGGTTCGTCCCTCCCTTCACCTGGCACGTCTACCGTTATGCCGAGGTCAGGGGATTGGATGTTCTGCTCGGCCGGGACGATGTGAAATCGCGTCAGGTCGGATCGCTGCTTCCCGACGCCGCGCCCGGTGCGACATTTAAAAGCAGCGATAAAGATATCGACGCAATCCATGCCATGTGCAGAAGAACCTTTTTGGCCAATGTCATGGGCGGTGTCCAGAGCGACTGTCCGGGGAGAGAAAGATTGGGATACGGAGGTGACATTGTCGCCACCTGCAATGCGTATTGCCTTAATTTCGATATGCGGGAGTTCTATTTGAAAACGTTGCAGGACTTCGCGGATGCCGCCGCCGATGACGGATGGCTGACCGAGACCGCTCCATATGTCGGGATCGCCGATCGCGGATTTGGCGGCCGGGCGGGACCGGTTTCATGGGCGCTGGTCTGCCCGGTACTGATGGAGACTTTGCTGGATTATTACGGCGAGGAGATGGCGCTGGATTATTATCCGGTCTGTATGCGTTACATCAAGCTGGTGGAGAAATCCTGTCCGGACGGGATTATACCCAGATGCATAGGGGATCATGAGGCGATAGAACGAGCGCCGGATTCGCTGGTAGCAACCGCGCATTGGCATGAGTTCGTCCGTTTGACCGCCGGTTTCGCCAGACGGTTGGGGCGCGCAGAGGAGTCCGCCCAACTCGTAAAACTGGCGCAAACCATCCGTAAGGCGTTCGTCTCACGATGGGTGCGGGAGTCTGGGGAGATCGGCAACGGAACCCAGAGCGCGCAGGCGATCGGACTTTATTTGGGATTGGTGCCGGAGCATTTGCGTGCTCGCGCTTTCGCAAAGCTGGTGGCAGCGGTAGAATCAAAAGGATGCGCACCGATGACGGGTATCTTTTCA
This sequence comes from Kiritimatiellia bacterium, assembly GCA_045540275.1. GTDB lineage: Bacteria > Verrucomicrobiota > Kiritimatiellia > RFP12 > UBA1067 > RGIG8368. The sequence goes on along the minus strand of JAZQGX010000264.1, from coordinate 4,366 downwards.
ACGAGATATATGCTGCTTGTGCTGGCTCAGAATGGACGAAACGATCTCGCAAGGAAGGTGGTGCTGCATTCGGGATATCCCGGTTGGTTGCACATGATCGAGCGCGGCGCGACGACAATATGGGAAACCTGGCGCGAATCCGACAATATCTTTTCAAATTGCCACCCGATGTTCGGTTCGGTTGATGAGTGGATATTGCGCTACGGATCATCCGGAACCGGGAGATGATCTGCCCGTCGGACCCGTCCGTGCCGGAACTCTTTTCATCCCCGCGTCGATCTGCCGCATTCGGATGCATCCCCCGGTCGGGGAGTAGAAATTTGTTTTTTTCCTGCGGCCAATATGGTATCATTGCATTATTAAAAGGCATCCAGTTCCCGTAAAAGGATTTGACACATGAAGCCATTGCTGCTTATTGTTTCTGCACCGTCAGGTGCGGGCAAAACGACATTATGCGATATGCTGCTGCAGGCATACCCCGAATTCGAGTATTCCGTCTCGTGTACGACGCGCGAGCCCCGCTACACCGAAGAGGACGGTGTAGATTACCATTTTCTTTCAACCGCTCGTTTTAAAGAACTTTTGAAAAAGGACAGCTTCCTTGAACATGCCGAAGTTCACGGCAACTATTACGGAACGCTCAAGGAGCCGGTCGAGGCGGCGTTGAAGCAGGGGCAGTGCATTTTGCTGGATATTGATGTCGAGGGTGCGGCGCAGGTGCGCAAGGCGGTATCGGCGATGCCGTCCGATTCAGCAATGCGCCAGGGGTATGTCGACATCTTTATCAATCCGCCTTCGCTCGATGTTCTCCGCGAGCGGCTGGAGGGGCGCGGTACGGATTCGCAGGAAGTGATCGAAAAGCGTCTTGAGAACGCCAAGCGCGAAATGGAGCGCTCTTCCGAATACATGTACCGCGAAACCAACGATGATTTGCGCATCTGCTTCAAACGCCTGTGCGACATCATCAACGTAAAGGGCGAGTTCGTCTGATTTTGAAGGGTCGGTGCGTATGTTTACCTCTGTTTTCTTGATGGCTAATCTGCTCAAAGGCATTTACAATTCCGATTTGACCGGACAGCTGGTGATAGTGGTCCAGATTGTTCTTTCGATTTGGGCACTGCAGATATTTTTCAGCAAACGAATGCAGTTGGCTTCGGTCCGCCGGGCGATTATCCGTTTCAACAAGGATTTCTTCCCGTCTACGGACGTGCTCAACTGCTATCTTCAGCGCAAGCCAGGACGCAAGGTCGCAATCAGTCTGATGTACGACCGCACTTGCGAGCGCATGGTTCGACTGCTTTCCCCCGATGTTCGCAATCAGGTGATTTCAACCTCGTCCGCGGTACAGACGGTAGCGTTGACCGGCAGCGAGGTGCAGATTTTGCGCGGTGTATGCGAGCATGCCGAGGAGGACGAGTGCATTGCTCTTGAACGCAAGATGAGCACGCTAGCAGGCATCGTTACCACCGCTCCCATGCTCGGACTTCTCGGTACGGTCTGGGGCGTGATGAACGCATTTGATTTGATGGGGGGAAAAGGAACGGTGCTGCTTTCGGAAATCGCCCCGGCGATTTCATCCGCACTGGCGACCACCGTTGTCGGTTTGCTGGTGGCGATTCCCGCCGCCATCGCGTACAACCACCTGACGGAACATCTGCGGAGCATTGAAACCGATATGGCGGGATTTCGTGAAGAACTGATGGGCCGCATTTGCAATGAATACCGCGGAGGGGATCGTCAATGAAGCAGGTTCGCAATCGGCGACAGGGACGTTTCTGCGAGATCAACATGACCCCGCTGATGGACTTGACGTTTCTGTTGTTGATAACCTTCATCATCACCTTTCCGGCGATGGAACAGGGTATTTCCGTGAAGCTGCCCAAGGGAAGCGCCGATGTCTTGCCGTCCAAGAAGGCGCAGACAGTGACGCTCGATGAAAAAGGCGGACTGTATCTGAACAACCAGGGGATAACCTTCGAGGAACTTGAGCGGCAGCTGGGAGTCTTTGCGGCTGAAGATCCGAACACCGCGGTTCTGGTGCGCGCCGACTCCCGACTGGAGTACGGAGCGGTCATGAAGATCATGAAGGCTCTGTACAAAGTTCGCCTTACTCGTATTTCTCTGGTGACAATCGCGGATTGAGTCAGATGGATAATGTAGACATCAATAGGCTTGCGCTTAAACGGTCGCTGCTGGTGCACGGCGTTTTGCTGATGCTGCTGATGGCAAATGTCGTCTGGAACTATTTTTTCAAGCCGACGCCGCCGGAGCCGATGCCGTTTACCATCGTGCTTCCGGATCCGGTGGCGATGGAGGACGAACGCCGCGAAAAACAGGATGTCAAAATCGACGAAACAGTTCCGTTGCAGACCAAAGATTCGGTAACCATTCAGCGCCGGAAGAAAGAGAAGAAAAAAAACAATAAGAAAACCGAGCGCAAGAAAAAAGAAAAGAAGCCTTTTGTTCGTGGAAGACGCATTAACAAACCGGATGAGCCGAAGATCGATTTCACAAAATTCAAGCGCGTAACCCAGATGACCTCGCATGAAAAGGCGCTGAGTCAAAAGCAGATAGAGCAAGCGCTGAAGAATGGAGCCAGAATCGGTACGCGCAACCGGATTCCCGAATCAGAGCAGGGACGATGCGTTGGATTGGTGCAAAATGCGCTGTACAATGCGTGGACCGAGATGCCGTCGTACAATGATGTCGGTGACCGCACCGTGCATCTGCAGATACGTTTGAGTCGCACGGGCCGGATCGTCTCCTACCGTATCGTCAAGAGTTCCGGCATCGCTTCGTATGACAGCAGCGTGCTCAAGGCGGCGGCTGGCTGCAGCATGATTCGCGGTTTGACGTCTGAGTTTTTGAAGCAATTTGAAACACTGACGGTGGAATTCAAAGTTGAGAGGTAAAGCGATGGAAAAGGGTGAGTTTCCAATAGAGTTGGCGGATGAAATACGCAGACGGGTTTTTGACGAGCCTGGATTTATGAAGGTTACGCAAAGCCTGCGGCGCGGAGGAAATTTGTTCCGGGTCAGCTTGAGGCCGGTCACCATCCGCGGAGTGAAAAAATTCCAGGGGGAGATGACCGATACTGAGCATGGAAGCAGACCTACGGTTAAGAATTTTGACGAATCGTCGGCGCGGGAAGGTCTGGAGGAGATGATTGCCCAGACGGGCACGCGCGAACTCCATCTGGTTACGGCTACCGGCGACCTGCATGCGCGCGTCACACGCAAGGGTAAGCTGCTGCTTTCGCGAAGCGGTCGGCTGCAGCGCGAGATGGCAAACGATTCCCATGACCGGGTAAAGGACGTTCCGCTGTCGCGGTTCGATTCCGCATTGCTGTTGCAATGCATCGGAGTGGCCGGCGGCGATGGCCGCATTTTAGGATCGATGCGCGGCAAGTACGATCAGGTCAACGCCTTTCTCAATGTGATCGATTCGGTAATCGACGGTTATTCGGAGAAGAAGGTCAATATTGTCGACTGCGGTCGCGGTCGGGCCTATTTGACGCTGGCGGTTCATGCGTACCTTTCACAGGTCCGATCTTTAGACGTTCGAGTGTGCGGTATCGACCGCCGTGCCGATGTCATTGCCACCGCCCAGCGGCTGGCGGCGCAGTTGGACGTTTCCAACGAGGTGACGTTTGTAGAGGGTGACATCGCAGATGCGGAGGTTCCTTTCGAGCCTGACATGGTGCTGAGTTTGCATGCCTGCGATACCGCGACTGACGAGGCGTTGGCGCGTGCCGTGGAGTGGAAGGCGCGTTCGATCCTCTGTGCGCCATGCTGTCAGCACGAATTGCACAAGAGCATAAAAGACGGCGGCGCCATGCGTTCGATGTTGCGACACGGGATTTTACGCGAGCGCCTGGCCGATTTGCTCACCGATACATTCCGCGCCCAGATTCTTCGCATTCTCGGATTCAGAGTGAATGTCCAGGAGTTCGTCTCGCAAGAGGCGACGGCACGCAATATTCTTCTCAGGGCCGAATATGGCGTAAAGCCGGGACAGGGAGTTGCGGTAGGCGAATATCTCGATTTGCGGGATTTTTGGCAGGTTAAACCATGGCTGGAGACTCGGCTTGCCGACAAACTCGACCGTTTTATCAATACTTGATACAAGCCGGTAATATATAGTCGGAATTGGATTTGATTCGCATATTAAGGTCTCGTCGCGGATGGGTGGACGCAGTTTGGCAAACTGGACTAGCCCACTTTTTTTGCACGCTTATCCCGATTTTTTCGGGGGAAATTATCCCGACTATACGGAAACCCCAGTAAATAGGGCTTAAAAATTTATTCGGACGATGAAAAAACAAGCGTAGACTTTCTTGAGAGAGACGATTTTACGTAAAAAAAGG
>JAZQGX010000263.1:0-2309 GCA_045540275.1 Kiritimatiellia bacterium | reverse complement strand
ACAGATCAGAAAACTCTCGCTAAAATCTATCGCGATGGTTGCGGGACGTTTCCGCAAGAGGATCTAAAGGCCATTGCCGAAAAGATTGATGACGAGGCGATTCTCGGAGAAATGGTTATCCCGCCTCCTGGACGGGAAACGGCTATGGCACAGCGCAATCGCGAGAACGAAATATTCAAACTGTCTAATGAGATAAAAGAATTGCGCAATAAGGCTGAAGAAAGAAATCGCGATGCAAATCGCGCAAAGAAGAAATGGGATTTGCGCGAGGAGAAGCGTGCTAGACGCGAGGTGTCTGATATGCTTACCCAGATCTCGCAAACTCAGAAGAGGCTTGACCTGATGGAAAATTCTCCTGTCACAGGCTTGTATATCACGAACGATGCGGCCCGGACTGCGCTTTACGGACGTATCAAGAATGCGGATGTGTTTGGTAAAATCGTTTCTGCCACCGATGAATATGGTTGTCCGCTTTTTAAGACTCGTGAACAGTTTGCGCCGATTTTCAAAAGAATGCCAGAGGACAAGGCTTTGGAATTCGCACTTGAAAAGTTGAAAAATTTTGGAATCTATCATTGGAGTGAAAATAATCTTGTTCCGCTTGAGATAGCGGCAGGACTTGCAAGCGTTGCGAAAGATTCCAAGACACGCGTTCAATTGGCAGAATCGGCGTTAGGGGCGCTTGAAGCAATTAAGGCGGAACTTGTTGAAAACCGCCTTAGATACATGTTCGGCTGGTATGATAGTCAAGAGTCGTTTGCCACGGACTATGCTCAAAGCTTTAAGCTTTCGGAAAGTGAAAAAGTTGAGATTCTTATAAAAGGAGGCCGTGCCGCACGTCGAGTTGTCAAGATTGCAGGCGAAGAGACGGCTCGCAAGGCGCTCGCATCAGGTCGTTCTCTTGGCAGGGAACTTGAGGAAAAGCTGGTCGCAAAAATCCCTGTTGAGAAGATTGATTTGTCGTTGTATGAATCGGTAAAGCCTGGTGCTGCCAAAGCGGCTCTTTATGAGAAGATGCCTGAAAGCTTGAAAGATGCCGCGATGGCGTCATTGGAGAAATCGTTTGCCTCTATTGAAGCCAAGGCGAAAACGGCCGCCGGTGGAACATTTGAGCTGGCGGGTTTCTACCTCGGCATGTCGCTGGACGACTTGGAAACGGTGCTTGCATACCACTTCCCACGCCTTGGATTCACAGAATGCAGGGACGATGACGGCTATGAAAAAGAAAAGGGATTCGGCAAGGATTTCATGATTGTGTTCTCATCTAAGAACAATCCGTTCTGCCGTGCGTCCGCAAAGGACAGAAAGGTATATTGCATTAATTTCGACAAGGATATTATTGCAAACTGGTGCAAGTACAATGCTGCGACACCGAGAACATGGGCACAGTCATTTGGCAAAGAGCATGGTGTTCGAATGGAATATTCTCCGCTGTCCAAAGAGGTAACGGTCGCAACTGGCAATGGTGGGCTTCTTGACATGTCGTTCAGGCAGATTTCGCTCCATCAGGAAACATGGCAGTACAAGGATGCTGCGAAAAAATACCGGCTTACATATTTCGGCAAGCCCAAGATTATCGGCGGAATGGGCAGATTGCTAGGTGGTGATGGATGGGAGAAACTGTGTCGCGAAGGTGCCGCCCCCGAAGGTACGTTCCGTGCTGAAATTGAAGATTAGCCTGCCCCCTTGGATCGTTAGGAATCTTTGCGAGCTGCTTGCGGTTTGCAGCTCGTAAAATCAACGAACGAACCGCTACAAACAAAGGAACAAAAAATGGAACAAATGATGGAACAGATTAATGGCTACTTTGCAAATGCAAGGGCCATATATTGGTGCGCCTCTATAATCCTCACATTGCTTGGAGGCTTTTTGGTTGCAGCGGGCTGCAGATACTACAAACGCTTATTGTTTGTGATCGGGGCACTTCCCGCATATCTTGGTATGCATTGTCTTTGTTGCCAATTAGGCGGGCCTGAGGTATGGGCGGTTGTCGTTGGCCTTCTTGCAGGTTTGGCTTTAGTTTTGCTTTCCTGGGCCTATATAATGGCGTGGGGGTTTTGGATGACAGTAGGTGTTGTTTTCCTTGTTGCTCACCCGTTTATGGGTTCTAGATATGCTACAATGGATGGGATGAGTTGGTTTCGCTTTGGTTGGATGGTAGCTTGCTTTGCAGTAGGTGGCGCATGGTTCGCGCTGATTAAACAGCGCCATATCCTCATTCCTGTAACATCTTTGACTGGTGCAGTTTTCCTTTTGCTTGGCGGCTGCCTGCTCCTTACAGGGGCGAGCCCAAAATTGTTTACATCTAT
>JAZQGX010000262.1:0-2169 GCA_045540275.1 Kiritimatiellia bacterium | reverse complement strand
CCGTCTCATCAGAAGCGAGAGAATTGTTCCGAACAGAATTCTCATCACCCATCTCCCATCTCTCCCTCCGGCGGCGGATTGACCGGTTTGGGCGGCGAAAAGACGCCGCGCCATGTTTGCTGATTTTTGGCTCATTTGCTGTTTCTCCTGTCGGCGCGGGCTGAATGCCATCGACAGGAAACGCCCCGTCTCGCGCAGACGAAATCCGGGTAATCGAGTAGGGGGAGTTTTCTCCCCCTCTCACACCACGGAGCGTGCCTTTTATGGCACTGCGCGGTTTCAACTTTTCGGTAGTGCAAACGGTATCAAGCCAAGATTCCTGAACCATTCGTTTCCCATGGCTTTGTTGGCTTGTGCGAATTGTGACTTTCGCCACCATCCATTGCGGCACATTGCTGTTTCCCATGCTTGGTGTTCCGTGCACCCGTTCTGCATCAGAAATCTTGCGATTCCCATGCGTCTTTTGCACTGTTTCAAGCGGTAACATCGCAGTTTCCGATGTAGCCATCCTTCGGTTTCCTTGCACCATCTCTTCGCTTCCGCCAGTCTGAAATACATCAGCCATCCGCGTAGCGTTTGGTTAAGTTCTTGGATGACTGCTCCAAGTGTTCTTCCGCGATTACGCTTTGTCAGCGCCTTGATGCGCTTCTTGATTCTTGCCTTGCTCTTCTTGGATATCCAAAGTTTCCCTTTGCTCCCGATTGTGTACCCGAGAAAGGTGCATTCCTTGGATTTCGCTACTTTGCTCTTTGATTCATTCACTTTCAGTCGAAGTTTCCTCGTTATGAATTGCTTTATGCCCTCCATTACGCGTTCTCCGGCTTTTTGCGACTTCACATAGATGTTGCAGTCGTCCGCATACCGACAGAATCTATGTCCTCTGCGTTCGAGCTCCTTGTCGAGTTCGTCAAGAACTATGTTCGCCAAGAGTGGGGAAAGCGGTCCCCCTTGAGGAGTTCCCTGTTCCCTTCTTGTGCATACACCATTCTGCATGAGACCGGCCTTGAGAAACTTCACGATAAGGCGCAGTACGCGTCTATCCTTGACATCTCTTGCCAGCCTTGCCATTAGTCTTGTGTGGTTCACCTCATCGAAGAATTTCTCAAGGTCGAGGTCTACCACGGTTGAGTATCCCTCTGCCACATATGCACCTCCCTGCTTTACCGCTTGGTGTGCGCTTCGATTCGGGCGGAATCCGTAACTTGACTCCGAGAACACCCTTTCATACAACGGGCTTATGACTTGCGCCATCGCTTGTTGTACAATTCGGTCTTTGACCGTGGGTATTCCTAATTGCCGCGTTCCGCCATTCGGCTTGGGAATTTGCACTCCCCTTACCGCTGTAGGCTTGTATTTCTCCGCGAGCAACTGTTTTTGCATTTCAAGGATTAGCGACAGCGCCTTTCTTTCAAACTCATCAATGGATTGACCATCAATTCCGCTTGAACCCTTGTTGGCTCTTGCGCGCCTCCATGCTTCCCATAGATTATTGGTGTCTGCCACTTTCTCCATGAGGCTTTCCGTTCCCTCAAATACTTGTTTCCCCTCCATGACCTTTTGGGGATCTTGCTTCTGACTCGGATGCGACTCTACCTTGACACCCTCACAGAGCAAGTGACTGGAAGGCTCAAATGACATTATCATCTGGCCTTCCAAATCCTTTTTCTTTCCCTTTCTGCTCACGTGGTTATGTTGTATTCGGGTCTTGTTGATTCAGCCCTTCGTTGCCAAGGACAACTACTATGGCTTCTGCTGACTTCTGCATTGCCCGTATTGCATCATCGCTGACGCCTTTAGCCCTTTCGGACGGTCAATGCAGACCTCCAGGAATAAGACACACATCTTTCATTTGGCGGGACATGGATTTACTCCTTCTGCTACGGTTAGGGATTGGGCTTTGTTTTGTATGGCAAACTTACCCGCATAAGAGCCTTATATCCATTTTCTGTTCGTGTCCTCCAAATTTCGTCTTAGACTTCCTTCATCCACATCCTCACGGACATAAACTTGTCTTCGACTATCTGATTCCCCCTAACTGGCTCACTGGAGACTTACACTCCAGATGTTGTGTCATGTCCTGCGTACCAAAGAGAGGCGAAACGCTGTAGCGTTTTCCTCTGCAAGGTATCGTCCTGTTGAAATTTCCTACGTTTCTCTTGGCGATCGCTT
>JAZQGX010000261.1:0-14651 GCA_045540275.1 Kiritimatiellia bacterium | reverse complement strand
CCGTGTAGTTGTAGGGGCAGCGCATCGCCGCCTCGCGAATGCGCCCTGCGAAGAGCAGCAGTTCCGACTCGTCGTGTGCCGTCCTGTCGGCGGACGCGCGCTCCACGGACTGGATGTATTGGGACCCCTTCCCCCACAGCTTGGACACGCCCTGGGTGTACGGACGGATTCCGTTGATGATCTTCCAGTTGTCGCCGTTTTCGTTGAGCAGCCACGCGCAATGCCCGGGCTGCCCGGCGCGCTCGCACATAAGCCCGTGCGCGTTCGCACAGAGGGCCGCCCACATCGCCTGCTCGGTGCACACGCCGCCGACGCGCGAGCGCAGATACTGGCGCGGCCAGCCGGAGGCGAGCCACGGACGCAGAAACTCGTCGTTCTTCGCCCACTTGCTTACGCCAAAGCAGTTTCTCTTCCTGTACGGCACGCCCTGAAGACCGACGTTCCGTCTGAAGCGCGCCGGGTAGCGCCGCGTCGTATTGAGATAAAGAATGTCGGCGGGATCGACCGGACGCCGAACGATGAAACGCCACTGGCGGCAGTCGCGCTCTTTCGCACTCTCCACGAACCTGCCGAGGGTTCCGAGCCGACGGAAAGCCGCCCAGTGACGAACCGTTTCCTTCATATCGTCGCCCTTCATCGCATTTATCGCGACGGCCACAGTGGCGCAGCGTCCCATGCTCGTTTTAGCCCAGCCTTCCTTCTCGTCGTTGAGTAGAAGAGTCATGAGCGTCTCGAGCGCCAGCGGACCGTCGAAGACCGGTCCCGACAAAAGGAAGTCCTCTAGCACCGCGTCGTCATCCCAAATGCGGTTGAAGAGTTTTTCGCCGCCTTCCGCCGACAACAACTCCTGTATCTTCTTCTCGGTGCAGATTTCGATGAGCCGATTTTTCAAAATCGCGCGGCGCACAGGTGAACCGGGCTTGAGATCTTTAAGGGACAGATATCCCTGTTCCCTCGTCCCTCGTACCTTCTCCCTCGTCCCTCTTCCCTCGTACCTTCTCCCTCGTCCCTCTTCCAACCGTTTCGGCTCCAGATTCACCACCCCGTCCGCGAGCTGACCGAGCCCGCGCAACGGATCTTTCGGCGGCTCTGCAATCTTCTCGCCCATGTCCTTCAGGAAGGTGTACGCAGCCCATCCCCAGAAGCTCGTGGGGCAGGCGTCGAAAACCGTGCGCAGACACTCGACGGCACGCGCCTTGTTGTTCTCAAGATCATTCCTGATGAGGGCGAATTCCGCCATATCGACCGACTGCAGTTCCTCAAGAGTGCGCCCTTGCGCCGGACGCGCTCGGAGTTTGCTGACGAAGGCGCGCCCCTCTTCCATCTTTCCGTCGCGCGCAAAGAACGCCGCGCAACGCACATCGCCGAAGCCATCTGCGCCGGGTTTGAGGGGGAGACTGCCGCACGAGGCTTCTGTGGATAGAAGCGTAACGGCAGATAAAACCGCAAAGCGACGCAACAATATTTTGTATATTGTTCGCCTCTGATGTGAAATTTTCATGCATTGATTTTATCAACAGTGAACAACTCGGGCAATTCAGAAATAATCTACAGTTTTTTTATGAACTACATCTGCTTGCCTTTTGGTATAATATCGTCATGATACACACACAAGCATACGGGAACGGTCCCTCGCACATTCCGGTTCAAAGACTTGCGCTGGGTTGGCTCAAGCGCGTACACCGCTTCGCTTCGCACAGAGGAGCCAGAACGTACTGGCACTCCCACAAGGAGGATCAGCTCCTCTGCAACCTTTTCGGCGAGTTCGCGTACGAATTCAATGACAGGCCTCAAGTCCTGCTGTCGGCGGGGCAATGCATCGTCATACCGGCGAACACGCCCCATCGTCTCATAAAGATGCAGGATGCCGTCGGAAAGCGCGTGGAACTTCTGCTTTCCAAACCGCGGGAAAGCGATCGTGCGAACAGCTTGGATGTCGTTCCGGCTCATGTTGTTGGGGCGCTTATCAAATCCATGACGGCGAACCCGTGTCGGGTCGTACCGTGCCGACGCGAGCTTTTTACGCTCTTCACCGAGATGTATGAACTCGCCGACAGGGGCAATTCGCTGACGGACGAGGAAGTGGCGCTCGCGCGCGTGATTGCCTCGATGATTCTGCTCAAATTTCCTTATCAAGACCGCAGTCAAGGACGCAAATCCGTCCATGAGCACACCGTGAAGGCCGATGTCGCGGACAAGATTCTCGCATTCATAGAGGAGCACTACAAAGAGCGGCTTTCGGTCTCGAGACTGTGCGCGTACGGAGGATATTCAAGGTCCGCTACAATCGGCATGATTCGGGAGATCACGGGCAAGACCCCCGGCGAACTGATAGCCGGCAGGCGCCTGGCGGAAGCGGCCCGTCTCCTTGCCAACACCGACCGCACCGTCTCGGACATTGCCCGGGAATGCGGCTACACGTCGGCCAGATATTTCAACTATGTATTCCGGCAGGCGCATGGCCTGACACCATCGTCATGGCGACTGCGGCCCGCCACGGCCCGCGACGCTTAAGCAAACGCGGAATTTCCGCATTCATTATGAATATCGAAGGGGTCTTTTTGGCTCCACGCGCAGTCATCCTGTGGTTGATATTTACTATTCAACGCAAGAATGCTATATTTTCTTTGGAGGTTGAATGAACAGAATTTTACTGCACCATGACGAGATATCCCCCGACGGCAATGCCGTCGTCTGCGACGCAAGAGCACAACACATCATAAACGTGCTGAAAGCCGAACCCGGTCAATCAATAAAAACCGGTGTGATTAACGGTCTTATCGGAACTTCAACCGTCGTCAACCTCAATAAGCAACTAGGGCGCGTCAATTTGAAATGTTCTCACACCATTCCATCTCCCTCCGCCTGGTGCGATCTGATCCTGGCCGTTCCGCGTCCCAAGGTCATGAAAAGGCTGTGGGCGCAGTTGGCGGCATTGGGAGTACGGCGTATCGCTCTGATAAACGCCTTCAAAGTAGAAAAATTCTATTTCGACAGCCACGTCATCACTGCGGAATTCTACACCGATCTTTTGCTTGAAGGCCTGCAACAGGCCGGCACTTCATTATTGCCGGAAGTTACCGTTCACCGTTCATTTAAATTTTTTGTCGAACATGAACTTGACCGTCTCTTTGAACCGCAATGCCGATTTCTCGCTCATCCCACCACCGAAAACAGCTCCATCTCATCATCGTTGCCATCCTCCCCGGTCTTGGCCATCGGTCCCGAAGGAGGATGGACAGACCATGAGACAGAAACACTGCTGAACAAATCTTTCACTCCGTTTTCAATGGGGAAGCGCATCTTGCGCACCGACACCGCATGTATCGCCGCCATCGCGCGCCTCGGTGGAATATTTGACAAAAACTAAAGGCTTGAAAGTAAAAGACGCGCCGTGCCTTTTGCCGGCTTGAACGAACAGATTTCAGCACACGCCGGTATCAACGCACTTGTTCCACGGGGCAGCAGCACGTCCTTTCCGCAGGACGACGCGACTGCCTCCCCCTCGGCGACGAAAACTGCAATAAAACTGCTTCCGTCCATTGGAACAATCTGTTCCCGCGCCAATATAACGTCCCTCACGCGGAAAAACGGAGACTTCACCACGGTACGCCACTGATTGTGGGTGATTCCATCCTGAAGATGCCTCAATGGCTGTGGTGCGATTCCATACTCTATCGATTTCAACGCCTGCTCGACATGAAGCTGGCGCCCTCGCCCCCGTTCGTCTTTCCGGTCCCAGTCATACAGCCGATAGGTGGTATTTGAACTCTGCTGCACCTCGTAAATCAGACACCCTGCTCCGATGGCGTGCACCATACCGCCGGGCACGAAAAGAACATCACCAGCATTGACCGAGTACCGTAGCAAACGCTCTAGAACCTTTGCCCCGCCGTCGACCGCTGTCCGCAGCGCCGTCTCCGTCGTTCCCGGAACCAGCCCTGCGTAGAGATGAGCACCGGGCTTGGCATCAAGCACAACCCACGCTTCAGTTTTTGGAGTTCCGTTGGTCAGCGAGGCATTGCGATGGTTGGGGTGAACCTGAACGCTCAATGCCTCCCTCGCATCGATAAGCTTGAACAATAGGGGAAATTCATTCTCGTTCGGTGCTTTGCTCCCCGTCAGCTTTGCACCGAATTTCTTCGCCAATTCATTAAGCGCAATCCCGTCGAAACCGCCCCCTTTGACCGCGCTCATGCCGAAAACGTGCCCTGAAATCTCCCATGATTCAGAGCACAACTCAGGAGTGTCATTTCGGTCAAATGCAAATGCTATACTCCGTCCGCCCCAAGGTGCGGAGGAATATACATGGTTGAAAACCAACGGCTTTTTTAATTCGGCGTCCATGAACCCTAGCGCATCAATGACTCTTTTCGAGCCAAATCCAAATCGGCATCCATCATAATCTTGACCAGCTCTTTGAAAGTGACCTTAGGCTCCCACCCAAGCTCACGGCGGGCCTTGCTCGCGTCACCCAGCAGCTGATCGACCTCGCTCGGGCGCTCATAGCGGGAATCGTGCTTGGTATATTTTTCCCAGTCCAGATCCGCATAGCCGAAGGCCTCCTGCAAAAATTCACGAACCGAGTGCATCTGGCCTGTTGCCAATACAAAATCATCGGGACGCTCATGCTGCAGAATCCGCCACATTCCTTCAACGTAATCACCCGCAAAGCCCCAATCGCGCAACGAATTGATATTGCCCATATACAACTCGCTCTGCAAACCGTATTTGATTCTCGCCACGGCACGGGTGATTTTGCGCGTGACGAAAGTCTCGCCGCGGCGTGGCGATTCATGGTTGAAGAGAATTCCGTTCGAGGCGAACATATCGTACGCTTCTCGGTAATTCTTAACCGCCCAAAAACCGTACAGTTTCGCCACCGCATACGGGGAACGCGGATAAAAAGGAGTAGTCTCTTTTTGCGGAACCTCCTGCACCAAACCAAAAAGTTCGGAGGTGGATGCCTGATAGAACTTTGCCTTCACCCCACTCATGCGAAGCGCTTCCAAAAGTCGCATTACTCCGAGCGCATCAACGTCGCCGGTAAATTCGGGACTGTCGAAAGAAACGCGCACATGACTTTGCGCTGCGAGATTGTATATCTCGTCCGGCTTGACCTCGTAAACCAAACGCATCAGCATGGTCGAATCGGCCATATCGCCATAGTGCAAGAACATCTTCACTCCGTTGATGTGCGGATCCTGGTAAAGATGATCAATGCGCTGTGTATTGAAGGTAGAGGCGCGTCTGATAATGCCATGCACTTCATACCCCTTCTCCAACAGCAGTTCCGCCAAATACGAGCCGTCCTGTCCCGTAATGCCTGTAATCAATGCTCTTTTTGCCATACTCAAACTCCTTCGTTCGATGCCGGATTCAGCAACGTACGGTTCCGTCCGCCACGGAGGCCCGATACTCGGCGACGGTTCGCTCAATCCCCTCTTCCAGATCGATCTTAGGTCGCCACCCCAGGGATCTTATCAACGTCGTATCACACAGTTTGCGCGGCGTGCCATCCGGCTTCGAGGCGTCCCACGAAATCTCCGCCTCGCATCCCGTTGCGGCACGAATGATTTCAGCGAGTTCACGGATGCTCACCTCGCGGCCAGCACCCACATTTACCAGATCCGGAGGATTTTCCAACCCCGCCAGAAAGAGGCAGGCCTCCGCCAAATCGTCGACGTGCAGAAATTCGCGAAACGGAGCGCCCGTTCCCCACAATGGGACCGAGGCATCTCCATTCACTCGAGCCTTCTCGAATTTTGCGATCATCGTCGGCAGCACATGACCTCCGACGATGTCATAGTTGTCGCCCGTACCGTAGAGGTTGGTGGGCATGAGCGAATGGTAAAGCACGCCGCAATCACGCCGGAGGAATTCACACAGCTTGAGTCCGGAGATTTTCGCCAGCGCATATCCCTCATTGGTTTTTTCAAGCTCGCCGGTCAAAAGCGCGCTCTCGGGAATCGGCTGCGGAGCCATTCGGGGGTATATGCAGGTCGACCCCAAAAACAAGAGTCTCTTGACTCCCGCCCGATAGGCCTCCATCACCGAATTCATCGCAATAAGGGAATTCTCGTAGAGGAACTCGGCATTGGCGGCCGAATTGGCGCCGATGCCGCCGACTCTGGCGGCAGCGACAAATGCGATATCCGGCTTTTCGCGTTCGTAAAAATCGCGTACGCAATTGCGATCGAGCAAATCAAGCTCGCGATGCGTTGCCGTGACAATATTGCCGAATCCCTTCGCTTTCAATGCGCGGCAAATCGCCGAACCGACCATTCCGCGATGACCCGCCACATAAATTTTGTTGCCTTTTTCCATTTCCAGCCGCCGTCAACTGTGACATTCAGTCATGATTATTTAACATCGAAAAGCAATAAACGCAAATAATCATTTGCTGTCATCGACTTCTCTTTGAGCAATTTGTCAAGTTTCCGCTTTTCATCAACGGAGATTTCCACCGAAAGTCTGTGTGCACCTGGAATTGTGTCGCACATCTCATAAAACTTCGACTTGTCCGCCTCGGGCGCACCCATGGCTCGAAGCACGCCCCACGCCATCAAAACATCACCCTTGTATCCCATGTGCACACCGTCGCACGTAAGCTTGTTCCCCGCCGTCTTATCGGTCTGGCGGATGCGTTCCAGTTCGCTCTGCATATCGGCGTTGAGATCTGCCAGCGGATAGTTGCGGCGCTTGGCTTCTTCGCGCAGCCACTGGTTGTACGGAATGAGCATCTGATTCAGTTTGCCCTTTTGATTTTCAAAAATCATCGTCGCCGTCAGTACGATAACCTTGACCCCCGCCTTGTCGCACTTGTCGAAGATCTCACCGACCAGCTTCTTGTACTCGTCAAGCGGCACTCCGCTGGCATTTTTAATCTGGGTATGCCAGACATCGTTGACACCGCACGAGAATGTCATCCACTGCGGCTTCTTGCTCAACACGTCGCGGTCAAGACGGGCATGCATCTGAACCGACTTGTGTCCGGAAATGCCCGCCGGAACTTTCTTGACATCCTTAACCCCGAACATTTTCAGACCCGACATGACAAGATTGACATAGCCGACCGGGGAGCGGTTGCCGCGTGCGGTAATCGAATCTCCCATAAATGCAATTGCATCTCCGTCCTTGATGCACATTGCCGCATTGAGCTGCACAAATGCCCCCAGTGCCAACAACATCGAAAGAATAAGTTTTTTCATGTTTCTCCTTTTTTTGAACTATTGATTATTTTGTCATGCCTGACGGATTTTCAGACTTCCCGACCGCCAGCACCCTAAATCCGATTTTCCGCAACTTATCGTGATCGAGAATGTTGCGGGTGTCGAAAACAAGCATCGGCGCGCGCATCGCCTTCTTTACGCGCCGCCAATCCAATTTGCGGTACTCCTCCCATGGAGTCATCACGATGATGGCATCGGCTCCTGCCACCGCGCGATACGGATCAGCCTCAAATGAAACCGACTCTCCGCATCCTTCCAGGTCTTTCATAGCATTCTCTAGCGCCTGAGGATCGGTAACGATGATTCTGGCGTGCTCCTGGCGCAGACGATGAACGATGTTAAGCGCCGGAGTTTCACGAGTATCGCCAGTATCCGCCTTGAAGGCGAATCCAAAAATTGCAATCTTCTTGTCCGACAGCGTCTGGAACATTGCATCAACCATGCGATCGACAATCCGCTCCTGCTGCCAATCGTTGATTTTTATGACCTGCTCCCAATATTCGGCGGCGGGATACAGCCCGTGGTTCTCGCAAAGATAAACCAGATTGAGCACGTCTTTTTTGAAGCAACTGCCGCCGAAGCCCGGACCGGCCTTGAGAAATTTCGAACCGATGCGCGTATCGCTGCCCATCACCGAGGAAACCTCGTCGATATCCGCTCCCGTCGCCTCGCAGAGCGAAGAAAGCGCATTGACGCTGCTTACCCGCTGCGCGAGCATCGCATTTGACGCGAGCTTGGAAAGTTCCGCGCTCCACAAGTTGGTGGTTATCATCTTCGCAGAGTCAACCCATGGCGCGTAAACATCGCAGAGCATCTTCACCGCCCGACGTCCTTCTTTGTTGTCGGGTCCTCCAATCAGCACGCGGTCGGGGTAGAGCAGATCGTTAATCGCGCTGCCTTCAGCCAGAAACTCAGGGTTTGACAATACCGTGAACCGATATTTTGAATGGGTGTCGAGCACCTTCTTCAACGCCGCCGCCGTGCGCACCGGCAGTGTGGATTTCTCCACGACCACCTTGTCGCGGTTGGCGGCTTTGAGAATGGTTCGCGCGCACGACTCCCAATAGCGCAGATCACTAGCCTTGCCCGCACCGCGACCGTAGGTTTTGGTCGGCGTATTGACTCCGACGAAGATGATGTCGCACTTGCGAATGCATCCTTCGATGTCGGTGGAGAAGAAAAGATTTTTACCGCGAGTGGCTTGAACAATCTCCTTCAGTCCCGGCTCGTAAACCGGTAGCGAATCGGAATTCCAACGGGCGATACGCTCCGCGTCCACATCGACCACCCAAACCTTGCGATCAGGATTTTTCAATGCGATAACCGCCATGGTCGGCCCCCCGATATAACCGGCACCGATGCAAACGATATCCCTGTTCATCCCTGTTCCTCCACACGTTGTTAAACACGCCCCTCCGACCGAAACGAGGAGCATTCCGGACGGAAAATCAGCATTTGCGTTTTTATCGTTGTCATTATAGCAAATAATACGATTAAAAAGAAGATTTAATCACCGGCCGACGCTCCTGGCCGAAGAGGGACGGTATCAATCAAATTCGAGTGCCGGTGTAAATCGCGAAATCCTGCGGGATTTCGGAATCAAACGACAAATCGCTCCCGGTGACAGGATGGCGGAACGAGAGGTGCGCGGCATGAAGCATCTGCCGTAGCGGTGGTGGATCGAGCTGTATATCCGCAGATTTGCGCCCGTAAAATCCGTCTCCAATAATCGGACAGCGCAGGTGTGCCATGTGCACGCGTATCTGATGGGTTCTACCCGTGTCGATTTTCACGCGTACGAGCGAAATGCGGCGGAAGTGCTCAATCAGGGTGTAATGCGAAATCGCGCGCTTGCCGTTTCTCGCCACCACCGCGTAATGCTGACGCAACACCGGATGCCGTCCGATGAGGTTGTCGAGCGTTCCCTGATTCTGCGGAGGCGCACCATGAACGAGGCAAAGATACTCCTTGCTCACCCCGCGGCTTTTGAACATCTCGGAAAACCCCATCATCGCCGCGTCGCTCTTGGCGACCACCATCAACCCCGACGTGTCCTTGTCCAGCCGATGGACAATACCCGGACGCTCGAAGCCTCCGATTCCCGGCAGATTCGGACAATGGAAAAGCAGAGCGTTGACCAACGTTCCGTCCGGGTGTCCCGGACTTGGATGCACGCACAATCCGGCGGGTTTGTCAACCACGATACAATGCTCGTCCTCGAAGACGATATCGAGCGGAATATTCTGCGGTTGCGGCTCAATCGGCGCCGGCGGGGGGATTTCCACCATCACCTCTTCTCCCGGCGCAACCTTGTCTCGAACCTTCAGCACTCTGCCGGCGGCGGTCCTGACCGCTCCGCTCTTCAAAAGCGTCTGCACCCGCGAGCGCGACAGCTCCGGCAATCTTCCCGCCAGATACGCATCAAGGCGCACTCCGCCAGTCCCTTCCTCCGGCACCCGGACGATCACCGTTTCATTATCGAATGCTTCGTCCATCCCGCAATCTCCGCCGTCGTGCGCAACACTTCACTTCGTACCGGGTGCGCAAACAGACCGCCGTCCGCAAAATCCGCAATCCCCAATCCTCCGCGCATTGCAACCGCCACCGTCGCAATCATATCCTCGGCCCCGGCGCCGACGATGACCGCCCCCGCAATCTTCCCCGTCGCCGGATGATAACTCAGCTTGACGAATCCTTCGGTATCACCGGTTATCATAGCCTTGACATTGTTTCGCAACGGACAAAAGGATTGCGCAAGTCCATCGCCGAAGGCGCCGACCATCGCCACCGGAGGATTGGTGAAAACCACGCGCGGCACATCCCGGCGGCAAACGCGACGGTTCGCACCGAAAAGCAATTCCGCCACCTGCCCCGCGCCAAACACCGCCGAGGCGTAACTTGCGTCACCTCCGGCAACGACATCGCCGGCCGCGTAAATTCCGCCGACGCCCGTATATCCATTATCGTCGACGCGAATGTATCCCTTCCCGTCCAGCGCAATACCCAGCGCCTCGAGTCCCAGCCCTCCAGTGCAGGGAATCCGTCCGATTGCGCACACCATAAGATCCGCGGTCGTCTCTCCGCCGACGTATTGAACCTTCACCTTCCCGCCGTTGTCCACAGCCACCGCCTTGATGGCGGAATCGGTCAAGATTTCTACGCGGCCGTTTTTTCTCAACGCCAAGGACACCAGAGCCGCCGCATCCGCATCGAACCCGGGCAATATCCGGGACGACGCCTCCAGCAGTACCACCTCGCTGCCGTTCGATGCGCTGCAGATTGCCGCGATCTCGCACCCCGCCGCTCCGCCGCCCGCAACAACCACCGATGACGGCAACGCTTCCAGCTCCAGAAATCCGCGGGTGTCGACAATCGATGGCGAGTCCGGCATGAACGACGGAAACCGGTCGCAACCTCCGGTTGCAATCAAGATTTTTTCCGCGCCAATCTGATATTCGCCGTCTGACGTCGCCACCTTCAGGCTTTTCACGCCGTCAAAACGCGCAAAACCTGTCAGCAGCCGAACGCCGAGCTTCGTCAACTCTTCGGCGCTTCCCTTCTGCAGCAGCCTCTTTAAATTTTCAAGCCGCTCCCCGCCGACGCCGTGATGAAGTAGGTACTTGGTCGGAATGCAACCGTAGTTGAGACATGTCCCCCCCACCGATTCCCGTTCGATTATTGCGACCTTTGCGCCTAATTGTGCGGCTCGTTTGGCGGCGGCAACTCCTGCCGCCCCTGCGCCGATTACCGCAAAATCAAAGATCTTTACCGATCCGTTCATCGCTATCTCTCCCAAGCGCGCATACTGCTTGCCACACCGTGCGGCAGCGCCGCGGGAATACCTCCGGCGCGGATCAGCGCAATATCCTCAAGAACCTCGTCCCAACTGCGATGCCGGCGGTCGGCGTCCTTGACCAACATCTTTTCAAGCATTCGGGCGAATCCGACCCCGACATCCGGCGCGATTGTGCAGACATTGGGAGCGGCGGCATCCATATCGACATGACAGCGTACAAGTTCGTTTGGGTCGTCGTCGGTGAAAAGCATGCGGCCCGTAGACAAATGGTACAGCGTCGCACCAAGCGAATAGATATCGCTACGACAGTCCAGTTCCACATCGGCGTATATCTGTTCAGGCGACATGTACGCCGGCGTTCCGATGATTTCATCATCTGATTCGCTGACGGTTAAGGTGCCGCGGAAAAATGTCTGCGCGTGGCAAAGGCCCAAATCGGTAAGCTTCACCTCACCGTCCGAACCGACCATGATGTTATCTGGCTTAATGTCGCAATGGATAAGGCGGCACTGATCCCAAGCGTATTTCAAAGCGACCGCCACGCTTTCAGCGATAATCAGCACGTCGTCGAAAGCCAGACGCCCTTTTCGCATCAGCAGAGAACCGAACGTGTAGCCGTCGACATACTCCATGACGCAGCAGCACATCCCTTCATTGAAAAACGCGGTGTAAACTCGAACGATGCCGGGATGCGCAATGCTTGTAGCGACGCGAACTTCGCGCCTGAACCGTTCGATGTCTTCTTTGCTGGCGGCGGCGGAGGGGAGCAGGACCTTTACCGCCACCCATTTGCCGTCGGAATGCCGTTGCGCCTTCCACACTCTAGCCATGCCGCCTTTGCCGAGCAGTCGGTGGATGTCGTAACCGGGAAGCTGAAATGCGCTCATCGATTACTCCACCTTCCATGCTTTGAGCCTGCGATGCAGGGTGCGGCGGCTTATACCCAGCATTTCAGCGGCCAGCGAACGATTTCCGCCGCACTTCTCGAGTGCCTCCATAATGCTGCGTTTTTCGGTTTGCGCCAGCGATTCATTCCCGTCGTGGGGAATAGCACTTGCGTTTTTCTGTTCGGACGAAGCGACTGCATCGCTGATATTCTGGGGGACATCGCTAGCACCAAGCACCTCGTTGTCCGACAGCACCACCATCCGTTCGATTGCATTGCGCAGCTCGCGCACGTTACCCGGCCACGAATACGCCTTGAGCACGCCCATCGCTTCATTGGAAAAACCGCTGATCGTTTTTGCATTTTCTTCGGCAAACATCTCGAGAAAATGTTTCGCCAGCCGTTCAATATCGTCGCCGCGCTCGCAAAGAGCGGGCAATACCACATCCACCACATTTAGGCGGTAGAACAAATCCTCGCGAAATTTGCCCTCTTTCACATATTCTTTAAGATTGCGGTTAGTTGCTGTCACCAGACGGAAATTGACTTTGATGTTTTCCGTTCCGCCGACCCGTTCGAACGAACGATCCTCAAGGACACGAAGCAGCTTGACTTGAGTCGCCTGATCGATTTCTGATATCTCATCCAGAAAAAGCGTACCTCCGTCGGCTTGCTCGAACCGCCCCTGCCGGGTCGCAATTGCACCGGTAAAAGCGCCCTTCTCATGACCGAACAGCTCGCTTTCAAGTAGCGTTGCGGAGAGCGCGGCGCAATTGACCGCGATGAACGCCTTGTCCGCACGCGGACTGAGAGAGTGCAACGCCCGAGCTACCAATTCCTTGCCCGTCCCGCTTGGTCCCTGAATCAGAAC
Organism: Kiritimatiellia bacterium; assembly: GCA_045540275.1. Classification (GTDB taxonomy): domain Bacteria; phylum Verrucomicrobiota; class Kiritimatiellia; order RFP12; family UBA1067; genus RGIG8368. The sequence continues at coordinate 1,866 of JAZQGX010000261.1, read as the reverse complement.
CGTAGCCGATGAGGATGCGACGCGGCGAATGGTGTCAAATACCTTGCGCATTGCCGGAGAGTCGCCGACCATCCGATCGAGACCATCCATTTTCCCGACCGCGGCGGATGTTTCCACTGTTTTGGTGCGATCGGACAATGCTTGAGAAAGCAGCACGTCGAGCTGGTCGAGACTGATGGGCTTGGTAAGAAAATCGTAAGCACCTTCGCGCATCGCTTCAACAGCAAGATCAATAGTGCCGTAAGCGGTAAGCAGAACAAAGGGAAGCGCGGGATAGAGTTTGCGCACCGAACGGAGAAGCTCCAAACCCTGCATGCCCGGCATGCGCATGTCGGAAAGAACAATATCAGCGCCATGCCCGGCGAGCAGCTCCAACGCCCGGTCGCCGTTTTCAGCAAGCAAAACCTGATAGTGGCGTTTCAGCGCAATCGCCAAACCGTCACGAGTGTGTTTGTCGTCATCGACTATAAGCACCACTGGCTTTTCAGGCATTTCATCTCCCTCGTTTTTATTCTGATTTTAGCATTTTTTGACCGCTTGCGCCATTGCCAAAATAAAAAAGACGCGCCTTTTCAAGCGCGTCCTTTTCGTTGAGGCTGCAAGATCTTAGAGTTTGTCGTTGGAACCGAGAACCTTCTTGATCTTGTGGATGTACATCGCCTTCATCGCGTCGCGCGCCGGGGTGAGGTACTGGCGGGGATCGAAGTGACCCGGATTCTCCGCGAAGTGCTTGCGGATGGCAGCGGTCATCGCCAAGCGGGAATCGCTGTCGATATTGATCTTGCACACCGCGCTCTTGGCAGCCTTGCGGAGCTGGGATTCGGGGATGCCGACTGCGTCGGGCAGTTTACCGCCGAACTTGTTGATGGTGTCGACTTCATCCTGAGGAACGCTGGAGGAACCGTGGAGAACGATCGGGAAACCGGGAAGCTTCTTCTCGATGGCCTTGAGAATATCAAATGCCAAAGGAGGAGGAACGAGCTTGCCGGTCTTTGGATCAACCGTGCACTGCTCACGCGTAAACTTGTAAGCGCCGTGGCTGGTGCCGATGGAGATCGCGAGCGAGTCGCATCCGGTCTTAGTCGCGAACTCAATGACCTCTTCGGGCTTCGTGTAGTGGGACTCGGCCGCGGAGACCTCATCTTCAACACCGGCCAAAACACCGAGTTCCGCCTCGACGGTGACGTCATGCTTGTGCGCGTAAGCGACGACCTTCTTGGTGAGCTTGATATTCTCCTTGAAATCAAGATGGCTGCCGTCGATCATCACCGAGCTGAAACCTGAGTCGATGCAGCTCTTGCAGGTTTCGAAGCTGTCACCGTGATCGAGGTGAAGAACAATCTGGGGCTTCTTGCAGCCGAGTTCCTTGGCGTACTCAACCGCACCCTGCGCCATGTAGCGGAGGATGGTGGGGTTGGCGTATTTGCGAGCACCCTTGGACACCTGCATGATGACGGGAGAATTGGTTTCAACGGCGGCCTGAACGATTGCCTGCATCTGCTCCATCGTGTTGAAGTTGAACGCAGGAATTGCATACCCGCCTTTTACGGCCTTGGCGAACATCTTTTTCGTGTTGACCAGACCAAGCTCTTTGTAACTGACCATGGAATTTCATCCTTCTTTGGTTTGTGTGAAAAAACTTCGTAAATGATACTCTTTATTGGACTTTCAATCAAGCCGAATAATTTTGCCCCTCATCCTAACCTCCCCAGCAAGCAAGATATCTCCACGCTTATCCCGATTTTTTCGGGGGAAATTATCCCGACTATACGGAAACCCCAGTAAATAGGGCTTAAAAATTTATTCGGACGATGAAAAAACAAGCGTAGACTTTCTTGAGAGAGACGATTTTACGTAAAAAAAGGC
>JAZQGX010000260.1:0-2503 GCA_045540275.1 Kiritimatiellia bacterium | reverse complement strand
GTGGAGCGAATTCGCGAAGTACTGCATCGACGCCGACGCGCTCTACCTGCAATACCACAGCGGCAATGTGGCCTGCGTCCCCGACTGGGGCGGGCGCGGCGTGGATGGTGCAGAGCTCGCTGCCGTGCTGGAAAAGGCGGGACTCAAGCGAATGGGCGCGTCCAAGGCGCGACGCTTCGCGTACGGCGCAGCATGGGTGATGCTTGCTTTCATCGTCTTTGTCGCAGTCTTGAATATCCACCACTCATGGATGACGCTTCGATGGCACATTCTCGGTATCGAACTCAAGCGTCAGCTGAATGAACTCGTATGCGGCGACGAGAGCAAGGGCGACAATCCACATTCGTATTCTCGTTATTGGAAGGAGCGCGTGAATTCCGTTCAGCGGCTTGCTGGTTTGCGTTGCAGATTCGCGTTTCAGACGCGCCATTACATATTCAACGTAGAAGATGAATGTAACAAGGTGGGACTCGCGGCAACCGAAGGCGATTCCGTGTGGTGCATCTATCTGCCGAGCGGTTGCATGTACCAGTATGACCTTGGCCAATTAGAGGCAATAAAGGATTGTGGTGCCTTCGGCAAGTTCTACCCCGAGTCCGAGCGCGACAAGTGGCTGGAGCAGGTGCGTCCGCTTGCTAAGGAACTGCACGAAGACATGGACGACGAATGACAGCCCATGAAACCAATTGCACGAATCGTCGGGAAATGTTGCCAACCACCTTCGCCAAGGCTACGGTGGTCAAGATGTGGAAGTGTTGCCAGTACCAATTCCAATTGTCAATGATGTTTGGCCGCAAAGGACGCGAAGGAAGGAAAACGGTGATGAATGAAAGGAACAGCCCATGAAACACTTTGCAAAGCTCATCCTCGTATCGTGTCTATCCCTTGCAGCGGGATGCTTCAATTCGATGCGCGAGTCTGACGATGACGTAGTGGAAAGTGGCTCGTCTTCGTGGAGTGTCGAGCTGGGTGTGGGCATACGGGGTGTCTGCGAGATTGGAATGACTGAGGAGGAGGTGTTGTCGCGTTGTCGCTTTGCATACTCGGACTGGAAAGACGATACTGCCCATGCTGAAATAAATCAGGCGTTCGTCTGGTTCCCAAACTGCGGAGTGTATTCCTTCTTCTTTGGCAAGCACGGAGGTGTGCGAAAGTGCGGCGCGGTGAACATAGTATTCAAGAAACCCCGGGTCGCCGATATTGCGTCGGAAGGCGAACATCGTAATTGGTCCCGCGTAGGAATCTTCTCAGAAACCATTCCTCGTTTTGAGTCTGTCGATTGCATCAGTTGGGATGACATTTTCGAACGATATGGCAAACACAAGGTAAAGGCTAAAATGCTACTGGAATACCAAGGTTCCGAGCCATTGCTTTTGGGCGATTTTGAAAACTATCCATGCATGATATATCGAAAACTCGGAGTATCATTCAGTGGGTCGAGCGATGAAGTGACATCAATGCAATTGTTCGCACCGGTACAATAAGAAAACCTCGCATCTAATTCTTGTTGAGATTCGCATTGGCTCAATGTTTGGCCGCAAAGAACGCAAAGGACGCAAAGAAATGGAGCAGAGGGAGTTCAAGTGCCGGATGTGCGGGGCGTGCTGCCGCATCAAGGCCGGGATTGTGCGCGTTTCGGACGCGGAGATCGCGCGTATCGCGGCGTTTCTTGTAATGGATGAGGCCGAGTTCATCGAGCGTGAGACTGAAGTCGCGCCAGACCGCAAGAGCCTGATTCTCAAGTGTCGTCCAGACGGCTCGTGTGCCTATCTGACGGAGAACAACCTATGCCGCATCAATCCCGTGAAGCCAGACAAGTGCCGAAATTTCCCCTTTGAATGGACCAATCCAGACTCCGTCGAAGTCTGCCCAGAGCTGATAGGACGGATAGGCGGGAATTGACTATGAGACGCTATTTTTGGTAGAATATGCGCAGTAAATCAATTAGGAGTTGATTATCTGTGGATATTCTTCAAAGAGAAAGATTGTTGAAGTTTGGTGCTGTACCGTTCACCACCGATGTTATCGCGGGTGAATTGGGTGACTATTCGGCTGTACTTGCCAAAATCGCCGCACTTGTGGATGAAGGTAGCCTTGTCCGCATAAAGCGTGGTCTTTATTGCCTTTCGCCGAAAATCAGTGGACATGACCTTGATTCGCGTGTCGTCGCGAATGCATTGTATGGCCCGTCGTATGTGTCATTTGAAACGGCGCTTTCGATGTACGGCCTCATTCCAGAGCGAGTGACAGCAACGATATCGGCTTGCGTCAAGCGCGCGAAGCGGTTTGCGACGCCGCTTGGAGAATTCTCGTATCGTACGGTACCAAGTGACTGGTTCTCGATAGGCGTTCGGACGATGGATTCGGGCGAAGGCGGTTTCCTCGTCGCGTCGCCGGAAAAGGCGCTTGGCGATTTGCTCTTGTCGAGATCCAACCTGCGAATCTCGTCGCCCGATTCGCTAAGGTCGTTTCTGGAGGACGACATACGCTTTGATTTCGATGC
>JAZQGX010000259.1:0-30672 GCA_045540275.1 Kiritimatiellia bacterium | reverse complement strand
GAATCGTCTTCATACGAGCGATATCGTGACGCATCCCACGGAGCTTCACGGGCTTGTCCACACCCGCCCCAGCGGAACGGTGTTTAATCTGCAGCGTCATCAGCTCCTTGGAAGTCTCCGCCAATTTGACGGCGAGTTCCTCGTCGCTCAACGCTCTGAGTTCTTTTGCTTTCATCGGATTAAGCTCCCGTTACAGTACGAGTGATAAACTGCGTCCGCAGTCCGAGCTTGGTGTCGGCAAGACGCAGACACTCGCGGGCTACGGAATCGGGCACTCCGCCCACTTCGAAGAGGATACGGCCGGGTTTGACAACTGCAACCCAGAATTCGGGGTTACCTTTGCCGCCACCCATACGAACTTCGATAGGCTTGCGCGTGACAGGCTTGTCCGGGAACACGCGGATCCAGAGCTTGCCCTTACGCTTCATTTCACGGTTGATGGCAACACGGCAAGCCTCGATCTGAGTGCTGGTAATCCAGCCGCGGGAAACGGCCTTCATGCCGAATTCACCGAATGCCAGACGGTTACCGCTCTGAGCGCAGCCTGAACGATCGCCTTTGAATTGCTTGCGGAACTTTACCCGCTTAGGCATCATGGGCATAGTTCTTCCTCCTTCCCTGACGTGTTGCGGGCTGGAAATCCGGCTTCTTGCAGATCCACACCTTGATGCCGATTATACCGGCAGTGGTGTTGGCTTCGGCAAAACCGTAGTCGATATTCGCGCGCAGCGTGTGCAGCGGGACGGAACCCTGCATGCTCCATTCGGCGCGGGAGATTTCCGCTCCGTTGATACGGCCGGCGGCGCGGATCTTGATTCCGTCGACACCCATGTCCATGGCGACCTTCTCGGCACGCTTCATTGCGCGCTTGAGGGCGACACGGCGCTCGATCTGCTGAGCGATGTTCTCTGCGACGAGCTGCGCATCGGCGTCGGCATCCTTGACCTCGTGGATATCAAGATAGATTTCCTTACCGGTCTTTTTGGCCAGGTCTTTGCGAATGTTTTCAACGTCCTGCCCCTTGTGGCCGATTACGACACCCGGGCGGGCGGTGTACAGATTAACGCGAACACGGTTAGCGTAGCGTTCGATGATGATTTTAGAAATCGCAGCCGCTTCCAAGCGTTTCTTGACGATTTCACGGATTTCCTGGTCTTCGTTCAGGTAGAGACCGAAGTTCTTCTTGTTCGCGAACCAGCGGCTACGCCACTGCTTGTCCACGCCAATGCGGAAACCGATAGGATTTACTTTTTGTCCCAAAGTTTTACTCCTTGTATGGCTTTACGCCTTTTTAACGGCTTCGTCCGTGAGGACGACCTTGCAGTGGCACAAACGGCGCGCAATGGGCTTCGCGCTTCCGCGCGCAGCATGCCAATAGCGACGCATGCGTGTTCCCTCGTCGAAAACCGCCAGCTTGACGCTGAGGGTGTCGACATCAAGATTGTAATTGTTCGTAGCGTTTGCAGTTGCGCTCTTGAGCGTCTTCAGCAACACTTCCGCGCCCTTGCTCGGATGGAACATTACAGCATTAAATGCTTCGCTCAAGGTCTTGCCCTGAACTTCGCGAGCCAGAGCGCGTCCCTTGAAGGCGGACATACGGAAATTACGGGTAATAGCAGTCACTTCCATGATGTTAATCCCTATTTTTTATCCGAACCACCGTGAGACTTGAAGGTGCGCGTAGGAGCGAATTCGCCCAGACGGTGACCAACCATGTTCTCGGTGATAAAGATGGGCATGTGCTGACGCCCGTTGTGAATCGCAAATGTCAACCCGACAAAATCCGGGAGGATCATCGAGCGGCGCGACCAAGTCTTGATAGGCTGTTTCTTGCCGCTGCCGGACAATGCTTTTTGCACCTTGTCAAGCAGGCTCTGCTCGACGTAAGGTCCTTTTTTCAAAGAACGTGCCATTTGTTACTTCCTCCGCTTCAGAATGACTCGGTTGCTGTTCTTGCGCTTGCTGCGGGTCTTGCCACCCTTTGCAAGCTTGCCCCAAGGAGACTGCGGGTGATCGCCACCAGAGGTACGGCCTTCACCACCGCCCATCGGGTGATCGACAGGGTTCATCGCCACACCGCGGACGTGGGGGCGCTTGCCCATCCAGCGTTTGCGGCCCGCCTTACCAAGGCTGACGTTTGCCCACTCGCCGTTTCCGACTTCACCGACCGTAGCAAGGCAACGGGCGTCGAAGAGGCGGATTTCGCCCGAGGGCATGCGCAACGTGACGGTTCCGCCTTCGCGAGCCATCACCTGGCAGCTGTTACCGGCCGAACGTGCAATTGAACCACGCTTGCCGGGGACGAGCTCGACGTTGTGAACATACAGCCCCAACGGAATCTGACCCAACGGCAATGCGTTGCCGACGCTGGGTTCCGCTTCGGGGCCGGACATGACGGCATCATTGACCTTCAGCCCTTCAGGGGCGAGGATATAACGCTTTTCGCCGTCAACATACTTGAGCAATGCGAGGTTGGCGCTACGATTGGGATCATAAGCAATGGCCTCGACACGTGCAGGAATGCCGAACTTGTCGCGACGGAAGTCGACGATACGATAACGGCGCTTTGCACCGCCGCCGCGATGCCAGCTGGTGATATGACCATGGCAATTGCGTCCGGCGTTTTTGCGGACAGCTTCCGTCAGACGGCGCTGAGGCTTCTGCTCCGTAATTTCATCGAATGTCAGCGTCACGCGGTGACGGAGACCTTCGGTTCTCGGTTTGAATGATTTCAGTCCCATGACTGCATTCCTTTAGACGATTTCAATGCGCTCGCCGGCTTTGACCGTAACGATTGCGCGCTTCCAATCGGAACCCTTGACCACACGGCGATTGCGCAGCATGCGGCTCTCGCCTTTGTAGTTCTGCGTATTCACGTCAAGAACGTGCACGCCGAACTGCTTCTCAACCGCCTGACGGATTTCCATCTTGTTGGCGGCCTTGGCAACTTCGAGCATGTAACGGTTTTCCACCGAAAGCCTGGTGCCCTTTTCCGTGATCAACACACGGCGAATGACTCCTTCGTGCTTCATGCTATTTCACCTCTTTCTTGGGAGCCCGCTTCGCCATGCGCGCCTGAAGCGCCTCGAAGCCGGCCTTGGTGGCAACCCAGTTGCGGTACAGCATCAGCGTGTAAAGATCGGCATCGCAAGCCTGTGCAATATCGACTTTCGGCAAATTGCTGGCTGCCAAAACCAGATTCACGCAACTTTCGTCAAGCTTGTCGACGATGATCAGGACGCTCTTGCCGTCAACGCCGAGTTTCTTGAACAGCGCGACGAGTTCTTTCGTCTTGTGACCGGCCAGCTCGAACTTCTCGATAACCTGAACGCGGCCTTCGTTGATCATATCGCTGGCAACGCGGTTGAACGCGAGCTGCTTGACCTTGATATTGATTTTCTGGGAATAGTCGCGAGGCTTGGGGCCGAATGCAACACCGCCGCCGCGCCAAACCGGGTTCTGACGCAAACCGACACGGGCGCGACCGGTTCCCTTCTGCTTCCAGGGCTTCTTGTTGCTGCCGGCGACTTCACCCTTTGAAAGCGTCGAAGCCGTACCAGCGCGCATACCCGCCTGAATGGCGACAATCGTATCTTTAACCGCCTGAGCGCCCTTATCGAGCGTCAGTGTCGCCTCGTCGACGGTGATCGAGCCCGCAGCTTCTCCTGCCGGAGTAAAAACGTTAATCGTGCTCATTAGTTCTTCCTCAACGCTTTGGTGACATAGACAAGTCCGTTCTTGGGACCGGGAACCGAACCCTCAACGAGAATCAGGTTCTCATCAGCGCGCAACTGAACCACGGCCAGATTGAGGGCCTTGCGGTTCTCTGCACCCTTATCGCCGGGCATGCGCTTACCTTTATGCACCCAACCGGGAAGGTCGCGGGCACCGATTGAACCGATGCGGCGTTTGGTGTGGCTGCCGTGACGAACGGGTCCGCCCTTCATGCCCCACTTGCGCATAACACCCATAAATCCGAGACCTTTGCTGACGCCGGAGACGTTTACGTATTTGACATCCTTGAAGATATCCAACGTAACGGTATCGCCTGCCTTGGGCGCATCGCCCTCATCAAGTCCGAACTCTTTGATGGTGCGGCAAACAGGAACGCCAGCCTTGACGAATCTGGTGGCTTCCGCCTTGCTCAAGCGGCTCGCCTTCTGTTCACCGAACCCCATCTGGACGGCGCTGTAGCCATCCTTCTCTTCAGTTTTAACCTGCACGATCGGGCAGGGACCTGCCTCGATTACAGTAACCGGGACGCGAACCCCCTGGTCATTGTAAACCTGCGTCATGCCGATTTTCTTGCCAATTAAGCCTTTCATGGTATCGCTACTCCTTTACACTCGAATGTTGATATCCACGCCAGCGGGCAGGTTCAGTTTCTTAAGCTCGTCGACCGTCTTAGCCGTCGGTCCAACAATGTCCAATAACCGTTTGTGCGTACGCATTTCGAACTGGTCCATGGACTTCTTGTCCACGTTCGGGCTGCGGTTAACCGTAAAGCGCTCAATCCGCGTAGGAAGCGGAATGGGGCCAACGACTTGCGCGCCAGTACCACGAGCCGTGTCGATGATGTTCGCCACAGCCTGATCCAGAACCCTGTGATCATACGCCTGCAAACGAATGCGAATCTTTTGACTTTGCATTCTCTAGCCTTACCTGTTCAGTAGTTTTTCTCTTACCGTCCGGGGTACTTCCGCAAATTCACCAGGCTGCATGGTGTAGCTGGCGCGCCCGCGCGAAAGCGAGCGGATTGCGGTTGCATACCCGAAAAGTTCCGCCAACGGCACCGATGCGTCCAGTGTCTGCATGTCGCCACGCATACTCATATCCCGCACGGTTCCACGGCGCCCGTTGATGTCTCCCATAATGTCGCCCACATACTCCGGAGGCGTCACGATGTTAAGAGACATAATCGGCTCCAAAAGCTCCGGTCCGGCGGCATTCGCCGCTTCGCGGAAGCCCATAACGGCCGCGGTCACGAAGGCCACGTCCGTTGCCGACTCTTCATCCGTCACCGAAACGGCCGTGACCTTTGCCAGCACATCCGTCATCGGATATCGCGCCAGAACGCCGGTCAAGATGCCGTTGGTCAATCCTTGCTCGATACTGCCAATCAATTTCTCGTTTGGCAGATCGCGGCGTGCAGCCGAAGAAATTTCGACTGCAAACCCACTTCCGCGTTTCCGCGGAGAAACTTCCACCGTAACCCCGGCGCACAACCGCTTACCTCCGATGACCTGATCAAAGAGAAAATCGCTTCTCCCTTCGCCGGTAACCGTCTCGTAATACGACACCATGGGCTTTCCGGTATTCGCTTCACATTTGAATTCACGACGCAGACGGTCCACCAGAATTTCCAGATGGAGTTCGCCCATGCCGCTCAAAATCATCTGCCCGGTCTCTTCGTCGGTGCGAATCTGGCAGGTGGGGTCTTCCGCCGCCAGCAATCCGACCGCTTCTTCGAGTTTCGCCTTGTCCACGCTGCTCTTCGGTTCAACAGCCATGAACATGACGGGTTCGGGAATGGTGATACGCTCGAGATAGCAAGGATTCATCTCTGCGCAAAGCGTATCACCGGTTGTTGCCATTTTCAATCCGACCAAAGCGCCGATGTCACCGGCTTCCAGAGAATCGACTTCAGTCTGCTGATCGGCAAAAAGCTTTACCAACTTCATAACCCGTTCGCGTTTGCGGGTTCTAGGGTTGAAAACATTGGCTCCCTTTTTAATCGAACCGCCGTAGACGCGCACGAAGAAAAGTCTTCCGACGTAGGGATCGGTAGCGATTTTGAAGACCAGTGAGGTCAAGGGCGCCGAAATTGTCTGTTCCCTGGCAACCTTTTCCGATGTTTTCAAATCGGTCGCTTCGAGCGAGGGACGGTCGCAGGGAGAGGGAAGATAACGAACAATCGCGTCCAACAGCTGTTGAACGCCTTTATCCTTGAGAGAAGAGCCGCAAAGTACGGGAACGATTTTGCCCGCAATGACCGACTTGCGCATAGATGCGATAATCTCATCCTCGGCAAGATCGGGGTTTTCGAGGTATTTTTCCGCCAAATCGTCATCGGCGTCTGCTACTTTTTCGCACAACTCTTCGCGAGCTGCCACTGCATCGGCCATAAGTTCTTCGGGGATATCGGTGATTTCAAACTCTTTGCCCTCGGTCTTTTCGTCAAAGATTATCGCTTTCATCGAGAGCAAGTCCACCACTCCCTTGAAGGTATCCTCTTTTCCGACGGGAAGCTCAAGTTTGACTGCATTTGCGCGAAGTTTGGTGCGAATTTCCTCGACGCAGCGGTTGAAATCGGCCCCCATGCGGTCCATCTTATTGACGAACACAATACGAGGAACGGAGTAGCGATCCGCCTGACGCCAGACTGTTTCAGATTGCGGCTGTACGCCGCCAACTGCGCAAAACACGCCCACTGCGCCGTCCAAAACGCGGAGAGAGCGTTCTACCTCTATAGTAAAATCTACGTGGCCCGGGGTGTCGATGAGGTTGATGCACGTCCCAAGCCAGGAACAGGAGATTGCCGCGCTGGTAATAGTGATTCCGCGCTCGCGTTCCTGTATCATCCAGTCCGTGACCGTGTTGCCATCATCTACGTTTCCGAGACGGTGCGTGCGCCCTGCGTAAAAAAGAATCCGCTCGGTTGTCGTGGTTTTTCCCGCATCGATATGGGCCACGATTCCGATATTGCGGACGGAACAAAGCGCTGCGTTGCCGGCGGAAGCTCCGCTGGCCGCATTATTATTGCCATTCGCTTTGTTTTCCAAGACGCTCACTGGTTCACTTTCTGATCTCAAAGATCGATGCTCGCACCCTACTTGGGTGCAAAATGAAGGGACATCATACCAAAAAATCACCCCTTAGGCAAGGGTATATTTCAACATTCTGCAATTGCCAACTGGCCAAACTGCCAAACTGTAAAACTGTCACAACTCCCTCAACTTGAACAAAGTTTGCAAGTAGAGTCAGTTTGACAGTTTGCGAGTTTGACACTCGCAAACTTGTTCTACTTGCAAACTTTATCATCCGCACCGTAATCTCATTTCAAATGTTGCCAGTGTGCTAATGTTGCCAATTCCAATTACCAATTCCAATTGATAATCTCCCAACCTCCCAATCTCCGAGTCTCCCAGTAGCGAAAGCAATATGCACAGAGATTTCTCTCGCAGGAGGCGCAGGGGCGCGGAGCCTATTACCTCTTACCTGTTACCTATTACCTGTTACCTATTACCTGTTACCTGTTACCTATTACCTCTTGCCTATAACTTCAGACAGGATTAACAAGATTTACAAGATTATTGTGCTAATAAAATCCCGTCAATCCTGTAAATCCTGTCAAAAACGTTATCTCCATGAACATTCATGCGCAAAGCGCGGGCGGGGCACTAACCTAAAGAAAGGTAAGAAGTAAGAGGTAAAAGGTAAGAAGTTGCTCGCACCCTATCGGCACAAATTCCAAACGCGAACCCACTCGCTCGCCCCCCATGCCTGCGCCATGCAACCACGCTGTCGATGCGGATAATCTCCATCTAGAATTTCCGGCAGATGCCCGATACAGCCATCCTCAGCCAGCGCCATTGAAGACAATAGCAGCGACTGCGCCGTCGCCTTCGACCGGCTACCGTAAGTCATCACCATCGCCTCGGCGTACATCGGGAACTGCCAGGTCCACGCCGTGCCGTTGTGATATGCCAGCTTTCGCATGGTATCCTCATCGCCGCAATACATTCCCCGGTACGGATAATGCGGATTGTTGAGCATACGCCCATTGAATTCAATACCCATATCGCATTTGGTGCTGCAGTTGGCCAACGACCGGATCGCCCCCGGAATCAGCAAGCATTCGCAAGCTCGCAAGATAGACTCGCACTCCTCTCGTCCCACGATTCCCAGCGTCGCCAAAAACAGCATATTGGGTCGTATTGTATCCTCAACCTCGGCCTCCGCAGCCGGAACCCCGGGTGCAGCCCGTAGGCAATCGGCATATCCACCGTTTGACATTTTGAAAAACCGCATTATCGAATTTCGGGTCAACGCCGCTTTTTCGCAATATTTTCCACCAAAGCGTTCAGCCGCAGTCTCCAACGCCTTCGCCCACAACGCCTGAATCTCCACCGGATAACCCGCCCGCGGGGTGCAAGCCGGATAATTGGTATCCATCCAAGTAAAGTGCGGCGGCGAATAGACCAATCCGCTGGCCACGTCCTCTTTCACCCCGTTCGGAGTGCCGATAACAATATTGTCCACTATCGACCTGACAACATCTTCAACCGTGCGTTCCCCATCCGTTTTTTCGCGCCAGATGGAAGGTCTTATCTGCGCAAGCTCAACCACCGCCAGACAATACAACAGCGGAGCGTCAGAAGTGTCGCGGTTTCCCACCGTATTGCCGTGAATTATATTCGGAAGCGTTCCACGCTCTTCAAACCGGCCGAACTCGCGTATGATCGCTGCACCATGCTCCTCCATCCCGGCAGCAATCATTCCCCGCAAAACGATCAGCGTATCACGCCCCCAATCAAGAAACCAGGGATAACCGGCTATAATCGTCTTCAGATGATCGCGCTTGACCACAAAGAGAGACAGACTCTTTCGCAGCATCTCTGCAAAGTCGTCAGCGGGCGCCGACATCGACGTTTCTGAAAATGCGGCGGACGCGACCTCCTCCGCTATTCCGGCGGTTACCGTCGCGCTTCGCCCACCCACAAGCTCAGCCGAAAACCATCCCGGAGAAAAGAGGTCGCCGTTCGCCTCAAGCCCACGCTCCGCTTCAATCCGATGATGCACATTGTACGTCCACTCCGTCTCGCGCATAAATTTGCCCCCGTCGATTTTCATCGTCAATTTATGATTGTCCGGAGCAAAATCAAAACCATCGCCGGCAACATCTGCCACAACACACCCAGGAAAATGATGCTCGCATCCAGCATACGCCTTGGTTACCATATGGAACGAGCGCCATTCGATATCCGGCCGCAGAATCAATGTAACCGGAACATCTTCGGACAACGCATCGACCGCACCGGATTCAGTACGGAAACACTGAAGCCGTACTGCGTTTTTCATCTCCGCCAATTCGAGACGGAAGGTCAGAGGAACCCATTTGCCCATGCCGCACGGTACTCGGAAATGCCAGAGCGCATACTTGCCGGACGAATCGGATTCACACCCGGTCATACACGAAGAGTCTACCGCCGCAGAAAATCCCTGGCGACGGATCCATGCCCGGCAGCGCGTCCAGAATACCATCTTGTCAACTGGCACATTCTCGTCGCAGTTGACCGCCAACAGACAATTATATTGACTCTCCGCCACGCTCCATGCGCGATGCGCATATGCCATCGCCCCCGCTCCGTTCGACAAAACGACCAGCGAATCGGGTGTCGGTTCGGGCAGAAACCGGTGCGGTTGCCGGGCCGGGAGTAAATCAAGATGCCCAATGCGGCGATCCGCTCCGGAAGGAGCGAACATCGTCACTTCAAACCGACAGCGTTCGGCCTTCTGCACCTTTCGCCGAATTCCGGGCAATGCCACCATATGGACGCCCGGTTCCCCTGAAGGGAAGGAGCGTTCCACTGCCAACACCTCGCCTGACGCACCGGTCATACGAAGCGCAAAGGGGAACGGTGCCCGAATCTTCAAGCGGTTGCCGAACGGCATCGGCACCGCCCGTCCGGCGTCATCCGGCCAAGAAACGCGAGTAATCGTCCACGGCAGATCCTTCGCTCCGTCGCGCATTGCCGCAAGATACGCTTGACGCGCAGGCAACGGATTGGGGAAGTCGGCCAGACTCTGGCGCAGTCCGAGACATAGAACCTCCCCCGGCGCCAAACGGCATTGGTTCGTCCCTTGCGCCAGAGACTCTTGAGCATAAATGCCGAAAATCGGATACAGCACCTCGTCTGCGGGAAAGACCGAAGCGTCCCACTCTACCGCAGCGTCGTTATAAGTATCGGTATTGACCAGAACCAGCAGATTGTTTCGATAATCGTCCGCACGGCGAACAACCGCAAACGCCGCCCCCTGAGAGCGAGTAACCAGTTCCAATTTAATCCGGGGACCGAACGAGGGATGCACGAGCAACATCCAATTGAGCTTGCCGAGCATCGGCACCATGTTTCTCTCCGCCCCCCAATTCAATGAGCTGCGACCATGCACATCAATCTTTTCCGTGGCGAACCACTCGACCCCGTTGCTGATTCCGAACGCCCCTTGATGAGAAAGAAGTGCGCACATCGCCACCCTCATCCTGGCAAAAACCTCACCAGATGCGGCAAGCCGGTTGTTGTCATGCGTTTCGGCAAAATGAATCAGCGGACCGCAAGATTCGGCGAGCGCGATGGCGCCGGGAAGATACGAGTCCATCGCCGGTCGGTCGTAGGTTTGGAATATCTCCGAATACGCCCAATTCAGCCCGGCCTCCTCAAGCAGACGCCTAGTAGTATCGACCGGGCCTCCCAGACCTTCAAGCATAAAGACGGCATCCGGGAATTCCTCGCGAACTCTCGCCACTATGTACCGCCAGGTGCCAACCGGAATCATGTACCCGGCATCGCATCTGAAACCGTCAACTCCGTTGCGGCACCAGAACAAAAACACATCTGCCATGTATGCCCGGAGCTCCGGGGACGAATAATCAAGCTCCGCCAGATCCTCCCATACCACTCCCCAGGCGCCGGGCGAAACTATTGAACCGTCAGGCGCATGCCTGAACCAGTTCCGATGGTGCGTCTGAAGCGTGGATGCCCAACCGGTGTGATTGGCCGGTAGATCGATATAGAGGTATCCGCCGCGGCCGTGCACGGCATCGGCGAGCTCGCGAAACTGGTCGAGCGGCGTCGCCTTGGTGTCGAATTCGGCCAACTCGGGATTGACCGACATAAAATCCAGCGATGCGAACGGGGAACCGAACCGCCCCATTCTGGCATAGACGCTTGGTTCAGGATGGATGGGCAGTAGCTGAACGATGCGAAAATTCATCTGGTCCATAATCACATCGAGCTTGCGGATTAAATCGCGAAAAGTTCCGGACGGCGGAATCACCGTATACCCGTCGGCATCGAGACGCCGCTCGGCTTCGGCCGTCTGCTCGGTGCGGTGCGTATGGGCCGGAGAATCGCCAAACAAACGCACAAATGCCGTATACATGGTATTTCCCGATGCGGTATGTGCAGGCTCGACCTTGATTGCAAGATTTCCGCCTTCGGGCCATTCCGGCTCTGTCGACCCGTCCGGAAAAAAACAGGCTTTCCCCGAGAAAATGCCTACCTCGGCAAGATCGACATCCGCCGAAAAGCACCCGGGAGCAGTTTCGCGCATTGGGATATCTCGCCAATCGTGACAAAGCATCGGAGCCCCGATTTCGGTGTTTTGGATGATTTCCTGCCGGCGGCGGTGAGCCGCTCCGATATTGCATCTAAATACCGCACGACCGGACCGGGGTGCATCCAATTTCAATTCGATATGCAAAGAGTCACCTGCCCAGAAAAGCAGGTGACTGTCGGAAGATGGGATCTGTTTCATGTCTATTTTTTAATCTTTGCCGTGGACGCCTCTGCGGAAACCGTATCCAACACATCCAAATCGTATCTGGAAAGAGACGAGGAATTGCGGCGGATTTCCGCAATCAGAGCTCTGGCCTGCTCAATTTCCTGCTGTTTGATAAGAACGCGCGCAAGCGAGATGTGCACCCGCCAATCATCCTTGAACAGGGAAATCGCCTTCTCTATGCATCTGCGCGCCTCGTTCAAATCCCCTCCGCGTTCGAGAATGATCACGCCGAGTGTTTCCCATGCGACATAGAGTTTCGGCGATTTTTCAACAGACTGACGAGCGAAGCGTTCGGCATCATCAAAACGGCGGATGCGGCGCAATACCTCGGCAAGGTCGTTGAGCGCGGCAGACGAAGGAGCGCTTTCAACACTACGGCGGAGAAAATCCTCCGCCTCGCCGTATTCGCCCTCCTGCAGGCGCAGCGAACCGAGAATGTAGTTGGCCAGCGCATGACGGCGGTCGATGCGCAATATCTGGCGCGCATGAAGCTCACCGTCCCTGCGATCGTTCATCGCCATGTCGAGACGCAGGATCATATCTTTCACGCCGGGAATGTCGGGGCGCAGGCTTGAGGCTCGAATAAAGTGCGAACGCGCTTTACGCTGCATCGCCAGCAGGTTGTCGCCCTTCAACGAATCGGTGCGGCGCATCGCCAGCTGGGCATGACCGATCTGGAGATAGTAGTTGTTTGAAGTGCCGGCGATACTCTCCATTCGCGGAAGGGTGACCTTCTCGACCTCGTCAAGTTCGTCCTGCTGAATCTGAACCAGTGCGAGCATCGCCCACGCACGGAGATTCTTGGGCTGCATGTCGGTCGCTTCCTGCAGGGCCACGCGAGCGCGCTGGATATCCCCGTTCATGATATGGATGGTTGCCCACTCCACACCAAGCGCACCGCGTCCTTTGTTGTTCTTTGCCGCCTTTTCAAGCCAGCTGCGGGCCTGATCAAGCGATCCCTTCTGCACCGACAGACGAACCAGACCCAACATCGCCGCTTCATCGTCGGGATTCGACTCGAGCATCTTGCGGTATGTATTCTCCGACTTTTCAAATTCGCCGGAAATCCGGTAGATGTTGGCCAGCGAAGAGAGGATGGTTCCACTCTTTTCGTTGGGAAGCAGATGAACCGCGCTTCGGATACCAGCCAGCGCAGCGCCGGTCTGCCCCGACAGCGCCCACCCCCAGCCGAGCCGCGCGAACAGCTCGGGAGACCGAACATACCCGTAAATACGCGAAAGCGAATACAATGGATAGCGGTGCTTGACGTTATTGATAAAATTCTTCAGTTCGCGTTCGATGACATCTTTCTGCGCGCTGGCGATTTCCACCCCTCGGCGAGCCATTTCGAAACGATTGAACATCGCCGAGATGTTGTCCGGGGCGATCTTCTCGCGAATTTCATTGTAGGTGCGGAAGGCGTTTTCCTCAAGCTTGACGATACGCGGATCGTTCTTGTCGATTTGGCGCAGCTGCGCCGCAACATCCTCCTGCATCACGCCGAAATTGTTGGCGACGAACCCCAGATGGCGGCGCAGATTTTCGCGAATCCGGATGACCGGAGAGGAAAGCTCGGTCTTGTCCGCATTGGGAAGAATTGCCAGCATCTTCTCCCAGAATTTGCGATATTCGGAATAGCGCGGTGAATCCGCCTCGGCCAGAATGTTCGTCGTTCCTCCGAAAAAGAAGTATTCCGGATTGGGAGTGTGGTTGCCGGAATACCAGAAGTCCGGCACGCCGAATACGGCCACTTTAGACGCAATATCCTTGTCCGATTCAAACCAGTCCTGAAGGAAGGGCAAAATACCGAGTTCCAAGGTATGCTGCATCCGCTTCAGATCCGAACCTTTGAACAGCTCCTCCTCGGCTATCAACTTGGAAAGTCCGTGGAGATAATCCTCATCCATGTCGCGGTGCAGACTGATGACGTTGAGCTTTCGCCCCTGTTCAAGTGCGACGAGGCGCAGATGTGCGTCGAGCACGCCGTCACCGATGAACCAAGTGCGAGAATCGAGGCGCGAGATGATCTCTTTGGCGCACTCGTCGGCGAACGCTCCGCGCGAACCGCGGCAGTCGGCGGAGTTGATAATCGCAACCAGCGCAACGAATACCGCGAGCGGATAGGCGAGCAGCAGTCCGAGCCAGTCGCCGGCGGCCTTGGTGGTGGGCTTGACGTCTGAACCGCGCTTGTGGTGCTTGACCTTCAGCATCATATACCAATAGGCAACGAGGTAGCCGGTGGTCATGGCGATCATCGTATAGTAGACAACCGGAAGACGTCCGGACGGTGAGAGAATCGCCCAAGGGGATATCTGCGTGTTGGCGAGACCGAGAATTGTAAAGATGGTCATTGCCAGGTGAAGCATATATTGGCTCCACGAGCGTTCGTTGTTCAACGAGCGGAACGAAGCGAACATGCCGGCAAACCACGGAATAAAGCCGGTCAAAAGCAAAACCAACCAGCTCACATGGGGAAGTGCAGTGGCATATTCTTTGACGTGGGAACGCAACACCTGACGAAACACGTCGGTCCAGCCGGTAAAGTTGAAATCAGCACCATGCGCCAGAAAGAACGAGCGACATGAGAGGTAGTAGCCGAGCAGACCGATGAAAACAATCGCGAACAGGAATGCGGCGGCGCGTTTCACCGACCACATACTGTTTTTGTAGAGAATGTAGATGATCAAGCCGCCGATGATGGGAGAAACGGCGAAAAACATCGGAGACTCTGCCAGACCGGCGCCGTAGAGGAGAACAAACAGCATAAACGGCAAAAAGCCCGGTCGACGCGCATAAAGCATCAATGCCGTGACGG
Source organism: Kiritimatiellia bacterium (assembly GCA_045540275.1). Taxonomy (GTDB): domain Bacteria; phylum Verrucomicrobiota; class Kiritimatiellia; order RFP12; family UBA1067; genus RGIG8368. The sequence continues at coordinate 16,292 of JAZQGX010000259.1, read as the reverse complement.
AGGAGAACAGCAAAAGCATATCGAAGCTTTGATACTGCAGGCGCGTGGCGCTTTGCCATACCGGCATGGAAAAAAGATAGGCCACCGTTGTCACGACTCCGGCGAGTATCGCGGTTCGTTCGGAGTATTCAACAGAGTATTCTTCGATTATGATGTCCTTGACGAAAAAGCTCATTATCCGATAGAGGAGCATGCCGGAAAACACAGTGCAGAGCATGCTGAAGAGATTCAACCGGACGGCGATATCCATAAATTGAACGGACGCTATTTTGCCGATGAGCCAGGACCAGATCGGATGGAGCGGAAGGGAAGCGCTATCCAGTCCGGCCGCCTGTGCGATCAACTGGGCAGATTCGCCGGGGTACACTCCGTAAGACAATGTCATGGCATAAACGGCTAAGGCGACAAGGCCTAATCCGACCGTTATCCAATTATGCATCATAAACTTGCCTTTTGGAAAACCAGTGTAGTTGCTCATGCGTAATTCCTTTTCTCACAATCGTATACATTTGACATTCTGCAACTGTATTATAGCCATAAAATGCGTTAATAACAAGCATAATACGAAAAGATAGCGTCCTTTGTTCCGCCCGGTGAATTAAAGGACGCAAAATCCTCGTACCTCTCAGAGTTATCATCCGCACCGTAATCTCACACGCATACTTGGTGAGACTTTTGGGCTTTGGTCATCAGTTCTCTGAGGCGAAGGCAAGCAATTTTTCACTATTCATTCTTCATTTTTCATTCTTCATTTTTGTCACACTTTGATATAATCAGGCTGTTGCGTTTGCTAGCGTTCACCGGTGAAGATTCCCCACCCAGGGACATTCTTTTCCCGGAATCGGCGATGTTTGAATATAAGGATGGTGCTTATGGAGGTCAAAATCGAGGAATCCTGGAAACTCGCCCTTTCCGGCGAGTTCCAACAGGCGTACTTTGCCGCACTTGCCGAATTCGTCAAAGAAGAATACCGATCCCATGCCGTTTATCCCCCTCCGCGCCAGATATTCGAAGCTTTCAACCGTACCCCATTCAATAAGGTAAAGGTGGTAATCATCGGACAGGATCCCTACCATAATCCCGGCCAGGCCCACGGACTCTGCTTCTCCGTCCCCCGCGGTGTTCCCCTGCCGCCATCGCTGGCCAACATCTACAAGGAGCTGGAATGCGAATACGGCACGTCATTTTCCACCCGGGACGGCGATCTCTCCCATTGGGCCGATCAGGGGGTGCTGATGCTCAATGCCACTCTTACCGTCGCCGGAGGCGCAAATTGCGCCGGCTCCCATCAGGGGCGCGGATGGGAAACATTTACCGACAGTGCCATCGCCCGACTTAATGAAACACACCGCAACATCGTATACATGCTGTGGGGTTCCTACGCACAGCGCAAAGGACGCGTTATCGATCGACGGCAAAATCTGGTTCTGGAGTGCGCCCACCCTTCGCCGCTATCCGCCTACCGCGGATTCTTCGGTTGCGGGCACTTTCGCAAATGTAACGAATATCTCACCGCCAACGGCAGAACCCCAATCGTCTGGTGACGGCAGGAGGCGGCCGACACTCTCTTCGCGGGGTGTCCCCGTCCGTTTTATGTCGACACGACCGACCTTGAAAGAAACTTCCTTTAAAAACGCCGTCGTTTTTCCGCCGGACAAAAACGTCAAGGTTTTGAAAAAAGTGAGGCATACCGCTTTGACAAACATCGCATACTATGAGAAACTATCCTTTTTGAAAGACAACTGAAAATGAACGATTTCAACCTCAGCATGAATTTTACGGCCAGAGCGCAGCGTGCGCTCCAGTTGGCATCAAGGGAGGCGGACCGATTCAACCATTCGTATATCGGTACCGAGCACATACTCCTCGGTCTTTGTGCCCTTGGCGAAGGACTGGCCGTGCAGATACTTCAGGATATGGATGTCACGCTTGAAGACATCCGCATGGAAGTCGAGCGCGTCATCGGTTTCGGCGGCGACATGAAGACCAAAGGAGAGCTTCCATACACCCCGCGGTCGCAAAAAGTGCTCCAGCTGGCCATTGCCGACGCCCGTTCCCAGCAGCTTCAGCTGGCCGGCACCGAACATTTGCTCGTCGCCATTCTGCGCGAAGGCGAGAACGTGGCGTCCAACGTGCTTATGGCGCTTGACGTGCACCTTGACGCCGTTCTTGAGGCGCTCTCCCGCTACAATCCCAAAAACGGAAATCCTCAGGAAGAATCCGAAATGGACGAACCCGACACGTCGCCTCCGCACGATTCGAACGAAGAGGAGACAGACGGTGAACCCACCGGACATGAAAAAACGAGCGGCAAGACCGGCAAGGGGAAAACCCCTGCCCTGAACGCTTTCGGACGCGATCTGACCGCACTCGCAAAAAAAGACGAGCTTGACCCGGTCATCGGACGCAAAAAAGAGCTTGAACGGGTAATCGAGATTCTGTTGCGCCGTTCCAAGAACAATGTCGCGCTGATCGGCGAGGCCGGCGTCGGCAAGACCGCCGTCGCCGAAGGTCTGGCACGCGCGATCGCCGCCGGAGAAGTTCCCGAAGAACTTCGCAAGTACCGCGTCATCGCCATCGACATGGCGCTGATGGTGGCGGGGACGAAATACCGCGGTCAGTTTGAAGAGCGCATAAAATCCGTACTGCAGGAAGTGAAACGCGAAAAGAACATCATTCTTTTCATCGACGAGATGCACGGCATCGTCGGCGCCGGCGGCGCAGAAGGCGCGATGGATGCGGCAAACATCATCAAGCCCGCCCTCGCCCGCGGCGAGCTTCAGTGCATTGGCGCCACCACCCTTGCCGAATATCGCAGATTTATCGAAAAGGACGCGGCGCTCGAGCGCCGCTTCCAGACCGTCAAGGTCGATGAACCCAGCAAAGACGAAACGCTTCAGATTCTGCAAGGCATTGCCGCCCGCTATGAGAAACACCACCATGTCTCATACGAACCCGAAGCGCTGGAGGCCGCCGTACGCCTGACCGCACGGTACATGCCCGGGCGCCAGCTTCCCGACAAGGCAATCGACGCGATGGACGAGGCGGGGGCGGCATTGCGTGTCAATACCGCCGGACGCCCCGACGGAATCAAGCAGGCCGAGAGCAGAATCGCCGAACTGAAACGGGCAAAAACCGAAGCGATCGAGCGACAGCAATTCGAAGAAGCGGCGAGATTGCGCGACGAAGAGTGCGAGGAGGAAGACAGACTTGAAAAGCTCCTTGCCCAATGGCATGAAAAACAGAAAAACGACATCAAACCGGTAAGTGCGGAAACCGTGGCGCGCGTGATTGCACGCAATACCGGAATTCCGCTGGAACGTCTCAGCAGCGATGAGGCCGCGCGTCTCCTCAAAATGGAGGAGGAGCTGGACGCAAAGGTTGTCGGGCAGCACGAAGCGATCGCCACCGTGGCGCGCTCGTTGCGCCGGGCTCGCGCCGGGCTGAAAGACCCGAACCGTCCCATCGGCTCGTTCCTGTTTCTGGGACCGACCGGAGTGGGTAAAACGCTGCTCGCCAAGACGGTGGCGGCACAACTCTTCGGAAGTGAAGACGCACTGATTCAAATCGACATGTCCGAGTACATGGACCGCTTCAACGTTTCACGTCTCGTCGGTTCGCCTCCGGGCTACGTCGGACACGAAGAGGGAGGCCAGCTCACCGAGAAAGTGCGGAGGCGTCCGTACAGCGTGGTGCTGTTTGACGAAGTCGAAAAGGCGCACCCCGATGTTCTGCACACTCTTCTGCAGGTGCTGGAGGAGGGACGTCTCACCGACGGACTCGGACGCAAAGTCGATTTTCGCAATACGGTAATCATCCTGACCTCGAATCTCGGATTCGGCGAATCCGACGGACGCGGGTTGGGATTTGCCGGACAGCAGAGCGAGAAAGAAGACTACGAACATCTTTGCTCGCGCATGACCGGCATGGCGAAGCAGGTATTCAAGCCCGAGCTGCTGAACCGCTTTGACGACATTGTCGTATTCCGCAAACTGACGCGGGCTGACATTGAAAAAATTCTCGTCCTCGAACTGGAGGGCGTGGTCGGGCGTCTTAAGGAAAAAGGGTGCACCCTTTCCTTCGCGCAAAGCGCAATCGACTATCTCATCGGGCGCGATTCCGACCTGGCGATGGGAGCGCGTCCGCTGCGCCGGATTGTCGAGCGCCACGTCGAAGATGCGCTTGCTGAAAAGATTTTGAGCGGAGAGAAACTCGGCGCGCACCTTGAGGCTCGCGCAAACAAGGATAACTCCGCCCTGGAATTCAAACCGATACGAAAAAAGACCAAGTGAAAGGTTTTTGGGAAATGGACGAACAGATAAAAGAACAGCTTGAAAAACTGCGCGGCATGTTGCAGGCAGACGGCGGAGATTTGGAGTTGGTTTCGATTGAAGGCAAAATCGTGCGGCTTCGCCTCGTCGGGCATTGCGGGTCGTGCCCGTTTGCCATGATGACGCTCAAACAGGGAATAGAAGAGTCGTTGCGCGCCAATGTCGATCCAGACATCGTCGTCGAACGAGCCGAATAATCCGGCGGATGCGAAAAGACGGAGGGAAAAATGATTCGTGCAAAAATCGTAGGTGCGACCGGATACGGCGGAGTGGGCATCACAGAATTGCTGCTGCGCCACCCCGAAGCCAAAATAACAGCGCTGGTGGCTCGTGAAGCGGTGGGTCGGAAAATCAACGAGGTTTATCCGCATCTTGACGGATTTTGCGACTTGCCGATTCTTTCGGCCGACGATCCTGCCGCCGCCGCGGAATCCGATGTCGTTTTCTTCTCGACCCCGGACCGCGTCGGGATGGATCTCGCGCCGGCAGCGCTTGCTTCCGGAGCGAAGGTCATCGATTACAGCGGCGACTTCCGGTTCAACGATGAAGCCGCCTATGCCGACTATGCGACGCGGATCGGGAAGAACCCGGTGCACAACTCGCCGCAGTTGCTTGGCCGCAGCGTCTACGGCATGGCGGAATTGCACCGCGATGAAATCCGCAACGCCTCGATCGTCGGAAATCCCGGATGCTTTGCCTGTTCTTGCATTCTTGGTCTGGCGGCGGCGGCGAAAGCGCGCATCATCGAACCTGCAAGCGTGATTTGCGATTGCAAATCCGGCATTTCGGGTGCAGGCAAAAAAGAGAAGCCTACTTTCCACTACCCGGCGCGATATGAGAACATGAACGCATACCGACTCTCCGGGCACCAGCATGTCTGCGAGGTTGAACGCGAACTCGCGCTCCAGAGCGGAGAGGATTACCGGATCACCTTTACCGCACAGGTCGTTCCGGTCTGCCGCGGCATTCTTTCCACTCTGTACGGATCGCTCCGTGAACCGCTGAGCGAAGAGACAGTGCTTGAAATCTATCGCGACTTCTACCGCGACAGTCCTTTTGTCAGAGTGTATTCGTCGACAACCGACATGGGTACCATCTACGTGCGCGGTACCAACTACTGCAATCTTGTCATCAGCGTCGACTCTCGCACGAATCGACTCCGAGTCGTCTCGCATATTGACAATCTCATGAAGGGACAGGCCGGATCTGCGCTTCAGAACATGAACCTCATGTTCGGCCTTCCCGAAACCACAGGCCTCAACCATACGGGAATCTATCCATGAGTGACAAAAAGCCCAGCAAAAAGAAGACAGTGCAGAAAAAAAGCGGTCTCATCGGCACCGATAAAATAAAAGCGGTAAAAGCTCCGGTCCAAGCAGCTGCCAACAGGTCTCGCGGACTGGGAAGAGGTTTGGATTCGCTGATCAAACCCCAAACCCCCGCTCCAGCTCCGGCGCCGGTTGTGCCGGAGCCGCCGAAGAGCGAAGAGAAATTCCTCGAGGTTCCGATTGCACAGATCGACCGTTCGCCGTGGCAGGCGCGCTCGATCTTCAACGAAGAAACGATCGCCGAGTTGGCCGCCTCGATAGAAGAGAACGGTATCATAACCCCGCTTTCCTGCCGGCGCCTGGCGTCTGGGCGGTATGAGCTGGTTTACGGCGAACGCCGTCTGCGCGCAGCGCTCAAAGCCGGCCTGATCAAGGTCCCAGTCATCATCACCAACGCATCGGACAGCCGCGCCGCAATCTCGGGAATGATTGAAAACATCCAGCGCGAAAATCTGAATGTGATTGACGAGGCCGAAGGATACCGGGTGCTTTCAGAAGAGTTCAAACTGACTCAGGAACAAATCGCGCAGCATGTCGGCAAGGCCCGCGCAACCATCACGAATTTGATGCGGCTGCTTGATCTGCCGGAAGAAGTTCAGCAGATGATCTCAAAGAACACGCTTTCGATGGGACATGCAAAAGTGCTGCTCACCCTTGACAGCGCAACCGAGCAGACCATTCTGGCCCGCAAGTGCGTAAGCGACGGACTTTCAGTCCGCCGGCTTGAGCGGCTGATCGCAAACAGGAATGAAACGGCGGAAAAAGCATCGACGGCAAAACCGGACTTGCCGGATGAATATGTACGCGATCTCAGCGACCGTCTGCATCGCCATTTCGGAACCTCGGTACGCGTCAATTCCAGTAAATCGTATGCCAACGGGAAACGCGCCAGAGGCTCGCTGGAAATCGACTTCTTCAATAACGACGACCTGTCGCGCATTCTCGAAGTCATCGGCATCAGCCTGAACGATTAACGGCACGATGCGATTTGCGCCTCCCATTCCGGGGGCGCTTTTTACATTCTGGCGACATCCACCTTTGCATTCTTCAAGGCGCGGAGGCCATGGTTACCGGAATATCGCTGCCCTTTCCCATTTCAACTCCCCTTTCCGAGCGACTCGTAAAAGCTACGCCAGCGGGCAAGCTCCGCCGGCGCCAGATCTGCGGCATCGCCCATCGGATATTCAAGACCGAGCTCGCTGTACTTTTCACACCCGAGTCGGTGAAATGCGATCAGCTCCACTTTCTCGATACATTTATACGGCTCAAGCAGTTTGCGCAACATCGAGATCGATTGTTCGTCGTTGCTCCAGCCAGGCGTTACGACATGGCGTATCCAGACCCGTTGACCGACTCTCTGCGCCCGCTCAAGTAACGCCAGAGCCCCCTCATTTCCCCGTCCAGTCAGCCTTCTGCAAACCTCGGTGTCGGGATGTTTGATATCCAACAGCAACATATCCGCCCGAGATGCCACCTCCAGCGCGGCGGTCGGATTTTCGGGATCGGCAAAAGCGCCAGCGGTATCGATGGCAAGGTGAATTTTTTCAGCGCGGCAGATGTCTGCGATTGCAGCGCATGCCTCAAGGTTTGCCAGCGGTTCTCCCCCGGAGATGGTAACGCCTCCCGACCGTCCGAAATAATCGCGCATGCGCGACAATCGGCGGCGCAGCTCGGATTCCGAAATTTCAACGCCGCCGCCGAACGGACGCGTATCGGGATTGTGACAATAGCGGCAACGGATTGGACAGCCCTGCAGAAAAATCACGCAGCGCAAACCTGGACCGTCGACCGCCCCCATCGACTCGATAGAATGGATTTTCACATTGACCCGTGAAAGGTTCTTGAGATTACCTCGTCCTGATGTTTCTTCGACAGTTTGACGAAGTGCACCGCATATCCGGACACGCGGATGGTGAGCAGCGGATACTTTTCCGGATGAGCCTGAGCGTCGAGCAGTTTCTCGCGGTCGAGCACATTCACATTCAGATGGTGCGCACCGCGCTTGAAATATCCTGTCATCAGCTGGACCAGATTCTCCACCCTGCCATCGATGTCTGGCCCCAGGGCGACGGGGATGACGGAAAAGGTGTTGGAAATTCCATCCCTGCAACACTCGTAAGGCATGGAGGCGACGGAATTGAGCGAGGCAATCGCGCCGTGGCTATCGCGCTCGTGCATTGGGTTTGCGCCGGGGGCGAACGGCTCGCCGGCATTTCGCCCGTCGGGGGTCGCCCCCGTGTTCTTGCCATACATCACATTGGAGGTGATGGTCAACGCCGACAGTGTGTGAACGGCGTTGCGGTGAGCCGGATGGCGGCGCAGCATTTCGATAAAGCGCCCCAGAATCTCCCGTCCGATTTCATCCGCTTCGGGATTGTCATTGCCGTAGCAGGGGTATTCGCCGTCGATTTTGAATGAGACGGTAAGACCGCGCTCGTCGCGCACGGGGGTAACCTTGGCATGGCGGATGGCGGAAAGCGAATCTATCGCCACCGAAAGTCCCGCCACTCCGAAGGCCATCAGGCGTTCGACATCGGTATCGTGCAATGCCATCTGGATTTTTTCGTAAGCGTAGCGATCGTGCATTGAATGGATGATGTTCATCGCCTTGACATACCATCCGGCGACCCATTCAAGATATTGCCAAAACCGAGTCTCGACCTCATTCGCATCCAACACGCCTTCCAGCGGAGAATTTTCCGGTGCGATCTGCCGGCCTGAAATCTCGTCGCGGCCGCCGTTGATGGCAAGCAATATCACCTTCGGAAGATTGCATCTGGCGCCGAAATACTGCATTTGCTTGCCGACCTTCATCGCACTGACGCAACAGGCGATTGCATAGTCGTCGCCGTACATTGAACGCATCAGATCATCGTTCTCGTATTGTACGGCCCCGGTGGAGATGGAAATGAACGCGGCGTATTTCTTGAAGCCTTCCGGCAGATGTTCCGACCACAGCACGGTCATGTTCGGCTCGGGGGCGCTGCCCAGGTTCTCCAAAGTGCGAAGCATGCGCATGGAGTTTTTTGTCACCAGTGTACGTCCGTCGCACCCCATGCCTCCAATCGATTCCGTAACCCAATTGGGGTCGCCGGCAAACAGCTCGTTGTATTCCGGTGTGCGCAACTGCCGTACCATGCGAAGCTTCAGCACGAAATCGTCCATCAGCTCCTGCACTTCCTCCTCGGTGATTCGTCCCGCTTTGAGATCTCGTTCGGCATAGATGTCGATAAAAGTCGAGGTTCGCCCGAGACTCATCGCTGCGCCGTTCTGTTCTTTAACTGCGGCCAGATATCCGAAGTAAAGCCACTGAATCGCCTCGCGGACATTGGTTGCGGGTTGAGAAATGTCGTAGCCGTAGAGTAACGCCATCTCTTTGAGTTTTTTCAGGAAGTCGATTTCCTTCCACAGCTCCTCGCAACGAACCACATCGTCATTGCTCATTTCAGGCAGCTCTTCCGAAAGCGCCAATTTATCCCGTTCTTTGCATTCGATGAGAAAATCTACACCGTAGAGTGCCACGCGGCGGTAATCGCCGATTATACGACCGCGCCCATAGGCGTCGGGCAGTCCGGTCAGCACATGGTGCGAGCGCAGGGCACGGATGGTCGGGGGATAGACATGGAAAACGCCGTCATTGTGCGTGGTTTTATATTCGAAAGCCTTTTCGATGTTTTCGGAGAGTTTATATCCGTAGGCCTCCGCGGCCTGACGGGCCATGCGCAGACCGCCGAAGGGGTTTACACCGCGAACGAGGGGCTCTTCGGTCTGCAAACCGACAATCAGTTCAAGATCGCGCTCGAGATAACCGGCGCGATAGGTGCAAAGCGATGAAATGCGTTGGGTATCGACGCCGAGCACACCGCCACTGGCATTTTCCTTGTCCAGCAACTCATGGAATCTGGCGGCGATTTTACGGGTGCGTTCAGTAGGTCCGGCGAGGAAATCGGCATTTCCATCGTATGGGGTGTAGTTGCGCTGGATAAAATCGCGCACATTTATTTCATTTTGCCAAGGGCCTTTAACAAAATCGTTCCATGCAAGCGAGGCGTCCATCGTTGGCCTCCCGTCTTATTTATCAGATGAATATGCCCAGACGATCGACTCCAAGCCGCCATCGGCGACAGCCGCAATCCACGTGGTAAGCTCCACCGGTGCACACGCACCGCTCGTCAGGTAGTGCAGACAGCAATATCGTATCACAACTCACCCACCACAGGCAATGGCGAAGTACGCCACCTGGGCCCAAATTATCATCCGCACCGTAATCTCAGCATAGTTATCGGAAATATGGAAATTCCAGATGAGAAGCATTAAGGCTCAAGCGTTCTATACCCGATCCGGTGGAATCGGTCGGCCACTTTTACTTATCATGCTCAAAGAACCGCTTGTGTATTTCCAAGAGCCTTGCATTATCAATATGGGTATATATCTGCGTGGTTGAGATGTCGGCATGGCCAAGCATCTCTTGAATTGCACGTATCTGCGCTCCGTTTGAGAGCAAATCTGTTGCAAACGAGTGGCGAATCATGTGCGGCGACAACTTCTGCTCCAGCCCGGCAGCCGTTGCGCGCTCCTGCAGCATCTGCGAAACACCATGGCGGGTAAAAGGCATCCCGTAACGCGTGAGAAACACCTCGGGCCGAATCATCGCCCGCCTGGCGAACAACGGACGACTTTCGTTCAGATACAGCTCAACCCGTCTCTTCGCCTCTTCCCCTACCGGTACCGTCCGCACCTTCGATCCCTTCCCGCGGCAACGTAGCATCCCCTCGCCCAGATTTAAATCCGAAAGAGACAGCTTTACCACTTCGGAAACCCTGAGTCCGCAGGCGTACATCAGCTCAAGCATAGCCCGATCGCGGATGTCGTAGACCGAAACCCCGCAAACAGATTCAAGAAGCAGCTCCATCTCCTTCCCGGTGAGCACCCGCGGCAAAACCTTCCGGCGGCGGATGGATCCAACCGCATCGGCGGGATTCTCCTCGATTCGCCCGGCTCCGGCAAGATAACTGAAAAACATCTTTATCGCTACGCGACGTCTTTCGCAGGTAGAGGCTTTGGCGCCCGAAGAATGCTCCGACTCAAGAAACGCCTGTATATGGCAAGCATTCACCTCGTGCCAGCTCCTCACGCCGCGCAACGCCAAAAACGACAGAAAGAAATCCAAATCGGACGAATAGGCAATGGCAGTATTTTCGGCGCATCCATTCTCATAACGGACATAGTCCAAAAAACTGTCAATCAGCCCACGCATCACATCAGACCACGAAGCATCCCGTGAAAATACATTGGCTTAAGCACATACACTTTAAGCCACCACGCCGCCCGCTGCTCCTTGGACATGTCCAGCATCGAAAACGGGAAAGATATCTTCTCTTTTTTATCGTAATCGAATTCGCAAAGCAGGACATGACCATAATCGGTGATGATAGGACAGGCCGCATACCCGTCGTACTTGGCCTCCGGCGCACTGCCTTCAATCAACGAAATGAGATTCCGCTCGGCAACCGGCAACTGCATGCGAATCGCCGCCGAGGTCTTGCTGGTTGGGATTCCAGCCACATCACCGAACGAAATGATATTGTCCCACCCCCGATGCACCAAGGTATGCTTGTCCACTTCAACCCAGGCTTCTCTTGCGAACTTTCCGGTTTTCCAACCCAATCCCGATTCTCGAACAAAATCCGGTGCGCTCTGCGGCGGAGCGAAATGGAGAAAATCGTAACCCTTGACCAAGGAAGTGGTTCGCTTCTCAACCACGGTCTCCTCAACTCCGGTCTGTTCGTTTTTAACTTTGCGCTCGATTTTCTCGATTTTTTCGAAATAAACCTTCTTCGATGCAGTATCCACTCCGGTCACGCGCATATTGGCGGTAAATGGAATGTTGCGCTCCTTGTAAATCTCCTTCAGGCGCGGCGTGAAATACTTTACATCGTAAAGGTCCTTCTCCGCCGTATAGTAGGCGATATCCAGCCGGTCGCGCGTACCGGCCTTTCTTGCGCGATGTTCTGTCATCAAACAGATTTTTTTCGGTGCGCCGCCGCACTTGAGCTTGGTATAGGTGTCAACGAAAACGCCTTTACCACCCTTGACCGCAAACTCCTTCATCGCAGCGAAGGTTTTCTGCGCCCCTTTCCAATCATAAATCGAGTGAGCATTGCCTGCTCCGAGCGTTTTATAGGTGATACCTTCCACGCCGCGCCAGTTCAGCTGAATACCCGGTGTCAGCACAAGAAAGTCATACTGGAGACGGGTCGCGTCATCCAATTCAACGGTCTTCGCCGAGGGATTCACCCTGCGTACGCTTTTGCGTATCCATTCCACGCCATCAGGAATCAGATCCTTCTGTTCCTTCCACACCTCATCGGCTTCGTAAACTCCGCCGCCGATTAAAGTAAATCCCGGCTGATAAAACTGCTTTTCGGCCGGATCTACGAGTTGCAGCTTCAAATTCGGTGCGCTGCGGCGCAACCGTGCCGCCAGACTCAGACCCGCCGCGCCGCCGCCAATGATAACCACCCTCGCTTTTTTCTCGCATGAGCTGGAACAACCTGAAGTCAAAACCGGCAGCGCAACTGGAATCGCTCCACCTGCGGACAAGGTTTTGATAAATGTGCGACGTGACCAATCTTTAAACATTGACAAACTCCTTTGCTGCATTTGCCATTTCGGCATCGGCCGCTATTACCTTTTCGCGCATTGATTTCTTGTGTTCGCGAAATTTGTCGCGCAATGTCTTCTCCGCCGTGCCCAGAATCTGAACAGCGAGCAATGCGGCATTAGCAGCACCGTTGACCGCGACCGTCGCCACCGGAACCCCCGACGGCATCTGTACCGTGGCATACAAAGCATCAATGCCATTGAGCGCGCCTCCGGCTATCGGCAACCCAATGACCGGCAGGACCGTATGCCCAGCCAAAACGCCGGCAAGATGTGCCGCGCCTCCGGCGGCAGCGATAATCACTCCCAATCCTCTCGCTTCGGCGCTCAAGGCATACTCGCCCGCCACATCCGGCGTACGATGCGCAGATATCACCCGCACCTCGAATTCGACACCGAACTTGGCAAGCGTTTCCGCCGCCTTTTTCACTACCGGCCAATCTGAATTGCTACCCATTACAATGCCGACTTTGCTCATTTCATCGCCCCTTTTCGAATTTTGCTGATTTACGGTTTCGACAACAGCCCCTTAATCATTTTTCTAGGACCGGCCGGAAGTTTTGAAAGGTAAAATTCTGCCGCCGCTTCATATTCAAGCCCAAGCTTGGCGACCCGGCCGGGAATCGCCGATCCGGCGATGGAACGCCCCAGCCGTCTGCGTTCCTTGTCGCCTCCGTTCCAAGCTTCGGCAAGCGCTTTACACAAATCCGATGAACGCGAACGACACGCCATTGCAAGATACGCCGTCGGGCGCAATGCGCACAAATCGGAGGTGCGCCCTTTTATCGAGACGACATCCTCTTCATCGTCGCGAATCTGAAATGCGATTCCCCACGCGCGGGCGAAACGGGCGAGTATCGCCCGCTTTTCAGGCTTCATGCCCGCAGCTACAGCTCCGCATTGCAATGCGACATTGAACGCGGCAGAGGTCTTCCGCTCGTATATTTCAATCGTCTTCTCGAGTGCAATCGGATGCGGATGGAAACAAAACGCCAATTCATCGCCCTGCCCCCGAGCGAGTTCCGCGTGTCCCCAGGCGGCGAGGCGCACCAATTCGGCACACACTGCGCCCGGCAACGCGGCCGAACTGATGAGAGCATAACCAGCCCCAAGCAACCAGTCGCCGGCATTAATGGCCAAAGGCACTCCGTATTCGGCATGAACCGATGGCTGGTCGTAGCGCATCGTATCCCCGTCCTCGATATCGTCATGAATCAACGAGGCCTTATGAAAGCATTCCACGCCCAGAGCGATAGGAATGGCGACATCATCATCGCATCCGCCGAGCGAAGAGTAGACGCCGGCGGCGAGAATCGGGCGTAACCGTTTTCCTGCGGCGAGAAACCACTTGGTACCGATGTCATCAGGGACAATTCCCGCTCTTTTCAGACTTCGGAACCAAATCTCTTCGCAAAACCAGGAGCGTACCTTTTGCCGATCGTAGCAAATTCTATTTACTTGTTTGGACACGTTTGCGATTCTATCATAAAACCAATTTGACAAGAAGCAATAAATACCGGCCTGCCCTCACGTAGCGCACGGCGAAGAACAATCAAACCCGCCGCGGACGGCTTTTATCCGCCGAGTTCGCCTTCAAGCCGCAGACGGAGATTGTCTGCCTTCAACAGCAAAGCTGTAAGTTTTCCCGGCTTTTCGCCTTTGCTCAGTGCCAGCAAAAACTCCTCATACGCCTTGCAAATCTCAAGCATTCGCTCATCGCGCCCCACCGCCGCTATGCGCACCCGGTAGGCCTGCCGATAAGCACAGAACCTGATGTCCGGCTGCTGCGACAATCTTATCGCCGCCTGGAAGGAGATTCCGCGGCCAAGGTTGTTCCCGAAGGTACCGGGATACAAGTGCAGATCTTCGCGAAAGCGTTTGAGCATCGGCATCGTGGTCAGCCCCGGCTGACGCACCGCTCTGCGCTCGGAATAGAGGCGCATGTCCAACAGCCGATCGGCCGCCGAAAGATCGTTGGTTCCGGTAATCAAATATGCCACATATCCCGCCGACCACTTCTTTCCGGACGCCGCGCGCGACAGAATGTGCTCAAGCCCCGAGCGCCCTTTTTTTCGCTCAAGCGTCCAGCTGGCCACCACCGCACCGACCGACGGCTCGCTTTTGGCGAACGTATTGGTAGCCGAGAGCAATTCCGCCGCCACCGGCAGATTCGCCCGCCCCCACAGCTCGAGCACGCGGTCGGTATCCTGCGCGCGCGTAGCATAACCGCTCGCCCGCAAAACGCCATCAATATACCACATCGGGACATCGGCCGCCGTCGTGCCCAGCGCGATACTCTCATCCACCGTCCACAATCGCAAAAAGGCCAGGCAAATGGCACGGCGAAATTTATCAAGATCGGAATGCTCTGGATCGGGCAGAGTTATGATCTCCAGCGCTCCGCCAGCCGGATCCAGCACACGCGACAGATGCACTGCCGTGTTGGTCCCGATTTCGGCCCCCAGACGCACCTCAAGCAACCCATTTTGCGGTTTAAGGGACAATCTTGTCGTCCGCGCGAAATCCTCTCTGGTTTTCTGCACGAATGAAAGAACCGGAGCACGCAACGAAACGTTCTTCGCCGACGAGCGCACCACGACACATCCGTCGCCCGACCTGATTGGCAGTGCCGGTACGCGCGATGCGCGTCCCTGCGGTGCAAGCGACTGCGCCAACAATCCACCGGTGCAAACCAGAAATGCCAAAGCCGCGGTCTTCAGCATCAGCGATCCCCTCCCGTCTTGGCCGCCTGCCGCTGCGCTCTTCTCTTCAGCGCCTGCACGTCAGCCGGAGACAACTCGCGCCAATCTCCCGGCTTCATCTCCCCGATGTGAAGCGAACCGATGCGCATGCGCTTGAGCTGCAGAACGGTAAAGCCCACCTGAGCGCACATTTTCCTAATTTGGCGGTTGCGCCCCTCTGCTAAGGTAAACGACAGTTTGTGAACATTATCCCTGCCGACTTTCAGCACCTCAACCACCACGGGTCGGATGATATAGCCGTCAATATCCATACGGGATCGAAGTGTTGCGATTTTCTCCTCGGTGTATTTCCCCGCCACCCGGACAAAGTAGGTTTTTTTGCACCCGTAACGGGGGTGCGTCATCAATTTGCAGAATTCCCCGTCATTGGAAAGCAGCAGCAACCCCTCGGTCTCCTTATCGAGGCGTCCAACTGGAACTAGCCGTTGGGAGAAATCCTTCTTCAGCAGGTCGCAAACCGTCACGCCTCTTGAATTGTCGGCGCTGGATAGAATTCCGCGGGGTTTGTACAGCAGCACGGTATGATGTTCTTCGGTCGCTCTGGGCAGTACTTTGCCGTTGACCGTGATCTTATCTTTGCTCGGATTTACTCTGTACCCTCGCTCGTAAACGACCTTGCCGTTGACACTCACCGCACCGGAAGCGATGATGTCGGCAGCATGACGCCTTGAGGCAACACCGCGATGCGACAGCACCGACTGTAGCCGCTCCCCATCGCGTACCTGGTCCATATTGTCTGTGATATCTTTTCCAACTTTCATTGCCTGACATTATACCACATTGACGCGGCTATTTATAGAGTTTTCAATCTCCGCGTTTTAGAATTGCATAATTTTCGGCTGAAGCCCGCGAAAGCGGGCGTTTTAGTGTCTGAGTTAAGTGACGAAGCACAATAGGGTTAATGGAACGCGATTGGCCTTACGGCCACGCTATTTGGTCGTTTGCGATCTGCATCGTACGCCGCTCGTTCCTCGCGGCTATGCAGAATCTGCAAACGCTCAACCAAGAGCCGATTTCACGATGGTAAGTAAATATCAATCCCGCATAGCCGCTTGCGGCGTACGATCCGGATTGATATTTACTTTTATTGCGTCGCCAACAGGCGATTGCGTTCTAACCATTCAAATCTCACAGCAGCGAAAGCAACAGAAAGCATTTGTTTGCCGAACTTCATGGGCGATAGAACTTCAGGAGGGATACCTTAATAA
>JAZQGX010000258.1:0-4214 GCA_045540275.1 Kiritimatiellia bacterium | reverse complement strand
TTATCAAAGAACGAATCCTTCTTTCACTTAAAAGAAGACTCGTTCTACATTATACCTCTGCGTGAGACATTTCCCCTCCAGTATCCATGCCAAAAACTCCCTGAACAGCGAGAACGGCGGATTGGTGACGATGACGTCCGCCTCATCGCGCAGCCTGCACACCTCCTCGCTTCTAAAATCGCCGTCTCCTTCGAGATAATGCCATTCCAGATCGTCGAGGTCGATTCGCCCGTTGGCGTTCGTATCATGGTCGAGGACGAATATCTTTCCACGCACTTCTGTCTTTGCGGCATCGAATTGCGGAGACTCCGACTCGAAAAGCGACGGCTGGTACGGCGTCTTGAACTTCTTGCTTGCGGCGGCGTATGAAGTGGAAATGAGGTTCTTCAATCCCAATCGCTCAAAATTTTCAGCGAAGAAGCGGGTGAACTTGCTCCATTCCGGATCGTCGCACGGAAGCAGCACAGTCTTCCCCCGGAACGTATCAGGGTTGTAGTCCAGATAGGCGTTTATTTCCTTCTGAATATCCGCATACTGCGTATAGAACTCGTCGTTCTTCGCGCTCTTCGCCGCCGAAAGAGTCTTGTTCTTGCTCATGTTTCCTCCTCTACATTACTGTGTTGCCATAGAATATAATCCATTGTTCTTTTCCACAAACAACGCAAAACACGGTGTCGAACTCCATTGGGAACTTGATCACCTTGATTGCAACGCCTTTATCCACATTGACGTTCATACTTTTCAGAAAACTCGTAACGATTTCATAGGACTGAGCTTCAGGTGGAACTTCCTCGTGTTCGCCCGCGAATGGCAGGCCTCCATCACGGTGGAACAGGACTCTCGATTCGCGGCGAAGATATCCGCCGCGATAAAACAGTTCCAAGGACGGTACCCCCATGGCGGTAGCGACCTTCTGCCGAACTGTTTCTACGCTTGGCCCTGCATGAAGAAGCAACATATATAGTAACTGTCCAACTATGAAAAACAACCCCACGCCAGCCAACACGATCTTTACGAGCTTACTCCATCTGACTTTTATGAATAGGCGTAACATTCTTCATTCCTCCTTAATCACAACACGAACACGTACCAGAACCTCTTATTGTCCAGCTTGCCCGTTTAACCCTACGTGACTTTGCCGCCCACGTGAAATACTTCAGAAATCCCTCATCTCCTTGAAGGCCGAGTGTATCCTCGACATACATCGTTGTTTCCCATGTGAATTTTTTCTTCTTGCTGACACACGTTTCGTATTTGACCCTGACTGGCGTGACATAGTCAATAGCAAATGCACCCAATACAACGACTGCCTGCCAATTGTTCTGCCCTTTGTCACCATACAATCTATCATTTCCACCAATGGGCATCCCCCATGGTATATCCCCAGCTGTTCCGGGATTGATGGATTGCCGAGAACTCTTTCCGTTGAAGTCTCCTTTACAATCAACGCCTGCATTAATTTCGGATATGAATAGTGCCTTTGAATGTTCCAACCAGCCCGCATAATTTTCCATGAACCAGTTTTCTTCTCCAAGCGGAGAATCATCATTACCTAACTGGTCGAAGGGATTGGGGGTTGGATCTGGTTGTGGCGTTTCTGGATCAGGAATAACGAATATAGGCAGAACAAATCTTCCATCTGTATCAAATCGCGAAATAGGATTGTTGAATGTAAAACCATATAAGTTCATCCCTCCTGTTTCCCCCAGTGGATCGCGGTTGAGCCAGCGGCCATTAAATGAATCGTAGAAGCGCACTAGGTAAGACACCAACCCAACTTCTGAATCGGTGTATTTTGTGCTAAATCTAATTCGCAGAAAATCAGCCGCCGCCCCCGCCTGCTCCAAGACATTTCCATATGGGTCATATGTAAACTGCACCACAATAGAACCTTCTTCAGTGACATAGCGAACGATATTGCCGTTGTTGTCGTAGCAAGGGAAACAATACGCCCCGTCAACGCTGACGGCAAGCAGTCCACCGACACCTCCGGCACCTTCCTCAGAACCCGAAAGGTCGTTGCCCCAGAAGTTTTCTATGGTGTGTATCTCTCCGTTCGCAAGCGTTATACGCTCCAAAACGATATTATTGCCGTCATACGCGAAGAAATGAACCCGCGCCAACACCCATTCGCCATTGTCGTAGCAATTGACGCGTTCCATTATACGGCGGTGCCTATGGTCGTAAGTGTTCAGAACCGAAAAATCGCCTTGAACCGGTATTGTTGGCGTGACAGACACGAGCCGGTTTTCCGCATCGTATGTGTATGAATATCTACCATCTTGCGTCAGGTTGCCGTCCGCATCGTATTGCGGGGCTTGATTCTCGCACATGGTTCCAGAGTCATGGATAATTGAGGTGTATTGGTTGAGTCTGTTGGCGGTGTACGAGTTCGTTTCCGAATTGGCGGAGGCGGATGTGCGATTACCTATGGTGTCGTAGACATACGCAAAAGAGTTGGTTCCGCTTGTCGCAGACACCAGTTCGTTGCGATTGTTGTAATCGTAGGCGCGAGCAAGCATGGCAGAATCGACCGCATTTGTCGGACGCCCCAAAAGGTCGAAATCGCACTCATACCAGTAGATCGACTGGCCGCCGAAGAAGTAGTCGTGCCGCGTGACGAGGTTCCTGCGGCCCGCCTCACGCGACAGCCTGGCGGAGAGGCTGCTCCCGTTCGGCAGCGTGTAGACCGTGTTCGTCACATACGAGCCGTCGTAGGCGAGAGACACCGACACGCCCCGCCCAGCCGCGTTCGTGAGCGCATAACCGCACACGCGGTTTTCAGAATCGTAGAGCCGAACCTTCGCTGAATGGCGAACGTTCGTAATGATGACCTCTGTCTCTTGGCCTCGCTTGAATTCGTCGAATGTTCGATTGACGACGAACGCCTCGCCACCGATGGTCACACTCTCGCTCGTATTCAGCAGTCGGTCATCATAGCCGTAGGCGTAGGACGTGCCATCGGAAAGCGTCGCCGTCGCCATCTTGCTGGAATTGGCGTATGTGTATGCGACCGACGGAGTCACTGTCCCGGAATAGGTCGTACCGCTGACAAGGTTGCGCTCGTTGTATGCGTTTTGTTTCCATACTCCACGCGCCCATGTCGTACGGGTCTTTTTGCCGTTGTCGGTGTAGTCATACGAAATGCGCGAACCATCCGCATAAATTTTCGCCGTATTTACTCCGCTTGCCGCATCAAACTCCCAATTTGTCTCATCCCATGTTAAACCGTTATCACGGGTTGTCGAACCGCTTATCTTGCGTCCTTGGGTGTCATAACCTGACTTTAGTGGATATGTATCACCTCCAACGGATATCGTCCGCCCAAGGGCATCATAGCGCATTTCTGTAACATGACCAATGATGTCAATGCAACGAACTTCTCTATTGAGAGCGTCGTATTGAGAGAGTGTTTCACCACTTCTGCCATCCATTAAGTCAGTAAGAGTGCGGATAACATTTCCGGAAATATCATACTCCTTCACTTCAATTCGGTTCGGAGTCTCAGCCCCAACATCATAGAACCGGGCTTCAGCTTCGCGACCCAAAGCATCGTACAATATAACGCTCTTACCGTCAATTGTTACTTGCTCTTGCGGAAGACCATAGCGCGAGACAATCGTTATCGGGGTTTCATCTTCAGTCTGTGATGTTTCTGTTATGCGTCCTGTTGACGCATCGAAAGATTTCACTCGCATCATCACGCGCCCAGAAGATGCCAATGAGATAATCTTACTTCTCGATTCATTTGAAAGACCCGTCAACTGTTGCTTGCGATATTGCACTGAATTGGTCATGCTTCCTGTGGTGCGGATGCGTGTCGTAACGCGATATATCTCTCCATTAATAACTTCATAGGAGGTTTCATTCCGAGTAGCTTTTCCGTCTTGAATCGTTGCCGAAAGATTACCATAGGCATTATACTCGTATGATATGGCTGGACTTCCAGTTGTAAGTTCTGTCAATTTACGTCCAGTTGTTCCGTCATATGTGCAAGTTGTAGTTATGAAACTACCATTCACACCTGAAACAGCCGATGTAACGAGCCTTCCTAAAAGATCGTAGGTCGAGACGGAGTTGGTAACGATGCCGCAATCGGAAGATTCGGTTACGACATAGTCAATGCGCTTGCCATCGGCGGCATAATCAGTGAAGCGGCGTTCCTCTGTCCACTTGTCGTTATCCCACTCACGGCGCATGGACGAGCCGCCTCC
>JAZQGX010000257.1:0-2815 GCA_045540275.1 Kiritimatiellia bacterium | reverse complement strand
ATGGCTACGATCCGACTTGGCAAACGCCCCGTCCGGCGAAAGAAACGAGGACACGATATGGACGCAAAGAAATATGAGGAAAGAAGAAATGAACTGGTACGGCTGATCGATAAGGGGTTGTCGCTCGGCCCCATTCAGCTTCCGCAGAAAACGGTTGCCGCGCTCAAGGAAGTGCGGCGGAAGGTATTTGAAAACCAGTTCAGGATTGTCCTCGTGTCCGGGTTCGAGTGCGGCAAGTCGACAACGCTCAACATGATGTGCGACGGGCAGGAGATAAGCCCGCGCGGACTCATGATGCCGACAAGCGCGACTGTCGTTTCCGTTCAGAACACCATAGACGCGGACAAGGTCGGGACGGCATCCGTCGTATGGCGCACCGACCGCGAGTTGACGCTTATTTTCGCAAAGCCGCTGCTGCGATACTTCAAGGAACTTGCGCCAGAGCGGTTCCGCGGCGTCAATCAGGCGGAAAAACTTGCAGACGTCCTTAAATATCCGGAAGACATCTCCCTTGTGAAAAAGGCTCTCCGCAAGCGCATTTCGGATATCGACGACATATCCAAGGTCGAGCAGCGGGAGATCGATGCGCTGCTGATGGCGCATCTTGTCTCGGAGTTCTATTCCGATCCGTGGCTCGCGGAACAGAAAAGACGTTCAGACTTCAAGGTCGAGAACATAGCGGAGCTGATATGCTTTCCGAAAGACTACAGGCGCAAGTGGATGGGGGAGAAGAAAACGCCATACAGGGCGGAAGAGTGCGCATTCGTATTCATACGGCAGGTGCATTGCTACATACAGTCCGAGAACCTAAAGCGGACGGGAAGCGTCCTTATCGACTGTCCCGGACTCTTCGCGAGCGCATACGACACGTCCGTCGCCTTCGAGATTCTGGAGAACGCCGACGTTGTGTGGTACATTCTGAACGGCGTGGCGGCGGGAGAGAGCGTCCTTTCTGCGATAAAGTCCATCGCGGCCGCCAAGCCAGACAATGTCTTTTTGAGCGTCAATCTGTCCGGCAACAGCCAGATTCAGGTCGAGCGGGCCGTTTTGCCGAGTTACGCGCAGGCTCTTGGCGATGCCATGGGGCGCGATTTGAAGCCATCCGACTTTCATGTCTATCATGCACTCCTTGGACTTACCGCGCTGCAGGCCAGAAAACTGAAGGACGGAACGCTCGATGCGCACTCAAAGTCCGAGATTATTCGCATCGCCGAGGGGCGACATGGTTCCGTCGGCAAAGTTGACGAGGCGCTAGAGCAGACGGTTTATGATTCGTTGCAGAACGCTTATGGAATGACACTTCGGCAGGCTGCAAAAATAGATATCTTCGATGCGGATGGCGAAGGAATCGCCGCGTGTATTGAAAAAAGCGGCATCGAAGACATCGTCGCGACCGTGGAAAACGAAGTCGTGGCGAAAAAGGCCAAGAGCATTCTCATCGATAACGGCGCGAAGAAGGCCGTGGAGCTGATTCAGGCCGTGGAAAGCGACTTCAAGGTTGCCGAGACGATAGCCGAGAAGGATGAATCGGACATGCAGGCGGAATTCGAGGAAGCGCAGGATCGGCTTGACGAGTTCCAGAAGTTCTGCGAGGAGCAGCTCGAACTGCTACAGGGCAGAAGCATAGACCATTCGTTGGCACTCGACTACTGGAGCGAGGTGATCTACAGCAGCATCGACGAAGTCGCGGACAAGGCGGCGAAAGCAATAGCCAAGTGCAACCTCAACGAAGTCCGCCGCGATCTCAACGAGCAGATTATCAACGACACGTTTGCCGAAGTCGTGAAGCCCAAGGCGACCGCATGGGCTGACAGGATAAAGAACGGACGCCATGCGCTGTTCAACGATCTTGTCACGTCCAAGATGAAGCATATCATCCGCGAGACCACGCGCCAGTGGGAGCTTGTCATAAAAGACCAGCCTATTCTCGCCGGACTACCGTCGCCATCGCCAATGATCGGCACGGAAGTCCTCAGCCCTGAACTTATCGAGAACGTTGTGGCAAATGCGCCGGGCGTCAGTTCCGACGTGATAGTCGGTGTTTCTACCGGCGTGGCCATCGGCGCATTTGTCGGCAGTTTCGTGTTCCCGTTCATCGGCACGTATCTCGGTGGAGCGATAGGCGGAATCGTCGGCGCGATCATCGGCGGGGGCACGGGAACGAGTACGAGAGAGCAGAAAATATACGAAGGAGTCAGAAAAGGTCTGCTCGAATACGTTGGAGCGGAAGAGCAGGTCAACGCCGTGGTAGCCAAACAGGAGAAACGTATGGAGGCTCTGAGGCTTGGAATTGTCAAGGCGTTTCGCAAGGCATTCGACAAGCCAATGGACGCCTTGCGCCAGCGCCATCAAGAGGCGCAGAATTTGTTTGCGGCGAAACAGCGGCAGCGCCAGGACATTGCGGACATGCACCACCAGTTCAGAATCGAGAAACTCGAACCCCTGCGCCTTGAAATCAGCCGCTTCGAGGCTGCGGTAAAGCGTGATTTGCGGAAGGATTGTCAGAATGAAGATACAATGCTTGCCAAGAAAGTGGTTTGAGGCGATAAAGGGTACGGCGCGGGAAATGGAGGTGCTGGCCCAGAACAAGGTCGTGTCCATCCAGTCTCGGAGCGGATGGGATTCGGAACCGCCGTTTTCCGAAGAGGGATTGAAGTCGCCGAATCTCCTGTGTTTGACGTTCGACGACGTGACGGACTACTCCGACTTGTACGACGGCGAGAAAGTGGCGCGATTCCTCCCGGTCATGGCGCAGAAGATCCTGCAACACGTCGGACACGGCTCGTGGCCGGTGTTGATCCACTGCACGGAAGGC
>JAZQGX010000256.1:0-3444 GCA_045540275.1 Kiritimatiellia bacterium | reverse complement strand
ACGCCAAGGAGTTGTCTTACCAGTTTGTCTTCCTAAGACCGCTTGGCCTCCGACTTTTTCATGGTTTCAGTTCCTTTCATAAAGCGGAATGGAGAAGTTGAATGTGTATCGCAGGGTGCCGTCGTCCAGCGTTTCAGGGTCTCGCAAGGGAAGTCGGATCGTAGCCATGTCGTTCTGTGAGCCAAGGAGTTGTCTTACCAGTTTGTCTTCCTAAGACCGCTTGGCCTCCGACTTCGGCACACTGCGATACACATTCAACTTTTCCATTCCGCTTTATGAAAGGAACTGAAACAATGAAACCATTTGCACGAATGATCCTCGTCACAACCCTCGCACGAGAAGGAAAAGGAGAATGTTGCCAATGTGGAAATGTTGCCAAGTCCAATATCAATTCCCAATTGGGTGTGTTTAACCTTGTATTTCGTCATGGTTTGCTGTTGAGTTACCTTGTCTTTCGTCCAATTAAACGTATAAACACCCCTGTTTCCTGTCTTAAAAATATGATATAATATGTGCCGATGAAACGAAAGGAAGGCTGTAATGGAGAGAAAACTTGAAGAAAGCCTGAAGAATTGGAAGGAACGTGCGACCCGCCATCCTTTAATCTTGAGGGGCGCGAGGCAGGTTGGAAAGACCTATCTGGTGAGGGAGTTTGCCCGCAAGTGCTTCAAGCATTTCATCGAGGTCAACTTTGAGGAGGATGCGTCATTTGTCAAGTTTTTCGAGTCTAAAAACCCGAACGTCATTTGCGAACTTTTGAATTCTCGGTTTTCCGTGCCCGTAAAGGATGGCGAGACGCTTCTTTTCCTTGATGAATTGCAGGCGGCGGAGCCTTATGTGTTCGAATCGCTTAGATATTTCTACGAGAAACGCCCCGGGCTTCATGTGATTGCGGCAGGATCGCTTTTGGAGTTCATGCTCTCTGCCGCGGCGCAAAATCCCGACAAGGCGTTCCCGATGCCGGTAGGCCGGATTGAATACATGTATCTCGCTCCGCTTGACTTCGATGAATTTCTCTTGGCGGCGGGCAAGACGGGACTTGTCAACTTCATTGGCAGGTATTCCGTTGGCGACGACATGCCGGAGGCGCTGCACAAGGAATTGTCGCTGTGGCTTAGGCGCTATCTTGTGGTGGGTGGGATGCCGGCGGCCGTAAAAGCCTATATCGAAAGCGGCCTCGACGATGCCCAGCGCGAGCAGGATGCGATATTGTCGACCTATCACGACGACTTCCCGAAGTACGGCAGGCGGGCCAATGCGGAACTTTTGCAGAAAGTCTTTTTGTCTGTGCCGAGCCAGTTGGGGCGCAAGCTCATCTATTCGCATATCGATCCCGGAGTAAAGTCGAACGAGCTTTCCAAGGCGTTTTCGCGCTTGGAGCTTGCCCGCATCGTCGCCAAGGTTTGCCACACTTCGGCGAACGGAATCCCAATCGGCGCTCAGGCGAGCGCAAGAGAGTTCAAACCGCTGTTTTTGGACGTTGGGCTTGCATGCCATGCGGTCGGGCTGAGGTTGGACGATTTCGTGGATGACGAGAGCTTGATGCTTGCCAACAAAGGCGAGATTTGCGAGCAGTTCGTCGGGCAGCATCTACTTTATTCCGGCAGGGAATACGAAGCACCAGCGGCGTATTGCTGGATGCGCGAGGCGAGAAATTCTTCAGCTGAGGTCGATTACGTCATCCAGATGGGGGGCGACATCATACCGGTTGAGGTAAAGAGTGGCGCGACCGGCAGCCTCAAGTCGTTGAACTTCTTCCTGAACGAGAAGAAACGTGATTTTGCCGTCCGCTTCAATATGGACGAGCCTTCGCTGCTTCCAAATGCCGAGGCCGCCGACAGCCTTGGCCGCAAAAGTAGATATTCTCTCTTGTCGCTTCCTATGTATATGGTCTGTCAGTTGAAGCGCCTTGTGCGGGAGGCGAAAGGGAAATGTTGCCAATGTGGAAATGTTGCCAATGACAATGTTGCCAATTGCCAATGAAAGGAAAACGGCGATGAAGAAAATGATGATGGCGGTGGGGTTCGCGGCGATGGTCGCGCTTTTTGTTGGCGGATGCATATTGATTCCGTGCGGCTATGAGTGTGAAAGTGAAAGAATCGTGGCGAAACGGGAAGGCGAATCCGGGCAGACGCAAGAGATCGTGCACAAGAAGATGCATTTGAATCTGTTTGTGCTGGGTCTGAATCCAGAAGGTGGATTGTTTGGCACGACATATTTCCTTTATTCCAGATTCGACTATAGGGCGAATGGCAATTCAAGCGAAATATGGGCGTTCGGACACTTCCCACTGCTGAATTACGACCAATGGCCGGCTGTATATGACTTGCCTGGCACAGATCGCTGGGCATACATTACGAGCAAAGTCTTGTCGGCAGATGACATGGAAATGCGCCTGCGAATCTGGTCGGATCAGGATGGGCTCATCTATGACGAAAGCTTTGATAGGGTCGATAGGAATGTTCTGTGGGAGAAGACTGACAATCCACACATTATACAGGTCAACGACCGATCTGGCAAAGTGTACATCAATGTCATTACGGGCGAAGCAAGCGATACCGCTGAAAGGAGCAACCAATGAAACACTTTGCACGAATAATCCTCGTCTCATCCCTCGCGCTCGCGGCGGGGTGCGCGAGCACTTTGAAAGTTGACAATACGCCGGTGGCGACGCTTGACCTGAACCGCTATCTCGGCGAGTGGTACGAGATCGCACGGTTCGACCACAGCTTCGAGCGCGGCGTGGAGCACTCGAAGGCCAACTATACACAGAATGCGGACGGCACGATCAAGGTCGTGAACTCCGGAATCAAGGACAGCAAGCCGAAGACGGCGATCGGGAAGGGCAAGACGACAGACACGCCCGGGCTTCTGCGCGTCTCGTTCTTCGGCCCGTTCTACGCCGACTACCGCGTGATGCTGATCGACAAGGAGTACACATACGCGCTCGTCGGCAGCGGCAGCGCGGATTACCTCTGGATTCTTTCGCGGACGTCTGGACTGTCTGAAACCGCGAAGTCCGAACTTCTCGCCGAGGCGCAACGACGCGGCTACGACACGAACAAGCTCATCTGGGTGCGGCACGGCAAAGATGAGACGGCCAGATCTGGGGTGAAATAATGGCGGTTTTATGTTGCCAACCGCCTTTGCGAGGCTTGCACCTTCGCCCGGGTTGGTACTATGTGCAAAAGGGGGATTTGATCGGGCGGATAGGCATTTTACAAATTGGACCAGTTGACTTTGAGCATAGGGTGTGATATTATATTGCACATCAGATTGAGTAAATTTGCTCAATGTGGTTAGTGATAGATAGAAATTGAGGTCATCATGTATAAATTGAAGGTTGTAGAGGAGATTCTACGGCGGTTTCTTGAGCCGCGAAAGAGGATTCAAGTGATTGCCGGGCCGCGTCAGGTTGGAAAGACCACCTCGGTTGAGCAGGCT
>JAZQGX010000255.1:0-4839 GCA_045540275.1 Kiritimatiellia bacterium | reverse complement strand
TGTGACTTTTGCTCCTGGTCAGAGTATTCTTATTGATACGGCCGGTACTACGACCCTAACCTTTGCGGGTCAGGTTTCAACTGAAGACACTGTTGTTGAGACTGTTCCTGGTTTCAACTTTGTCGGTAATAATACCCCTGTCTCCGTGAATATACAGGACATTGAAATCGATGGCGCGACCGACTGGGCTGATAATATTCAGATTCTCGACGAAGGCGGAGCAGGCATTGCGATGT
This sequence comes from Kiritimatiellia bacterium, assembly GCA_045540275.1. Classification (GTDB taxonomy): domain Bacteria; phylum Verrucomicrobiota; class Kiritimatiellia; order RFP12; family UBA1067; genus RGIG8368. Next base: position 4,603 of record JAZQGX010000255.1, on the reverse strand, counting down.
ATGTCTACGCGACGGCAGAACAGTCCGGTTATGAGGCAGACGGCTGGCTTACAGAAGACGCTTCTGGACTTGCCGATGTAACACTTGAGCCTGGCATGGGCATCTTGATTGATACGGCTGACGTCACTACGGTTACCATCCCTGGTGTCGATCTCCAATAGATTTCTGTGCGTTGCACAGTGTGACGTGCAAAAAAACAAAAACAAAAGGAAACAATAACAATGAAGAAGATAATGATTGCTTGCGTTGCAGTGGCTATGGCCGCTGTTGGTCAGGCGGCATCCATCAACTGGATGATAAGTAATGTCTACTCACCTTCGGATTCGACGGCTAAGGTTGCCGCAGGATCAATGTCTGCTTGGCTGTTCGTCACAGCAAACTCGACAGATGTCACGTCGGTTAAGACCACGACGATGGCTGCTGTTCAGGCAATTCTTGACAGCGGCGATTTGACTGGGCTCTCCGACCTTGCTGCTGCTCATGCATCAAACACAGCCGCTGGTAATATCGCAGGAGCCACTGGCCTCACAGGTTTCTCGTCTGGTTCGCTTACTGCGTTTGCGGTTGTAGTTGACAACACAGACCTCGCTTCTGCCGAGAATTACTTCCTCGTCAGCGGTGGTGCTACCAAGACTGCAGCCTTCACTTCTGCTACGGGCATAAAGAATCTTGCTTGGGGTGACCAGACGAGCTACACGCAGGGTTCAGGCAAGTGGTCTGCTGTTCCGGAGCCGACTTCTGGTCTGCTCCTCCTCCTCGGCATGGCCGGTCTTGCGCTTCGCCGCAAGGTTGCCTAAGTCGTAGGTTGGCATAACACAATAAGGCCCGTCCGCAATGAGCGGGCGGGCTTTATCTTTATAGGGGAATACTTCAATGGCATGGAATCAGCCTAAAAGAGACGGCTACTCCGCCAGACGAACCAAACCGCAGGGGAATGGGAGGCGATTCTGGCTTTGCATTGGCGCGTTCGCGATCCTGTGTGTTGCTGGAGTTGCTGTTGTCCTGTATCTTCACAGGGGAACAGGCACTGTTGATGATAGCGTGACTGAGGTCAAGAAAAGCAAGGCCATACAGGAGGTTGCCGCTTCTCTGCCTACGCCGGTAGCCACGTCTGAACCAGAGGTAAGAGTCGATCCCAGCGCCCGCCCGACAAAGGTTGGTGAAGTCGTTAACGGATATGTCATGCTGCCTTCTGGACGCATCCACAAGCCTACGGGCGTTGTCACAAATCGCGTCGCCGAATACGGCAAGTCGAAGTACAGCATCTTCGAGAACCGCTCAGATAATGAGATTGCGGGTATTCTTATGGCGAAACCCGGCGAAGCCGTTGTCGGCACAAAGCGGTATGACAAGTGGTTTGAAAAGCAGTTCCTGAAATCGATTGAGACGCCGATAATCGTTTCGCAAGATGACGAGCCGTGGCAAGCCGATCTAAAGAGGCTTGTCGTGCAGGCTAGGCTGGAGCTGAAGACTGCATACGACAATGGCGAGGACATCGCCGCAATAATGTCCGAATCGCGTCAGCAACTTCAAGACCTCTCGAAGTACAAACAGTCGATAAAGCAAATCTACGCGCAGAATATGAAGGAGTGCGCGACGGAAGAAGAGGTAGGAGAACTTCAGCGTGCCGTCAACATCATGCTGGAAGAGAAAGGCTGTGCGCCGATGAACTTCACCCCTCTAACCAAACTACATTTAATGAAGGAGAACACTCATGAATAAGTTGTTGCTTGCTATAATTACTACTGGTCTGGCTTTTACTGTGTCCTCTGAACCGGCAGAACCGCAAAAGGAACGTTTAAGCACCATTGAGCGCAAGGCGAAGCTTGAAGCCGTTGTCAATCAGCGTGTCGGAGGTTTCATCGAACGACCTGGCACCGCCAAAGGTTCTATCACCTACGTCAACTGCCAGCAGAAGGCTCCGAAAGCATGGATCGACGAGTCGATTGCCTATTTTAGCGAGGTGACGAAATTCAAAATCAACTATGCCGAGGGGACTTTCGATATCAAGAATCCCAAGGTTGAGGGCAACGTCGCCATCTTCATTGTCGACGATGATGGCTTGCCGACGTTGCTGATCGCGCCAGAGAACCGTTGGGCAATGGTCAATATCGCCCCGATAGCGCAGGAGAAACGACCGGCGTTCTTCGAGCAGCGCACGAAGAAGGAGTTGTCACGCGCCTTTGCATATCTCTGCGGAGCGACCGGCTCGCGCTACGAGCGTTCGCTTACGCGGGGGATAACGAGCCAGTCGGACCTCGACAAGAATCCCGACTACGAACTCCCGATGGATGTCGTACAGCGCTTCTGGGACTACATGAAGCCGCTTGGCGTTCTCCCTATCCAGCGGGCTACCTACATCAAGGCTTGCCAGGAAGGATGGGCGCCAGAGCCTACCAACGACGTCCAGCGTTCGGTCTGGCAGAAAGTCCATGCAATCCCGGACAAGCCCATCAAGATCGAGTTCGATCCGAAGAAGGACAAGTAAACACAGAAGCCGCCCTCGAAAGAGGACGGCTTCTTCATCAACCTGTGGCGGGCGTACTGTGGTGAGTGTAAATTTTTCAAAATCCACATTGAAATACATTACGGAATATGGTAAACTATTCAGAAAACAATCAAAGGAGAACCATGCCACAGGTAAATTATGCAGAGGACATTGTGCCGCTCTCGTCTTTCAGGGCGGATGTGACGCGCCTCATGTCCCAGACGCGCCAGACGCACAGGCCAATAGTCATTACGCAGAACGGACGTGCCGCAAATGTCTTTCTCGACGTAGGCGACTATCAGAAGTTGATTGACAAACTCGACTTGATGATGGACATCTACAAGGGCGAACAGGACATATCGGCAGGGCGCGTCCACTCCACTGAAGAGGCTCGCCGCCTAATTGCCGCCGACCTTGGAGTGCCCGTCTAATGGCAACGGTCACATGGTCAGACCATGCGTTGGAACGCATGAGGGAGCAGATGCGGTACATTGCCGAGCAGTCATGCTCTGCCGAAACAGCCTGGAAATGGGCGAGCGACATATTCGACGAAGCGGACGGACTCGCGGACTTCCCGAACATGGGGCATCCTCTTCACGAATTCCCAGAAATTCCCTATCTTGAAATACTGGTCAGAAAAAACTTCCGGCTAATATACCGCGTCGTCAACGACATCTGCTACATCGTCACTATCCGCCGATGCAGTATGCTTCTTGACGAGACTACGATGACGAAACTCGACTCCGTCGAATAGCGCACACCCTGCAAGTTATTTGTCCTTGTCCCGCTTGGGGTCGAATTCAATTGTAATCGGCTTGTCGGGGACGGCGTGGACTTCCTTCCACACGGCTTTCTGGTAGTCGTTCGTGGGCTGGGCGGCCCAACCTTCCTGAACTGCTACGCGGTAGGGAATGCGGCGCTCCTTCTTGACGCCAAAGCGCTTCCACATGGTCTGCATCCGCGCCATGTTCATCGGCTGGATGAACGGATAGCGGTTCGCGTCCAGCTCCTTGATTGTGTAGATGGGCTGCATGATGTCGTTCTCCGCCGGGGAGAAGCCGAGACCGCCGACAAATCCGATGGCGCGCCAAATCTCCTTCGAGACGCGCATTTCGGGCGCGGACGGGTCTTTCCCGCCTTTGAGTTTGTCGGCATTGACGATGCCGATGCGCTCTTCCGGGAAAACGGACAGGGCGGGCAGATCGTCGCACTTGTCAACGACCAGCACGACCATCAGGGGCTTATCCTTTGCCATCTTAGCCTGCGCATATGCAAGCGGAGCGACATCGCCGCGATTCTCCTTGACGACGATTGCATCGAGGTGACAGCCAAGTTTGTAAACGCGGCCTATCTCGTCCACCGTCAGCGTCGGCTTTTCGCGGGCGTCTATAACCATCGTCTGCGGTCCCTCGGCTTTCTGATGGATGAAACCGCCGGTCTTTTTCAGAACGCGCTCGTCGCGAGCCTTGTACTGCTCGATTGTGTACTTTCCGTCCTTCGGAACCGGCTGTCCCGTGACGACGCTGATGTATTCCTCTTCCTCTGCGAAGGACAGCATTGCCGCCGCCGCAAACGCTACTGCTATGAGCCTCTTCATGTTTCTCCTTTCCTGAAATTAGGGTAGTTCGTCAAATGCCGCCTTGACGTGCGGTGGGAGTTTGAATGGGCGGAGGCCTTTCTGTTCCATGAGTTTGGACGCTGCCTGCGCCATCTCCTTTGCCTCTTCGATCTTGCCCTCCTTGCAGAGGGTCATAACCTCTCGCAGACACATGGCATTCGCCTCTCGGCTCTGCTTTTCGTAGTTGGCGAAGTCCATGACGAAATCGTCGAACGAGCCGCCTTCCTCCATGTACTGGAGCGCGGCGCACCGCATATCGTCGTAGGCCTTGAGTTGCGCCATCTCCTCTTCCGTTTCGTCGCCGATTGGCTCGTAGTTCTTCTTGAGAATTTCTTTGACCTCCTCCTGGTCAAGACCAGTAAGAAATGCAGGGATAAAAGTGCGTCCCTCGACCGCCAGGGCGAGAAAGTTGCCCTCGAAAGCCGTATGAAAGAGTTTACGCGGCGTGACATCGACGAAGTTACCCTCGCTGTCGCACTCGGACATATGCCCGTATG
>JAZQGX010000254.1:0-54209 GCA_045540275.1 Kiritimatiellia bacterium | reverse complement strand
CGCCTTTTTTTACGTAAAATCGTCTCTCTCAAGAAAGTCTACGCTTGTTTTTTCATCGTCCGAATAAATTTTTAAGCCCTATTTACTGGGGTTTCCGTATAGTCGGGATAATTTCCCCCGAAAAAATCGGGATAAGCGTGTATCATGGGCACAAAAGACTAAAAAAGTGGAGTAGACCACTTTACGCAAAAACCGTCATCATTCGAGCTCAGGGGCAACGTCTGTTAATTCAACACTTCCTCCTTCATCCGAAAGAAGCACACCAACGCCGCACCAAAATGTCACTGCCAATGCCCCGCCATATCCGACAAGCGCCGGCGAAACTCCGAGCACGGGAACGGCCCCCACGCTATGACAGAATGAATAAAGAGCCGACCCGACCATCGCGCCGCCCCAGAAAAGAATGAACATCCGTTTAGAATTGTTTTTCAAAGTAAGCCAAAGCCACGCCAGAACGCCTCCTAAAGCGGCATACAGCGCCGCAGCAGCGAGGGTAAACCATTTGCCGAAGAGAAGCGCCGCCGCGCTCGGCATCGCATCTGCATACGAGAGCGGCAAAAAGCGAAGACTGCGATTGGCGTCGCCAAACCAATGAGCAGCCGTGTATGCGGCCTTCATCTGAGACTGCATATACCTGTAGTGAGCGTTCGCCTCTTCACCGCCAAAGAAAGCGGCAAGACGCGCCATTCGCTTCTCATTTCCGAGTATCAGAACAGCTGCGTATACGAGCACGATTCCAACAACTGCAAAAACCATCCACGGCTTGATGCATTTCTTGGAATAGAGCCAAGCCGCGAAAAGCGCCGAGACCGCAATGAGCGCGACGCGGACATTGACGCACACGACCCCGAAGTCCGCCCAGCGATGCGAACCGTGACGAGCCGGAGAAAACCAGGCAGCCCAGACCGCAAGCGCGAACCACGCCAGAAGTCCCCACGGCGCGAATTTAAGCCACTTCCGCCACGGAACCAGCGCCGCACCGACGCAGGAGATAATGCCGATTACATTCCACAGCAACTGCTTCTTGAAGAAGAATACGCCGCTGTCCTTCCCGAAAACGCAGTCAATGGGACACTTCCATGTAAACATAAGCCCCATCACCGCCAGAAGTGCGGCGATCCCCAGAACCATCCATTTGATTATACGAGTGTTCATTTGTTTTTCCTTTCTCAACCTTTGAAATTATACAACGGAACAAGCCGATCTGCAACCTCCGCATCGTCATCAAACTTCTGCGTAAACCCGACGAGACAATCCTTGCCGGGATGCCCGTCCGGCATAATGGCGACCTTCGAGCCTTCCGCCGCTTTCGCATTCAAAAGCCCGTACAACTGCGTCACCGCATCAGGGTCGAGATTATCGATCGTAATCAATGCTTCCGCGTATGCTCCTTTTATCGTATACATAATTGACATTTCCTTTCCGTATACCTTATTAGACACATTAGCACACGCAATATGACAAAGTTTTATGTTATCCGACTGCCAACAACCCGACGCCAACTATTGCACCGAGAAAATATCCTAACACCTGAATAGCACCGAGATGTTGTGCCGCGATTGTATTCACCCGTTCATGAAATTGCTCTACGCTCAATAGATTAACGGCTGATGATATTCTTTCCGCAAGATTCAATTTTACCAATACCAGATCTTTTCCAGAGCCTCGGAGCCAAATTTCCAGTGGTTCCCTGACAGCAGGCATCAATTTACGACGAACATATTCCCAAACACCTTCCGAACGAATCGCGCCGCGGACAATCGTGCTAAAATTCTCCTTCACCCACGAAAGTACATAATCAGACATCTTGTCACGTGCAAGTTTTACAAAATCCTGTACTTTACACGAACCATCGCCCGACTCCAACCAATCTTCTATTTTTACGATTATATTTACAGCACTACGATCGGTATGTCGTTTCAATCAGTTCTCTTTTCTTCCTTTCATTGTCTGGTTACTGATGTGAAAATGGTTTAACATGACCCTGACGAAACAGGATTGAAGATCGTCAGGTTAGGATAAAGAGTCTTGAAGTCCGCCTCATTACGAGTGATGAGACCGCCTTTTCGCATCGCATAAGCACCTATCATTACATCGGCTATTGGACGTTTCTTCTCCACTCCAGAGCGTTTGCGCATGATATGCTCGCACCATGCTTTATGCGCAGTAAAGACGGCGGCGGCGTTTCCTTCAAAATCAATGTTCACTCCAACATTTCGGAGAAACAAATCCTGCATCGCCCGATCGCCGTTGAACGCCGGCGCCAACTCCACATAAGTTATTGGGGCAACAGTCAATTCTCCTTCCTCTACTTTCGCATCCAAGGTTTCCGCCGCCGCTTCCGCAAAAGGCGATATCTCGTCCAGGATATCCAGAAGAACGCAAGTATCGACAACCCAATTCATCAGTCTTCACCCTCACGAAGTTCTTTCATCCATTCGTCTGTAGGTCTCGGCGCATGAAACCGTTTCCCGAAACCTATCATGGACTTTGCCGATGTCTTGCGCCGTTTTTCTTCCGGCGCGGCGATTTCTACGAAAATCACTTCAAATGAGCCTGCTTCAGGTAAAGCAAGAATCGCTTCACCACCAGATCCAACCACATGTTGACGCCAAACACGGTTAGAGCGCCTCGCACATTCCAGTGCAACAATCCATTCCTCTTTTCTCATCAATTTAGGCATGGCAATCCTCCTCAACATCCTTGACGCTATCGACAAGTCTCCTGTTCCGCTTGCGTGCAGGCGGAACGATCGAGCGTGGATCCGACAAGAACGCCGAGATAAAAACTTTCGCTTCCTTCTTGTCGCGGATCGCAAAATTCGCTGTTATGCTTGATGTTGCCATAAAATCATCCGTGCCTTTATCTGAAGACATAACTTCTCCATCAAAAAACATTACTATTATATCACTTTTCACATCGATGACAACAACGTAATTATTAAAACTGGGATCCAAAGACTCTAAACTCTTATTGACCATTTTTCCGACTTTTGATACTATATGTATAAAAAGTTTTTCACTCTTGGGAGTTTTGATATGACAAGTATAATAAATAGACTTTTTTTACAAATTGGCTCTCTAATTGGAGGGATAAAGATGTCATCAAAGTCGTTACTGGAATACGCCGGGGCGGAAAAACCACACTTTTGAGACTCTTTCGCGAAAAATTGCTCGCGGAGGGCGTAAACCAAAATCAAATCATTTCCATTAACTTTGAAGACCCTGATGTAGGAATATTTAGAACATTTGATGATGCATGGAAGTTTATCCGTTCCAAAATGGATGATTCGCTCGACAAAATCTATATTTTTCTTGATGAAGTCCAGCAAGTTCCGGAATTTGAAAGACTTGTGGACGGACTTTTTGTCAAAAGCAACACGGATGTGTATGTAACGGGATCCAACGCCAAATTCCTTTCCGGCGAACTTGCGACGTTTCTGACCGGGCGTTATGTGGAAATCTCGATGCAACCCCTTTCGTTCGCCGAGTATCAAGCCGCATTTCAGCAATTGCCCAAGTCCGAGGCGTTCGCCCAGTACATGAGATTTGGAGGTTTTCCGTTCGTAGCGACGCTTGGCGCGAACGAAGCCGCGCGCATTGACTACCTTTCTGCGATATTTGACACAATCATCTACAAGGATGCACTTGCCAGACTCGGTCTCAGGGATGGTGCGCTTCTTAAACGCATTGTCAGATTCATCTTTGACAATATCGGCAATCCACTTTCCGTAAACCGTATCACCGGCACACTCAAGGCGGAAGGAATCACCATTGCCGGAAAGACGATAGACGCCTACATCAACGCACTTTGCGAAACGCTCCTTGTATATCATGCTACAAGATACGATATTAAAGGTCGCAACTATCTCAAAACCCTCGGCAAATACTACATCGCCGATCAGGGACTTCGCGCCATTGTAACAGGTCAGAGAGGCGGCGATATGGGGCACATTCTTGAGAATATCGTTTTTCTCGAGCTTAAACGCCGATACCGAGACGTGCATATCGGTACGATTGACGGGAAGGAAGTCGACTTCATCGCTTTTGAAAACGCCGCCCCAAGATACTTTCAGGTCGCGCTTTCCGTAAGGGATGAATCGACGCTCAAACGCGAACTTGCCCCTTTCAAGACAATCCGCGACCAATATCCTAAAACACTCATCACACTTGATTACGACCCGCCGTTTGATCATAACGGAATCCGCCAAGTCAATGCGGTTGATTTTCTTCTTGAATCCGGGCAATAAGCCCATTCCTCCGCGAATGGCTTCTTCGCCGCTAAATCATCTCTAACAAGCCATCGGTAGATGCGCCGAAGAAGCCTCGCTTCAAAGGAAAGATTCGGCTATACCGAACCAGAAGGGTGCGCAAGCATCCGCGCGCGTTGTCCTCATCGCGTCGCATTGCCGTCGCGCCAGATTTGTCCGAGCGCATAAATCGGCACTATATCAACATTTCCCACCTGACCGAAGTTTTCTGACGAGGTTCGCATTCCTTTGGCGCGAGGATGCTCGCCCATAAAGACGTCCAGACTGCGCATCGATCCTTTTACCCCGGCCTTCACTTCAATCGCAACAATATCTCCGCCCTTCCGCGCCACGTAATCCACCTCTGCCTGCGCGCCGCGTTTCTCGCGCTGCCAATAATAAAGTTCCGCAGGGTAAGACGGTTCAAACGCCTTAACAAGTTCCAGTCCCGCCAGCAGTTCGGCAAGGGCGCCGCGATTCATCACATCTACGCTTGTCGGTCCGACAACTGTTGCAAGATCGGTCCTCAAAAAGCGCAGATAAATCCCCGTATCGAAGATAAGATATTTCTGAAACTTCTGATTTGTCTCTGCCGCAAGAGGAAGACCTTGCGCAGAAGTATGCGTAACCGGAAAAACAAGACCGGCCAAAGTTAAAAGCGAAAGACATTCTCGCACCTGTGCGCTGTTCGCCCCTTCACTCGCATGGGCAAACACAAACTTGCCGCCGGTTTGACGGATGACAGACGCGAAAACCGAACGGATGCGCGAAACATCCATGCGCGTATGATACTTCGAAAAATCCCCGTAGAGCGAAACGAGAATATCGTCAAGAACGGCATGGTAGGCCGTTATCCGCTTAGTTTCGCAATATGTCGCAACAGACTCCGGCATACCGCCTATCGCTGTAAAAACAGACAACAACCCCAATGTTTTTTTATGAACGGCATCGGGCAAGGGTTTTTCTTTTGACCGTTCTATCTATGTATTTCATAAGGCTCCTTTACGAAATTCAACCCAATAATATCATTTTACCTTACGAAATGCAATGGCAATTACCGGTGAAGGTTTCCAATTGCCCCCCCTTTTTTTGTGCGACGCTTACTTAAATTATACCAAATGGCATAATACTATTTGGTGTAATACCATTTAGTGTTGCAAGAAGGGACAGCCCATTCTTCCGCGAATGGCTCCTTCGCCGATAAATCAGCTCCATTAAAACATTGGCCGCGCTCGTTGGCCCCAACGCGCCGTGATTCGCCACTATCCTGAAAAAATCCACGCCCACTCCGACGGAATGCACGACCGCATTCCGTCAAGTGAACGACTGTAGCAATCTTTAAAAGCATCATTCATTTGCAGACTTCCAAGCAATGCGATTGGCACCCCTCAATCTCGAGGGTGTTACCAATCGCTTACTTATCAAACTCCCTTCGGATTCGGACCGTAGGCATTATCACCAGGCTCGCTGTCCTTGCACACGAATACGAACAGCACAATCGCACCCACAATCGGGATAAGCGCAAGCAACCACCACCAGCCGCTCTTGCCGATATCGTGCATACGGCGCGTAAACACCGCCCAACCAGGCAGCAAGACCGCCAAGGAATATAGACCGACCAGCATTCCGCCAGTGCCGAGCACTGCTTCAATAATCTGAATCCCTAAGACAATAAGCATATTGAACAGAACAAACATCCAATATTCTTTACGCCGAGCACGCCCTGAGAACTCAGCATACTTCTTGATACAACCTAACCAATAGTTCATTTTTGGTTTTCCTTTCTTGTTTTGGTTTTGTCAGTCATGGCGCACGCCACAGCCAAACACTCTCCACGGTAGACGTTTGCTCATATCCGCATTTAGATTTCATTTCCCTGTTTTCACACCCGAAGATTCGCCCAACCCCCATCCCTTCTTAAATAACGCTTCTACAATAGAGCACTCGGTGATTTTCTTCTCAAACAAGGGTCTAAAAAGCCAGCGAATAAAAGAGAACAAAAGACCCCATATAAAAAACATTATAACTAGAACGCCGAACCATTTATTTTTAATATCCCCACATTGCCAAGACCATAGCAATAAAGACATTGTCCCAACTGCAGCAAAGCATGTACTAATCGTCAATGCTTTTTTATCTGCCTGTTTTTCAGCGATACGATTCGATTCCGCACATTCTTGACAACAGGGAATACTAATCTCGATATTCTCATAAGTTGTTTCTTGCCCTCTAAGCGTAGACTCGCATTTGATTTCTCTGTGCATTTTCTGCTTCCATCCAACATTATGAAGCAATGCCTTACCGCAGAACACGCAAACATTTTCTATCTCCACCTCTTTAAGCGTGTCACAGGCTCGTTCCAACTGCTTTTCAGGAACAAATTTCCTTAACCACTTCACAACAATAGATATAACTATCATAACAACAATAGCAATAATCCAATAAAGCCAATCATTCATTGCCTATTCATCTCCTTTCTTATGTTTTTTACTCCTCGCACTTCAACATATTGTACCAGTCCCGTTAAAATAGCATTTTTTACACTATCAAACAACCCCCTAAACTCTTTCGGGATTATTATTCGTCCACGCGAATCCATTTTGCAGTGAACCGCTTTTAACAACTCTGTGTTTGAAGATTTTTCTACAATTTCTTTTGTGGCCAATACCAACCGTCCACTAGGAAGTTCAACCGCGATAACACCACCCCTGTTCCGAAAAATCCGCGCCCACTCGGGCGGGATGCGCACGCGCCTCCCGTCAAGTGGACGACTGTAACAGCCTATGAAAACATCATTCATTTGTACATTTCCTGAATGTATATTTATTCCAGTATCTTACACTCGCATCCGCTCGCTATTTGATGAACGCTTGGAGAGGGCGAACAGGCTTCCCCCAGTCGCGGTAGTAGTAGTCCGTGGAGTGTTTACCCGAATGGAAGAAGAGGTGCCACGCCTTGTAGCAGTCCGAGTACGGAACAGACGACCAATAGGTGCCGTACGAACCGGCATTGTAGAGCGAAGTATTGATGCCGATGCCGGCGCAAGGGAGAAAGATTGATGCCGAGGAATAAGCACCTCTCCCTCGAACGACATAACCATTGACACCATTCACCTTTGCCCACATCCAGTCACATAGCTTACTTAAATCTTGTAATTCCTCATCCGTTGGCATACGCCAATCGCCACCCCAATGCTTTTGCGCTGCATCATGATCAGGCGTTAGATGATCCGATGCGCTAATCCACCCATCTCTTCTTAATTTACCTTCTTCCCCCCACCAACGGCCACAGGTCGGCACATTATCATATATAAAAGAAAAATTATAATTCGATCCGTCGCTCGCAACCCATTTGCCATTTACCCATTTACAAATCGTATCACCGAAGGACATACTCTTTGTCGCGGCGGATTTGCCATTTACCCATTTATAGCCAATCGTATCACCCCACCAGAAGTAATAGCCTGAATCCCATGGATTTTCTGCACCGATATTCCGATCCGCCCAATACGGACCGCCTTCCCAAAGCTGCACGAATTCAACAGAATCATTCATTTCCTACTCCTCTTCTTTTTATGTTTTTACGATATGACCACGCTCCCCGCGTGACCGAAACCGTAATTCAACCGATCCATCGCCCTTACAATCCTTGATCGCCTCTTCCGGTGTCTTCACCCCCATAAGTACATCTGTGAAACCCTTGGCATACTTATCAAGCACCTTCAAAGGAGTCTCCAGAATGAACTGCAACAGATGCTCGTCCGCACGGACTGCAGACATGGGAAACGCTAAATGGAAACACACATCCCCGTAGTCGCAATACATCTTAAACTCACCGTATTTACATCCATAATTCGCCCGAGTTATGAACTCGGACACCTGCAATATCTTGTCCTTGGCGGAAATGGGATAGGTAACATAGCTCTCTAACACATCATCCCCAACGAACAAGAGAAAGTGAAACGACTTAAACAATCCCTCAAATCCACATATTTCACCAAAAAACCTTGCCGCGCATCCGTCGTCTAGCATATTGTAGGGCCCCCAACCGTTCTTATCAAAGAACTTCATGACTAATTCTGCATTTTCCATGTATTTACTCATGTTGTGGTCCTTCCTGATTTCATTTCGCCGCACTTGCGATTCTATTGAGTATAGATACTTTTAAACAGGTAATATGACACGCAAATTCGCCTTCATATCGACCTCAAAAAATCGTCGTCATCATGAACAGAACGATTTGCCAATTCCGTTTTTATACGCTTTTCAAACCTCTCTATCTCCTTGCGTAGCGGCGCAAGTCGCTCAGTACGGAACTTCTGGTTGGCCTCGGCAATGCTTTGACGCCGTTCACTCTGTTCGGCAAACAGAGCCTCCGCGTCATCATAACGCTTACGCAACGCATCCATCGGCTTTTCGTATGCATTCTGGAATTGATGAATTATCCCAAGCCGCAATGCCTCTATACGCTTGATCTGTTTCGCGACAACTTCCGATTTCTTCTGCGGCTCGGCAACCCCGGACAACAGACTCTGCTTGACACCCTCATATATCTGCTGCCTGCGGTTGTCGGTCCCGACGCCTCCGGCAATGGCAGCACCGACCACCCCGCCTATTGCGCCGCCGAGATAGGTTCCGATAAACGGAAATACAAAACTGCCGATCATCGCCCCTACCGCAACACCTACGGAAGCTCCGACTACAATATCCCCGCTTACGCCGGGCGCCTTCGCAATAACGGATTCTATAAGCTCTGTACTCAAAATTTCAGTTCCCACTCCCGGTGACGGAGAAGGAAGTCCTGCCAGAATCGGCTGATCTTGAATCACCACCTCCCATTCACGGGATGTTTCCCTGATTATCTTCCTTATTTTTCTCCCCAACAAATCATCAAACAATGAGTGAGTCCCGCTTTTTATCCTATCTGCCCACGCAACGGCTTTTGGTTTGACCACCTCGGAAAACGTATCATTGATGATCTGTTCGTTCAACTCCTGACGAAGTTCATTCAGGTTGGTTTCCGCAATCTGCCTTGCCGATTTTTCAGCGACCTCGTCGATGCTGCTTTCAATCACCTCGTTCCAATAGTCATCCGCAAGCGCTTTGTCGACACTGCTGACGCGCAGATCGTCAAGCTGCTCTTCACAGAACGAGGAAAACTCCTCCAGCCTCTCCTGCGCCGCTTCGAATTCACCGCGCATCTTGAACTCATCAACCTTGGCAAGGTCTTCGGACACCTTCAGATCACCTTCCACCTCCTTTATCAGCTCCACCGCTTTTTTGCTGCCGTTGTCGACAAGAATGCTCTTCGCTTTCTTCGTCACAACCTCGTTCTCAATCGCAGACACTATCCCGTCGATTCCGCTCTTCTCTCTGCAGAATGCAATATCATCCGCGCCTTCAGCAAAAAGTTCAAGTCCCTTGAGACGAGTACGCTCCACCCCTTCCATCTTCGGCAATGTATCCAATACCGTATCTTCGATCGCATCTTCCAATTTTGGATTTCCCCCTCTTCCAAAATATCTCGCAATGCGAAGTATCTCCGACTTGGAATGCCCGTCAAGCGTACCGTCCTTGACCTTCTGCGCCTGAATCGCGGACAGTCCGAGAAGCGCATGATAGATATGAAAATCGTCTATCGTCAAATCAAGACCCGTATTCGCTTTTATCTCCGCCGCATATCTTGCAAGAATCTGCTCTCGGCAATTCCGCTCCGTCGTTTGCGAAAGATTAACCGAGAAAAACACCGCGTCGGGCTTGGCGGCGACTATCTGTTTGATTGAATCAATGTCGCTCTCACCGAAACCTCTTCCGTTGAGAATATACCAGACGGCATCGGCATTCTCGATGATGTCAAGTGCCACGTTCGTATCATAGGCGCTGGCAAAAAGTCCGGGACAATCGATGACGACGCTTCCGGTACGCATCAGATTCTCCGACTTTAAATAGCAATGAACCTGCCGAACAAACACAAATGCGCACTCTTCCGCCTTGAACGCGCACTTGCTTTTCCCGAACCAGTCGCGATGCATGTCATCCGGGAAGCAGATCATCTGCGAAATGTTCTCGACCGTAAAATCCTTTCGCATCCTTTGCGCTTTAATCCAATCGGAATCATAGTGCTCCGCAATCAGGTGCGCCATCAGAAGTTCATTGCGCTCCGCCGTTTCGATATTCGCAGGCGTTTGGGCCTCCCTCATGCGTTTGGACACGACATTTTTCAAAAGCGGAAGATCATCCGGATACTTCAGCGCATCGCACAGCTGTTCGGACTGGTTGACATCCGCGAACCGTATCGGCTCCAATTCCTTGAAATACCGGAGAAGGCTCTTCGCGAAAATCGCGGTCAGATCACGGTCGTTGCGCCAGACGACACTCGCCGTTCCGTCAAGCGATTCGTCAAGCGTGTTCTGTGCAGAAATGACAGTAGCGCTCGTAGGAATCATCAGACCGCGCGGACTGACCTCTCGTCCATCGCAGAGCATATTGAATGTCGTTGATTTTCCGCATTCAAATCCGGACACAAGGACGATACGAAACTGGTTTTCATAGACTTTCCGTCGCACCGCTTTGAGCGCATTTCCTGTTTTAGCCGGAATCGCCCCGAGCGCCAGCGCCTTGTCGATCAATCCCACCAGCTCATTGCGGCGTTTTTCGTATGTCCTTGCATCCATTGAGTTTTCTCCTTCTTAAATCGCTGCGAGCAATTTCCCGCAAACATCTATTTTTTCGGCGATGGCTTCCCTGTCAAAGGTTGAACGCCCTTCATATTTTGCCTCGGCCGCATCGACAGCCTCTTTCAGTCTGCGCTCGATTTCGTCGGTAATCTGCTTGAAGACATCACCTTTGAACCGTGCGAGAGCCTGATCGGCAGAATCGCGGAAATGGTCCCCGTATTTCATCAGCTCCTTGTCAAGAGACTCGCGCACAGTCTCCGTCATTTGCGACTTGATGAGTTTAGACGGAACCAAAGCGTTGATTATCGGAATTCTCCCCCAGATAAACCTGACGCACCATCCCATGAAAAGTCCTCCGGGAAGGAGAAAAATCGTAAGCAGGTAGTCCGCGAACGTTACCAGTTTCGAATTCCACGATTTGAACATACCTCCGTCAAGCTTCAGATCTCCGCCCATCTCGACGCCGGCAAGATTGCAACGCGAGCAAAGCTCCGCAATTTTGGAACTCCGCTTTAGAAGCTCATCGAGAACCTTGCGGCGCATCGACTCGAATCCGAGAACGAACTCGCTTTCAAGTTGCGGAACAAGAATCGCGTTCGCTTTCTCAAAATGCTTTTGTGCTTCTCCAAGTCCGTCACAGGCGCCGAAAGCTTCATAATACCGCTTGCCGATAGCGGTGCAAGCCGTCCTGAAGCGCAATGTCTCATCGTCACGAATCGAGCAGAGCGCGACATCGAGACCTGCACGAAGTTCTTCCCTCGCCGAGCGCAATTCATCAGCCAAGCGCATCAACCCGGCTCGCACAACCTTCAGTTCCGCCTCATCCTTATCGGAAAGTGACATCTTGAATTCAAGTTCTCTGATCCTGTCCGAAATGATCTTCTTCAGCGACATGGCTATTTTCGAGACACGGTTCTTCCCTGATACCGCTTCTGCGAACCCGCAGAGCATCTCGCGTATGCCCTCCGGCGTATTGACCGCATTTCCCGTGATTTCCTGGTCATAGCACACCATACGGACAGGAATGTCGCTTCGCCCGATTTCGGCAAGTTGGCCGTTGATTGTCTCCAAAATCTTCTCCCGACCTTCCTCCGACAGCGAATCTGTTTCCGGACGGTAAGAAACCACAACCATCACATGCCCGAGGCCGCAGGAAAAAACACTCTGCCGGAGGAAATTGAGTTCCACCGCGGAAAGCGCCCTGGCAGACACCACCATAACCGCCGCATCGGAATCGGGAATGGTCCTGTACGTTGTCGCTCTGAGAAGTTCACGGTTGGGATCGTCTATTCCGGCCGTATCGATAAGCGTAAAATGCTTTAACGACTCGCAGGGCCACTCAAGCCTGACATTCTTCACATTTGCCGCCAGTTCAATCCGTGCCGTCTCATCGTCTGCGCCGGTAAACGACTGAATATCCTCCGCATTTGGATTTTCTATGATCTTGGTCGGCGCGTCGTCTTTGTAGTCGATGACAAGGCGCGGCGTCGCACCGAATGCAATCTCCGTTGAGATGGCCGTAGTGCAAAGACCGTTACCTTCTTTGAGCAAAAGCGACTGATTCAAAAACGCTTCGTTGATCAAATGGCTTTTGCCTGTCTGGAATTTGCCGATAACCGCGACCTTGTACACGGGATTTTCAAGTTCTTCAATCGCAAGTTCCACATCCCTCGGAATTTCCATCCCAAGTTTCGACATTTCACCCGCCACCGCTTTCAGATTTTCTTTTTGTCTGTTCATGATTGGTATCCTTTCATACTTCCATAAAGGACTGATCAACACCAATATGACAAACATTCTTCAAAACTTTTCCAACGGCAAATTCTGGATTGTTGACGCAATCCGTCAACCATTCCCGCAAAGGCTCACTCGAAAGGCGGATATGGTCACCCTCCACCGTCACATATCCGCGAAGGCTTCGGATAACATTGCCGACATTTTCATCATCCCTGCAAAATGCGCTTACGGCATCAGAAACATTTACATTCCCGTCTCTGCAAAGCACTGCCAGCAACCCTTTCACAGATTTATACTCTTCTGCCGTCCGAAATCTCACCTTGAATGCATCGTAAAAGGCGGCGCACAAATCCGACGGAAGTTGCTCCTTGAGCCTGTCGAACGAATACCGTCCCTCCGCAACACCGTTCAAGACATGATACGCATAGATGAACGACGGATCTTTTTCGCAGATCGCGGACTTCGCATCCTCTCTTGAAATCTTGGCATCAAACAACGCTTTGCTTACGCGGGCATCGCGAAGAAGCCATAAATCTATGTAAGCGCGCAAATCGGTATAACAGCCTTCGTTGATCTCCTTATCTTCCCCGTTAAGGTCGATCACATCACTTGAAAGCGCCGTCAAACGCAATTCATCCTGAGGAATGCGCCGCGAAGAGACGACAACCGATACACCCTTCGGCAAGAACTTATGGACTTTCCCAAGAACATCAAGTATCATACCGCTGCGATCTTCATCGAGCCCGTCAACGAGAATCACGAATTTCCGGCCGCGATAAAGACCGTTTATCTTTTCAAGCGGCGCGATTACAAATCGCTTGAACGCCGATGCAAGACTATTGACATCATCAACTTTTATTTCACCTATGTCTTCGGCAGCGAGATCGTAGAGTTCTCCGAATGTCACAGTCAATGCGTATGCGAGCGACTTTATAAACTCAATACCTTGACGCTCTTTGCTTGCCCGACAGATATACGGGAGAACAACCCAGCCCCATTTCTTCATTTCTGCGGACAGAAGTCCGGCAAGGACACTCTTACCCATCCCGGGCTTACCGAAAAGCGTGACAAACCGCATCTTCGACGTCGCCTTATCCGGATTGGCCTTCGCACGGATATTTGCGATTAACTTTCTTCTTTTCTCCAAATATTCATCATCCATCGGCAAACGAAACTCGGCAAGTTCCTCAGGTCGCAACACCTCCAGATGACTGTATGCTATTTCATGCGTCGCTCCGGGCAATGTCCTTGCTTGGACTTCCTTAAGCCGTACACTCACATCGCACTTATCTTTTTTCTGCCCGGGAGAAACAAATAATTCATCTACCCCGTACGACTTGACCACCATCATCTTTTCACGAAGCCCTCCGACCGGCTGAGGTAAAGAATTTGCAAAATCCCAGGCAATGGACGAATAATTCCACCGTGGATATGCAAAGCGGTTTTTCGCATATTCGAGAGCGACCGACAAGGCAAGCGCCGCGGATGACACCGATGCCATGTCAAACCCGAACACTTCCCTGGAATTCAAATTCACCCGCTCGGCAAAAAACTGCCGCGAAGGAACTATCTGCCAACCGTCCACTCCAAAAGAGACGCAAACCTGTTGAGCAAGAGCCTTAAGATTATCCGGGAGTTCTCCGTATCGCGTTACGTTATCATGACAGGTTTTTATCCATTCAACCGGAAGCATAAACCCGTTCGGATTGATCGGAGAGTTCTCATCCACATTAATATCACCCTTGAAAATAATCCATGCCTCATTGGCAGCTCGCTTCAGCGCAGGCTTGGGGATATCGGGAAATCCGAACAGCTTAAAAACATCAGCGCCAAGTACACGTTCATTCACTAAAAGAAAAGCAAGTACCGGACCAAAATCATTCATCATTTCAGCGGCGTACTCGACACGATTGGCAACTGTCACTTTTCGTGAAATCCATTTCCGTATCTTATCGCCCGTAAGCTCATACCGTTCTTCATCACCCGACACGACCGGAAAAGCTTTTGCGCAAGCACCGTCATCCCACTCAAATGAAATCTCCGGATTCCTCGCGCCTTGACTGAATTCAGCGCAGCTTATTTCAAAAGCCCCCGATGCGCGGAAGGATCGCTCTTTACCGCAAAAGACAAGACGGCCGTTCGGGATATTTCCTTCCCCGTCACAAATTGAACAGCGGATGAGAGTATCATTCTCGGCAAGAAACGGGAAACGCACTTTAAGAGTAAACTTGCGCCTCATATCGGAAGTGTGCCCTTCAAACTCCATAAGAGAGCGGGACGAGGCGATATCACCTATCTCCTTTTTCTCGCAGACGCCATCGGCACGAAAAAGTCCTTTAATCTCCTCGTGGTCCTGCTTCTCTATTGATTGAAGGATAAGCGGCCCCATTTTCACGAGCTTACGCTTGAAATTCCTGATATTCCCTGCAACAGGACTGTGATCGCGATATCCCAAAAATTTGGCGATTTTCAGATGGTCGAATTTAAGCCACCAGTCCATGACAACAGCATAGCATTCATGGGGACTTCGCTGCCACATCATGGAAAGAATACGCGTAAAGAGCGCGCCGCCGCCGCGTTCAAGCGCGAGAGTGACCGCCGATCCCGAATCTTTGCTTTCCGCCGGAATAAGTCCGTCAGATTGCTTTATCTCCTTAAGACCATCCCTCTCCTCTCCGTCATCACCCTGCCGTCTTAAAGAAATCATTTCAATCTTGCTGCGGGATTTCTCGATTGCCCTATCGACCGCAGCCCGCAACTGGCTTGTAAACCAGATAGAGCCGAAATGATGGGTTTCGCCTTTAAGATTCAGGAACTGACGGAACTTCTCGCATTTCTCGGCGGCAAAATATTCCATCAGCTCACCATGGATAAAATCCTCCACCTCGATCCCGGCTTCATCCTTAAGTCGTTTTGAGAAATGCACTGTGACATACGCCCTTATCTCAGCGAAGAACGCCTCCCAATCCGGTGCACCGGCATCGGGATCGCATAGACGCTGCACAATCTCCTTATGCCGCGCACTTATCGCCGCATAGTCACCATTTTCACGCCACTTTTTCATCTTCCACCTCCACACCATTGGCAGGACGCATTGTCCTCAACGCGCCGCCATACGCCCCCATCCGGCAAGATCACGCGTCCCCATGTGACAGAAAATTCCCGATTGCACATAGATACCCCCATGTGCTATACTTACCCGCGTTATACCAAATGGTATTATACTAAATGGTATAATGCTATTGGGCATAACAAGAAAGGAAGAGCAAACATGAACCCATTCAAATACGGTTGCACGGTCGCCGGAGATTTCTTCTGCCCACGTCCGATGCTTGAACGCGAACTTGCCTCGCGCATAGAATCCGGTCAGAATGTCGTCATTCAAGGCGAACGGCGAACAGGCAAGACCTCTCTTGTTCTTGAAACGGTACGCCACCTGAAAAACATCGCCCTCTTTCATGCGGACTTTCTCTGCGTCCGCGATCAGGTCGATCTCTGCAGCAGGCTTGTCGCCGCGCTTGCCCGACTCGAAGAATCCGACGGATGGTTCACTAAAGTATTCCGCATGTTGGCGAATCTTCGCCCGACCGTTTCGATAGACCCTTCCACCGGCTCTCCGACGGTGACGCTTGACGCGAAAGTCGCCGCCGATCCGATGACGCTTGACACTATTCTCAATGCTCTTCTGTCGCAAACAAAACGCAGACGGATCTGCGTGTTCCTTGATGAATTTCAAGATATCCTCGACATTGATGACGGCGAACGGATTCTGGCCGTATTGCGTTCCAAGATTCAACTTGATTCCAACACACCATACATCTTTCTTGGAAGCATCCGCAACAAGATGGCAGACATCTTCTTCAAGTATTCCAGCCCGTTCTATCACTCTGCCGCGGCACTCTCTGTCGGAAATATTGCCGCCACAGATTTCTATCCATTCATCAAAAAGCGGTTTGAGACAGGGAAACGAAAGCTCTCCCGCCCGATGTTCGACGCAATCGCGCGTTTTGCCAGAGACACTCCAGGCTTCATTCAGGAATTGTGCGATGCGCTCTGGCAGATGAGCGACAAAGGAACCACTTTTGAAGAAAAAGACATTACTGCGGCGCTTGAGGTGATTTTTGCCCGCGAGCAAGACCACTACACATTTGCAGTAAGGCAACTTACCGCACTGCAGACACGCGTTCTCCGTGCAATCGCCGAAAACAGCGGCAAAGAAGTGACCTCCGGCGCATTCCTTGAAACCGCCCATGTCTATAATGCCGCCTCCGTCAAAAAGGCCATAGCGAAACTTGAACACCTGGAAATCATATACAATTTCGATGGCGAATACCGCTTCACCAGCCCATTCTTCCGCGAATGGCTCCTTCGCCGGTAAATGATCTCCGTTAAACCATTGGCCGCGCGCGTTAGCCCCAACGCGCCGTGATTCGCCACTATCCTGAAAAATCCGCGCCCACTCAGACGGAATGCAAAGACGCATTCCGTCAAGTGGACGACTGTAACAGCCTATGAAAACATCATGTAACTCTCTTTCCTTCATCCACCCTCATTCTTTGTTAGTTATATACAACAACCCTACTACCTTATGCAGTCCTACACCCAAATTGATGTATTCCAGTTTGTTCCAATGCATCAATCTTAGCTTGAAGAAACGGATTGTTATCTGGATGCACAAAATCCTTAAACGGGTCATTCGCTGCCAAATCATATGCCTTCTCATAATAAGGAACACGGTCTATTCCATCGGGATGTTCAAAATCTCCAGATGTTGGGCCTATTTCACCCCTAAAAGCATCCTTAGGCGCTCCCGACCATCCAGATAACATTCCAGAGCGTATATCGCAATGAATTTCTTCTACCCTAGGTCCATATTTTTCACCAGCGCTACGAATGTCAGGCATTCTGTGCGCATCCTCATGAAGCGACTCTGGCAAAGATCCACCAGGACCATATTTCAGTTCTTGGCTAATCACTCGCTCATTATTACCGATACGGATATCATCTGTAAAATCATCCGTCCCTCTTGAAATCATACCGGAATTATCCCAATTCGGTTGATTTATAATTTCCGCCGGATCAGGCAATCCGCTTATGCGAGCAGATGTAATGGACGTCTGTTCCAAAGGCGACGGCAAGCCAGGAAGATGACTGTAAAATTCACTGTCACCAATGTCGAATCCAAAGTCATCTGTCATGGCGCCGTCACACCCACCGTCTCCAAAATCAAGAAAAGTATCCATATTCTTAACCTCCATTACTTTTATGACCTGCTATTGTTGCATACATACGGCAAGGCGGCACATTGTTGATACCGCATAAATTCTTCAGCGTCACGTTCAATGGCACACGCCATTTTTGCTTGAGCGCCAGCACCGCATGCCGCAGTTATCGCAACAAAGCCGAATGCAACAAACGAACCGAATCCGATTCTTGCCAATTTACCACGATAAACACCGCTGGCATTAACTGATATTGACTCCCCGTCAGGTTTTATCCGGACGACAACATCCTTATTCAGTCCCGTTACGCCCGCACACGCCCCTCCGAAACCAGTTTCATCCGTGCGGATATGAAGCACATACGCATCGATTTCGTTGGCTACTCGCACAACATATCCCTCCCCGGAATACTTCCGATGAAGATAATTGGCAAGCAACTGTGCCATTTTTACATTTCCTTTAATAACTTTCATTTTACATTTCCTTTCTTTTCTCGTCGCGATAGTGCATCTCTATCGCGACGTGTTATAGGTTGATGTTAGATTTTAATCCTTGACGGCTTCGTAAATAACCGCACCCGCGATTGCTGTTCCAGCGACAACCCAGGTAACTGGGTTTGAGAGAGCGGCTACGATGCCTACTTTGCCCACATAGGCGGCAAAAGCGCCACCAAGTTTAGCTACTGCTGTGTTCATGATTTTTCTCCTTTTCCATTTCGGGCAAGTTCATCTTGCCCTGTATTACATTACTGCTACCGGCATCTGGTAAATTTGCCAATTAAATGAATAATTAATATTTTAGATTCCGTGTTTGATTCTTTGGTTTACGTCTACTTTGCTTATTACAAAGACTAATCATCATACCGACCACCCATCCTAAGGGCGTAAATACAGGAGGACATGGATCTACCAGAATGCCGCCCCAAATTAGCGCATCATCCGCAATCATTTTTCCACCGGGCATATTATTTCTTATTCTTTTCGTCTTCATTTTAATCTCCTTATTATCATGTCATACGAACGAGTATCTCGCATCATATTGCCGCTTTCACGGCTACGCAATGCCCGAACCTTTTCAATCATCCAACAGATGAACTGCCAGACACGCAAGGCCAACAACCGCTGCTCCGACAGCAACCACTGGAAGCACAGCTGCCGCCGTACTCGCTATGGCTGCCGTTGTTCCTGCCGAAGCCGATGTTCCTGCGGCAGAAGTAATCGCTGCCAAACCAGCCTGGACAAGCCCTTGATCCCCATTGGGAAATGCGATTGAAGAATTCAAATTAGATGGAATATTCATTTCTTTTTCTCCTTTTTATGATTTGACTGCGAATCATTTTCGTCTTCACATTAAACTACTGAAATTAGCATTACATCATTTTGCCATACTTTGTTTTTATTTTTCACACAAACATAAAATTTATTTGCTTAACCATTTGAAAAACTTATAACCCGCATATGCACCCGCAACAGCAAGCGCAACTGGAGCAAGCGCGACAGCGGCAGAGCCGACGGTGCTGATAACAGTACCAACTGTACTAGCGACAGTCGATCCAACAGTAGTCACCGCAGTACCGGCGGCAGCCAAACTGGCCTGTACCGTAGCTGGATCTCCACAAGGAAACGAAACAGTTGAAGATGGATGAATGCTCATTTTTGATTTCCTTTCTTTTTTCGGACAAGCCCATCTTGCCCTTACATCAAATTACTGCAATTGACTTTCATCAAATTTGCCACAAATAAAAAAAGCGTCAGCTTTATACTGACGCCATGACAGTAACTTTATAATATCGTTTTATCTATCCGTTTCTATCAATATTGGACGAAACCCTGTAAATATATCATCATGATAACTTCCACGAGATACGGAACGACAATATTTTGGTTCATCATAATAAGATCCCCCTCTCCACACGTACTCTACATTATTTATTGTTGATGCTTTGATTTCCTGCCAAAACGTATCATGCTCACGAACATTCATTGTCGCGGAAAATAATTCATCATTCTCAGCATAGATCATTTTGGCTACAGACTTATGCTTTTTCTTTTCTGCACCTCTTCAAGCACTGGCTTAGCCTCAACCAAACCACAATCAATTGCCTTACGCACCCACATCTCAGCCTTGGCAATATCCTTCTCAACCCCAGCACCATTCATATAGCAAACACCTAAATTACTCATAGCATGCGCAAGGCCTTTATCCGCCGCGCGTTGATACAACTCCACAGCCTTGGCAATATCCTTCTCAACTCCATCTCCATTCTTATAGCAAACACCTAAATTACACATGGCAGCCGCATTACCCATATCCGTCGCGCGTTGATACAACTCCACAGCCTTGGCAATATCCTTGTCAACTCCATCTCCATTCTCATAGCAAACGCCTAAATTTTTCATCGCACGCGGATTACCTTTATCCGCCGCTTGTCTAAGGAGAGATACCGCTTTGCTTTTATTTATCTCAACATTCCCAAACCACCACCCTATTGAATAAATGTCAGCAAGGTCTACCATCGCATCAACAATCCCATTAGCAGCATCTTCATGCCATTGCTTGATTTGCTCATGCCTCGCCTTAATAATATCATCAAAACGATATCGCGCTTGTACCTCACCGTCATTTATCGCTTTAGAGTAAAGCGTAAATGCCTTATAAACATCTTGCACTACACCTATTCCACATAAGTAGATGTCCCCCAAATTATTCATAGCAAGATTATGCCCTTTTTCTGCTGCCAGCCGATACCAATACACCATTTTATCCATGTTCTGATCCACACCTACCCCATCAGCATAACACTTGGCCAATCTGAACATTGCATCAGGATGTCCGTTCTCGGCCGCAAAAAGAAAATTTGTTGCAGCGACATAATGATTAGATTTCTTGCCCCATCCATTCAGATAGGCCAAGCCCGTCATATGTGCTTCTCTTGCACAGGCGATCATTGCGACTTCTTTTTGATGAATAGAAAAAACGCCCAATACGGCCACTGCTATAACACATCCTAACACAAAAACCAAGCTTAGAATTCTCTTTAGCGTTTTGGACTGATTACAGTTGGAAAGCGACCGCAGACTATCAGATAACCCGACTTGCCACTTCCATCTGAATGAACTTATCTTCGTACCCTCACGCATTCTGAATACATCTAATTCCTTCTGTAGCTCATTCTGCTGATTCGGTGCCACCGCCATTTCATTTCCGGCATATTGAGCAACAATCGAAATCTTTTCTTTCAAATGAGACACTGCACAGGGAGTTTTCGTCTCCCAGTCAAAGGCAATTGAAGAAAACGCCCAATTATCCAAAATGCCATCACTCTTGCTGTTGCGATCAAAGAAATCAAAAACTTTGTTATGTGCTCGGATCGATAAATTCTTTCCCACAGAACCCGTCACTATACTGAACAGTCCTGTTGCTAATGCTCCCCATGCCGAATCAAACGTGGCATTCATCCCGCTGAAATCTACCGTATCACGAAATCCGTGCCAGGGGTATAAATAAAACCCATCTGAATCTATCCCATTCGCCTTAAACTGCTCCTTGATCTTATCCGCAAGTTCATGAAGAGCGGATGGGAGTAACTCACTATGCTTTGCTACGCCGTCGTTCTCTGCATTTTCCCATTCCAACGGAAGCAAAAAGCCCGCCTTAAAAAACGGATCGGGCAAATGAGCATACTTATCCAAATGTGCCATCAAGACCCAAGCCGCCCCTGAATAGGTCTTAAATGTGCGGCGGGGATACTTTTGCATATTCAACTTAAACGCCTTCAGTCGCCCCACTTCTGGAATCTGCGCAATGAATTTCTCGTCTATCAAGAAAGGCAAAAAATCACCGAAGTCATGCAGAAGATCACGCCAGAGCGCGACTTGTTTGACATCAGTAGAACGCCCGACCCAACGATCCAGCTTTGAGATATCGTACATCACATGCCTTTCTTTACAATACTGCCTTTATTCCATATTCAAATCCATAGGCTCACTTGAAGAAATTGAACATTGCAATCGCATGACGCTTTGGACATATTTAAATTATTATCCTGATAATACATTATTTTGACTCAGAACCAATAGATCTTTCTTTTATCACCTTTTCAAGAATTGGCTCGGCCTCTGTCAAACCAAACTCAACCGCCTTGCGCAGCAACATCTCAGCCTTATCTATATCCTTCTGAACTCCATTACCATTCTTATAACAAATAGCCAAATTACACATCGCATTAGCATTACCCTTATCTGCCGCTTGGCGATACAACTCTACCGCCTTAACCATATCTTTCTCAACCCCATTGCCCTTCTCATAACAGACGCCCAAATTACTCATCGCATAAGCATTACCCTTATCTGCCGCTTGGCGATACAACGCTACCGCCTTAACCATATCTTTCTCAACTCCATTACCATTCTCATAGCAAATAGCCAAAATAAGCATAGCATTAGCATTACCCTTATCTGCCGCTTGGCGATACAGCTCTACCGCCTTACCCATATCTTTCTCAACTCCATTACCATTCTCATAGCAAATAGCCAAATTGAGCATAGCATTAGCATCCCCCTTATCTGCCGCTTGACGATACAACTCTACCGCCTTAACCATATCTTTCTCAACCCCATTGCCATGCTCATAACAGACGCCCAAATTACACATAGCATTAGCATCCCCCTTGCCTGCCGCTTGACGATACAAATCTACCGCCTTAACCATATCTTTCTCAACCCCAAAACCATTCGCATAACAATCAGCCAAATTATACATAGCACTAACAACTCCCTTATCTGCCGCTTGACGATACAGCTCTACCACCTTACCCATATCTTTCTCAACTCCATCACCATTCTCATAACAAATAGCCAAATTATGCATAGCATTAGGATTACCCATATCTGCCG
This sequence comes from Kiritimatiellia bacterium, assembly GCA_045540275.1. GTDB lineage: Bacteria > Verrucomicrobiota > Kiritimatiellia > RFP12 > UBA1067 > RGIG8368. Next base: position 31,430 of record JAZQGX010000254.1, on the reverse strand, counting down.
CTTGACGATACAACTCTACCGCCTTAACCATATCTTTCTCAACCCCATTACCATTCTCATAGCAAATAGCCAAATTATACATAGCAGAAGCATTACCCTTATCTGCCGCTTGGCGATACAAACTAACAGCTTCAAACTTATTTGTCTCTGTATACCAACCGCTTTCATAACATCCTGCAAGTTTCACCATTGAATCAACAACCCCGTTATCAGCATCTTCTCTCCACTTTTTGATTTGTCCTCGCCACGCTTTCTCCATCTCATCATCTCTACGCCCAAGATTTAACATTGCTTGTGCCACACCTCGATCAGCTGCATTGATATAAAGCATCATCGCCTTATCAATATCTCTATCTACTCCTATTCCTCTTTCGTAATAAACAGCGAGATTATTTACCGCAAGCATATGTCCCGCATCTACCGCCAATTGATACCAATAGATCATTTTATGCACATCCTGATCTACGCCAATCCCATCGGCATAACATTTGGCTACTCTAAACATAGCATCAGGATGCCCATTCTCCGCAGCCCAAAGAAAATTGCTCGCAGCTGCGTAATAATTAACCTTTTTTCCCCATCCATTATAATATGACAAACCGGCCATGTATGCTTCCCTGGCGCGAACGGTCAATACTTCATCTCGTAGTTGAAGAGAAAAAGTACCCAAAGTCGCTATCATTGCGATACACACAACCATCAAAACCAAATTTACAACTCTTTTTGCAGTCCTAGGTTGATTACATTTTGCAAGAGAATTCAAATTATCATTGAAACAGTCTTTCCATCTCCAACCAAAGAGACGTATCTTTACACCTTGCCGAATCTTAAATATGTCTAATTCCTTCTGCAACTCCTTCTGTTGATTCGGAGCAACAGATATTTCACTTCCGCCGTATTGTGCAACTATCGAGACCTTTTCTTTCAAATGCCATACCGTATCAGGCACGTTTGCCTCGAAATCAAATGCGATTGACGAAAACGGCCAATTGGCAAGAATCCCGTCTTTTTCATTGTTGCGGTGAAAAACCGAAAAGGCTTTACTACACCATGACCTTGGCTGTTTCGCTTTCCCTCCAGCCGTTATCATGCTGAACAACCCCGTTGCCAATGCTCCCCATGCAGAATCGAATGTAGCATCCATTCCACTGAAATCTACAGTCTCCCTAAAGCCGTGCCAAGGATAGAGATAGAACCCTTCCGCATCTAACCCATTATCCGCAAATTGCTTTTTAATTCTGTCGGCAAGTTCCAAAAGGGATTGCGGCAACAATTCGCTGTGCCGTGCAGACACCTCCACATCTGCCTTCTTCCACTCCAATGGCAACAAAAAGCCCGCCTTAAAAAACGGATCGGGCAATTGGGCATACTTTTCCAGATGAGCCATCAAAACCCATGCCGCACCCGAATATGTCTTGAATGTGCGCCTGGGATATTTTTGCGCATTTCGTTTTAATAGCTTTAAACGCCCCACCTCCGGAATATGTTCGACAAATTTCTCGTCTATCAAGAAAGGCAAAAAATCACCGAAGTCATGCAGAAGATCGCGCCAGAGCGCGACTTGTTTGACATCAGTAGAACGCCCGACCCAACGATCCAGCTTTGAGATATCGTACATCACATGCCTTTCTTTACAATACTGCCTTTATTCCATATTCAAATCTATAGGCTCACTTGAAGAAATTGAACATTGCAATCGCATGACGCTTTGGACATATCGCTCATAATCTTCATATGGGATGACCTGCCAGCCGCTCTCATCCGTTTCAATACTTATATCGGTTCCGGGAAATATAACACGCCCATGCGGAACGCCATTCCCTTCGTGATCCGCCATCTTGATTGCGACTTCCGGCAATTCATCTGGAATCTTAGTCACCTCAATCGTTACACGATATGCATTCCCGGCTGTCGCGAAAGAAAAAACCTGTGTATCGGAAGCCGCTCTTTCAATACTCTCATTGAAGCCATCTTTCGCTGCAGCCATGGCAACAACCTCTCTGGGCCGAGCGATTGACCGCATTTTATGAAGCATTCTCAACCAGCGCATTTCCTGAACACTTGGAGCCCTCTTTTTACGGTATGTAAATGCCAACAGTTCCGTCTGAAACCCGTCAAGGATCTCAACATCCAGCCACTCTTTTTTGAATTCCTTTTCCATTTTCTACCTCCTCGTCTTTTTAAGAGTCTTTTTCGTCTTTTTCACGAAGAAACCACACTAATTTTGCAGCAACCTCATCATCAAGACAATCATTCCATCGCCCTTCTTCTATTTTAGATGCCAGCTTTGCCTTCTGCCGGCTAAACCAGTTCGTATTCCCTTTTCCTATACCCAAAATGACACGTGCGTCCTCTTTCTTGACAGGTCCTTTGTTGACATAGGAATTCCACATTTCCTGAATCTCTAAATCGTCCGTTTCACATATAAAGTTCCCTGTTCCCAAGTTGGTTAAATAAAAATATTTAAAAAACACACTGTCAAAATCCTGCATCACATTAAAAACAACGGATAAATCATGAGGAATGTCAGCTATTTCAGTCGGCATTCTGACATTCTCATCTCGTATTCTATCAAGCCGCTTAATTTCATCACCATCTTCGTCCTTAGCGACAGCCTCATCAAGACTTAAAATATCATGGGTTTCTACTTTTCTTTTTAAGATCCCTGTTACGATGTCTACAAAAAAATCAATGACATTCCGTCCGCTTCCACCACCAAACAAAAATGTCAAAATAGGTATATTTGTATCCATCCCATTTGGAGGGTTTGAAAGAAACATATCCGTCACAACTTTTATCGATGAGTCTTTCTTCTCAAGATCCTGAGAATCCCATCCACGAAGATAACACCACGCTTCAAGTGCAACAGAAAAAAGGAATGGCTTGATATCTTCATACGAAAGAATTGACCCATCTTTTAATTTTACATTTGGACCTATTTTTATAGCTGGTTGTGCCCCATATCCATATTTATTAACGTGCCGCGCACATGAATAAAGCATTTTTAGTATTAGCCGGTTCAACAATTCTCCTACGCAAATTCGCCCATTTAAATCACCGCCTACAATTTCTTCCATCTCCTCGTAAAATCGCTTTAGTTTTTGATCTAGAACATCTAAAAATAAGCTTTTCACACCGCCGTCAACATCTGACAATTCAAACTTACGATCTATGCAATCTCTTGTCTTACAATCAATCCCTCCAACGACTAAAATATTTCGAACATATCCTGGCGGTATATTCTTTTCATTTATCAGATTCTCCTTTTCATTCTCCTTCTTCGTATCCTTATTCCCCTTCTTCTTCTCCTTAAGCAATGTTTTATAATTACCTTTCAAAAAAGCTAATTTCTCAAAAAACGCGAAATAAAAACCATCATTGCCAACAGTTTTCAAATCATCAAACTTCTGAAATATTCTTTTCTCTTTTCGATCTGCGCCCGATTCATATGTTGTTTTCAATTTTTCTATACGTTCTATAAGTTCCAGAGGCATTTTACAATACTTTGCATAAAACAACAAAACAGGAAATATAACTGGGAAACACGGATACACCTCCTTTGTATCTTCAGCAGAACTACCATCGGTATCATTTACAATTCTTTCAAAATACCCAACCAATTCTTCAACACTATCCTTAAACTCTTTACCTTCACACATTTTGATTTCTTTAATACAATCATCTAAAAGTTTTTCAAACTGATTGCGATAAGCATCTTGAGTAAATATATTGTCACCTCCGCTCAGTATACGAATTTTAGCTTCCGCCAAAGCCCTTCTTCCTGACAAAAAGTCCTCGAAAATCTTGCGTGTGACCCATCCCTTACTCTCCAACCACGTTCTATGCCATTTCGCATCCTGATCTGGCAATTCTTTAAGTTGCGTATAAATTTTATCATCACCATTAATAGCCGCAAAATACATTAATAATTCCCGCAAAAGCCCATTCAACTCCTCCTTCTTCAGAACATTCGACCCCAGGGTCGATAACTCTAAAGAATCAAGAATATTCTGCGGTATTCTAAAAAGTTCATCAATTGTTTTAAGACGATTCATTTTTCCTCCACATACTACTGTGTTTTACTTCTTTGAAATTTGCCAACTTACAACATTTTGCCCCATAAGCGGGATAGTAGCGTTATTCTAGAACGGTACTTTTCGACTATTTCACCGTTCTTCAAAATCCCGGAGCGCGTCGCCTCGTTTACAATTCCGCTGCGCAAGACATCCGAGAGCGTCTTCCCCTGCCGCTCCGCCGTCAGAACCGCTATCGCTTTCTCTTCCGCGGAAAGATACAAAGAGACCCGCAACATGCCAAGAGCATGTTTCCCGTGGCGAGATACGCCATCTGTCTTTTTAGGCCGCGCCATAAATATCTACACCTATTTTTTTTGTTAGATATTCTAGCACATAACCACAAGGTGTGCAAACACCAAATATCTTCTGTCGTGTTACGTGTTAGGCAATTGCCCCCTTTTTTTATTTCACCTTATAAACATGTACATTGTCTATCCACGAGCAATCATCGTCTTTGCAGGAGCGCATGTCGATCATGAGATACATCTCGTTGTAGCCGTCCATATCGGGCGCGCGAACGATTCTGGATGCCGTCCGCCAGCCGGCCTTGTTTTCCGCCGCCACCGGCAGCCCCACGCTCGGCACATTCCAGCGGAACGCCGAATTTTCACGCCATGCCGCCTTTGCCGTCACCGGATATCCTTTGGAGGAGAATTTCACGATGTACACGTCGTTGGGCTTGATATTCTGCCCTCTGAACATCAAAGTCCCGTCCAGACCGCAGTTTGTCATCTTGAATGAAAACTTGTCCCCCTCGCCCACGGCCGGATCGGATTCTATTTTCGCCACATCGCGCTTGTTCGGCTCCACATAGGCAAAGTACCCCTTGCTGATTCCGCAGGCGGTCGTCGGATCGGGGACAAGGTCGATTACGGACCCGGCATTCGCCTTCAGATAGTCCTCAATCCATTTCCGCTCGTCCTTTACCTGATTAATCACGTTTTTCAAATCGTAAATCCGCAGACTCTGCGCCGATGCGCCTTTTCCCGCAATCGCCACATCCCCAACGTCGATCCACACATATTCGGTTGACGTTCTAGCCGCCTGCGACAAGTTCCGCCAAAACTGGTGCCTGGGAGAATCCTTGCTGTAGCGAGTGAGTGTATCACCGGCGGCGGCCGAAAGCACCGTCAGCAGCTTCGCCTCGTTGACTTCGTCCACAAGCGCGTGGCTTACCGCCCAAAGGTCAGACATCGCTTTATGGTAGTCGTTCGTCTTTGCGTCTCTCGATCCATTTCCTCCGCCGTCCACCAAACGCGCCGACAGCGGCATCACATCGACGATGCCGTTGACAAATGCCGGCCAGAGCGAACCACTTTTCTCAAGGCGGTCGGCGGATGACTCGTCCGATGGATCCGCAAGACGCGCCTCGGCGGAGAACCAGGAGGTTGAGAAAAGGACAATATCGGGATATGCGCTGAATATCGCCTTGCCCACCGCCCGTCCGCGGCGGCGCACTTCGCGCGTCAGCGCGCCGTAGCTGTAGCTCTTCTCCTTTTTGGTCATGACAAACTGCCCGGGCCTGTCGAGTTCACCGACATCGATAAAAAGCCCCTTCAGCTTGCAGACCTTTGCCAGCTTGGCCATCATGTTCATATTGTGGGCGAACATCTCCCAGCGTTTCTCCGCCGTCCACGAAAGACGGTATTTTGCGGTCGGACTCCAATTGATGTAGATTAGGCTCTCCTTCAGTCCGTCCAGCGTCGACATCGTCTTCAGATCCTTGATGAACGGGCGAAGACGAGAAGCTGTGCAAGCAATCGGTGCGGCGATGCCATCGGAACCGATTTTGTTGCCGAACTGGTCTTTTGCATTTACCGGTAGCGCAATCCCGTCGATGCCGAGTTTGGCGAGCGCGGGTGCCTCATTGATCAGATCCGCGAGCCTGACGTTTGCCATTGATGCGCCGGTCGCGATAAATTTCTTCGGCAGCCCCCCTTGCGTTTCGACGACCCTGACCTGTCGATCTGCCGGCTTACCGCTATTGGCGGCGCCTTGCGCCGATCTGGCGGAGGACGCAGCCGCTTTCTTCTTGGCAAGCTGCGGAATCTTGGCAAGACTAGCTCGCTTCTTCGTGTTTTTGAGAACATTGTCGAAGCCCTGCAGCTTCGTCTCCCAGGTCTGCTGCTTAGCGATCCAGCCGTTTGCGCAATTGTCATACGGAACGAACAACCCCTTCTCGCCATAGATCCAGACGTATTCCGTCGCGGCAGCCAGCGACTGTTCCAGATTGCGGCGGAAATGCTCGAGGCGCGAACCGCCTTCGGGGCCGTAATACCAATGACCGGCCGATTCGTCGTTGGTGTACATATCGAGGTAATGACCGAATGAAGCGGATACGGCGCGGCGGTATTTTGCCCGGTTCTCCGGCGAAAGTAGCGCCTGACATCCCGACTGCACCGCGGAACTGTGCAGATAAAAATCTCGGCGAAATGATTCGAGATGATAATGCTCGCGACCGTCGATCATCTTCACTCCATCCGGCATCACGTCAAAAAGGCCGTCCACGAACGCGACCCAAACCGATTTTTTAAGCGCATACTCTCTTTCGCCTACCTGAAGGTTCGCTATATATGATGAGCTGCAAAGCCACCAATACGAGAAGAAAACAACATCGGCAAATTCCTTAAAGACGGCATTGCCGATGTCACGTCCGCGCATCCTGGCGAGTTTTATCGTCTCCTCTATTGGCGGATCTTCTTCCCTGCGGGTAAACTGCCCGACATTGCTGTAATCTTCCCAGTCGAGAAAGAGCCCTTTCAGGCCGCCATCTTTTGCCAGTTTGGCCATAACGCCCATATTGTTTGCGACGATGCGCCAGCCTTCATTGTCGTCCCACCTCAGACGCTGGCCTTTTTTCGGCGTCCACCAAACCGTCAGAAGCGATTCGGTCAACCCGGGAGAAACCGCTATTTTCCTGAATATCGGAACGTATTTTTTCACATCGGCGTACAAAAATTCATGACCGTCGAAAATCGCGGAGCAATTGATTCTCTTTCCGTTGCTGTGCGTTGAGAAAGTGATGTTTATCCCGTCAATTCCCGAATCCGCGAATTTATCGGCATTGGCGAGAATTTCCTCTGGCTGCACGCGCAGTGTATCCCAGCCGGTGGCTATGATTTTCTTTTTGACCGGCTCGGCCCAAGCGCAAAGCGCCACCGAAAGAACCGTAACCGCGAGATTGATTTTAGTCATACTGTCTTCTGCCCTCCTGTTGATATTCTACATTGTTCACAAGGTTGCGGCGCATGTCCCCTCGCGCCGCAACGTTACCTGACGGTAGTAAAGGTAATGAGAAATGCGGCCGAGCCTGGAATCTTTTTCTTAAGTTTCATGACACCGTTTTCAAGCGTCACGTCAACGGGCTCATTATTCCGCTCATAATCAAGGAGCGTCGCCGAAACAACCTTGCCCGCACCCTTCACTGTAACCGGGACCTCCATCCCCTTGCCGCGATAATCTGAAACGAGAAGCCATCCCGTCTTTCTATCGGCCGACTTAACCGCGAGAAGAGTCACCGTATCTGCGCTCGTCGAATCGCAAACCGTCGCCGCCTTTTCCGAGAGGTCGCCGAACAACTTCAATGCATACCAGATTTTATACTTTTGCTGATATTGATCCATATACCCCCACGCGCCAGTATGCCTGCAGCCGTAAAAATAGGCCTGATCAAGTTTAGATGTCTGGAACATCGCCAACGACGTCAGCGTAAACGCGGAAGATTCGATACCGTTATGAGAAGCGGGCCCTTCCCATACTTTTTTAACAACCTGCGGATCGGAATTTCGAAGTCCTCTCCACGAATACTTGCCGAGATAGTGCCACTCATTGAGAATGAGCTCACACTTCGTAAAACCAAAGTCGTCGAGCATCTTCCGCGCGGCATCCGCCGCATCCGTCATACAAAGAGGTCTGTCGCCGTAATAATGCCATGAAATAAAATCGGGTGCAACGCCTTCCTTTTTACATTCCGCAAGAATAAGCTTAAAATAAGCTTCGCTATACGAGCTCATCGCCGGCCCACCGATTTTAAGTTCAGGGAATTCAGACTTCAAACGCTTAAGACAGGTAACGAAAAATTTGATGAAAAGTTTCTGACGCTTTCCAAAACGCCCAGGGCCTTCATCTCCTTCAGGGAGACACCACATCGCGTTACTGATATCAGGCTCATTCCATATTTCCCAATATTTAATATCCCAATTGAAGCCGTCAGCCCAACCTTTCGTGTAATGGCGGACGGTCGCGGCAAAAACCTCCGCCACCTTATCGAAGTCTTCGGGGATAAGAGTGTTAAAATGATGAACTTTTCCAGTATGTTCAATCGAGGTGCCAAGACGGTAGAAAATCTTCATTCCCGCCTCCTGCGCACGCTTCAAGATAAAATCCGTCGGCTTAAAGTAGTAATTCTTAGGATCCGTATGATCAAGATGCATGAGAGGGAAGATAAAGTGAGAATCAATAATACGCTGTCCATCATTGACGAGCGCCCAATCATGCGTGCGCGTATAATCAAACTTAAGCGATTTCACCTGATTAAAAGTATCTCCAGCGCTATAAATACGCGGCGCAAATCCCGACGAGTGAAGCGCGCGGCGGAAGGGGCGCTTTTCAACGCTGAAATCCGCGCTTAATCCGCCCGCCATCGTCGCCTGTGAGAACAGCGCCGCCGAAAGTACGATTAGACAACTTTTCATGTTTTCATTCTCCTGTCATTTAAAAGTTCGAAACGTTGTATTTACCTCGGAGGACAGTCCCGCCCCCATCGGTATCTTCATCGAGCACCTTTTTCGCGTTCGAATTCGGCAGGCCAGGCGGGAATCGGCTCGCCGATCTTGTAGATTTTGAATTTGTCGAACTCGAACACATCGTAGCCTTCTCTGATTTCAGCCGAAATGTCGAAACAAAGCTCCGCCGCCCCCTCCGGAACGCGCACGACGACTTCGCCGTCGCGCCAGACGCCGTCTTCGCGCGGCTGCTTCATGGTGATTGTGTGCTTCGGCCACATATAACGCCCCTTGTCGTTCAAGAAGCGGGCGTACAGATACACGGTGCCGGAACCGCTACGGCGCATCGAAACGCCGATATTGTAAAGCTCGCCCGGTTTAATGTCCGTCACCTTGATTTCACGGCCGAAGCCGCGGCTGACGCTTTCGGGATGATAGTGCGACAGCCTGAGATTCCCGTCGGCAAGCTCCTTTCTAATCGCATAATGGTTGAGAAGCGCTTTTCGCCGATCGTTGAACGATGGCGTCTTCTCCGGCGAGGCGACATCCTTTGAAATCGCCACGCGCAGATTTACGCAATCCTTGAACGAACGCATCGCAATCGACGGAACATCTGGCGCGATAACGCCCGTAATCCCGGCATAGCCGCTGAAGCGGTTCAACTCAAAGACGTCATACCCCGTATCGGCCTTTACCTGACGAAGATCGAGAATGCCGCCGCCGACCGTTTTGGCGTTTTCGCCGTGAACATGGAGTCTGCCATTGTGCATAAACGCCTTGAGTTTCCAATGTCCGTTCGTAAGCGTGCGTTTTTTAAGGTCGAGCGTCCATTTCGACGCGGGTACTGCATCTTCGACCTTTACGGGGTCGTACGAATTGCAAATCGACGGGAAGCGGTATTCGACTCTTTCGCCCGCATTCAGCTCAGCCGCAAGATCAAGCAGAAGTTCATTCGCGCCCTCGGGCACCGTAACCACCCCTTCAATGCGCACCCACTGTTTCGCCGCGATAGCGGGAACTTCAAGCGGCGTCGGCGCGACATCGATCCGGCGGCCGTTTTTACGCCATACGATACGCGGGCACGCCGACGACGCGCGACCCTCCTTGCCCCTGCGGCCGACCGACGCGCGGACATTCACGCTAACGAGATAACGGTCGCCGGGACGGACGTTTTTGACCGTCGGCATTTTATTCTCGCCCTGTCCGTACTTTCCGAGCCGGGTGGGATTTTCAAGTTTGACCGGCTTGGCGTCGGCGGCGAGGTTGACGAGCTTTCCTTCGGCCGCGAGCTTTTCGCAGCGCATCGCCGCCCAGCGTTCGGGATCTTTGACGAGCATGATCGTCTCGGTCATGCCGGGGATGCCCTCTTCCCAGGTTTTCTTCTTTTCGTAATGACCGTTGCTCCAGTCGAACAGTTTGCCGCCGCCCTCCGCATAGATCCAGACATACTCGCTCGCCGTCAGCATCGACTGCGCGAAATTAAGCCTCAAATGCTCCAAGCGCGAGCCGTTGACCGGCCCGTGATACCAGTGGCTCCTCGGATTGGCGTTTTGGGTATACATATCGAGAAAGAGCGTATTGCTCACCAGCGTCTGCGAACGGTACTTGCCGATATTTTCAGGCGCGACGAACGGCAGAACCCCCGTCGACACGGAGTTTGCGTTGTAGAGATACTGGTAGCGCGTCGCCGAAAGCGAATAATGTTCGCAGCCGTCGACGACGCGCGCCTCGGGCGGCAGAATATCAAGCATACCGTTGTAGAAGTGGTGCAGCAGCTCCCCGCGATCCTCGGCGCTGTTTACGGGATTGGTCAGCTTCATATCGCCGACGTATCCGCGATAGCATCCGAAGAACCAGAGCGTGAAAAGCGTTATGTCGGGATATTCCTTGAAAACGCGCGAAAAGACCTCGCGCCCGCGCTGACGCGCGAGCCTCACCGTTTCGGGAAACGGCGGATCCTTGGACGTATGACGGTACTGGTTGGCGACGGCATACTCTTCGGGGTCGAGCATCAAGCCCTTCATGCCGCCCTCCTTCGCGAGCCACGCGACAACCGCCATATTCTCGGCGAAATTCGCCCACGCTTTATCGTCGGCCCAGTCAAGACGCGTATCATAAAACTTTGGCGTCATCCAGAAAAGAAGAAAACTCTCCTTAAGATGCGGCTTTTTTACAATCTCTCGCAAAACGGGAACATGCTCTTTTACCGAGGGTCTCGTCCAGCGTTCGGTGGCGCTCATGATCTGCGAGAGCCCCGATGTGACGACATTACCGCCCTCGCCGGTGACGAGCACCCGGTTCAGGGCGATCGCGATGCCGTCAAGATACGGAGCGTGTTCGGCGAACTTGTCGGCATTTGCAAGAATGTTGGTCGGCGACGTGTTCATAACGTCGAACATAAGAGCGATATGCTTTTTCGCACGGCCGCCCGCCGGCAGCGCGAAGACGTCAGCAGCCAGAAGAAGGAAAACAAGAAGAACCGCTTTTTGCTTTTTCATGAATATCACCCTTTCAGTCTTTTTTTGTCTTGCCGGTCAGTTTCACCCATCTTTGCGTAAGCTTCATGAGCTCTGCCGGAACCGGAGAATCGCCGTCGTCCGTCTGATAGACGCCGCAGCGCCCTAAGCCTCCCATCTCCGTCACCGCGATATCGGCGCCATTCTGAAGCTCAAGCGAAATTCCGCCGCCCTTGACGCGCGACACTTCGCCGCCGCAGAACGCAACGAGCCTCCCGTTCTCGACCCGCGCCGCAAAAAGACCGCGCGCCGAGTAGGCGACTTTTACGCCTCCGAAATCGAACTCGCCCGATATCGGCGCTCCGGCAAAATTTCCCTCGCCGCCTTTAATGCGAACCAAAGTCCCATCGGTCAAACGAAAGATGCCGTCGGCCTTCGGAAGTCTTTCTTCATCCTTCTCAAGCGGAATCTGCCGCACCGCGCCGACCGATTCAAGATACGCTTCAACCTCCGCGACCTCCGGTTCGACAAATACCTTTGTCGCAAGTTTCCGGCCGCCGATAAGCTTCTCCCATTGGGCGCGCTCCCTGTCGGAAAGATGCCACAGCAAGCACGCGCGGTAACGCTGTCTGCCGACACGAAGAACTCCGTCGGCATCGACTGTTACCGTCCCGTCGGGAATCTCGCTCGCGGGAAAGACATCGACGTAATACCCCTTGTGCCCAAGACCGTAGGCGAGCTTTTCGCCCCAGTTCCTGAAATCGCCCTGATCGAGCCAGTCGGTCAGACGCTCATGACCGAATATCTGAAGAACCGGACAGTCGATCGGCGCGCGCGTCATCAGCGGGAGAAGTCTTAGAATCCGCTCGGCGCGCATCCCCTCGGGATTTAAAAGATCGGCCATGCGACGGAACGAACGCTCGTCGGGATCGGTATATTTCGCAACCGACGACGCCTTCGGATCCCAGCTGAAAATCTGGTGATAGACGATACGCCCGCCTGCCGCCGCATAACGCCAGAGACGCTTCACATAATGCTCGGGATTCGGCCCGTAGCCCTCGTCCATCCAAAGGGGCGTACCGAACTTCTTCATCATCGACGTCGTTACGGGGACGGGATGGCATTCGTCAGTCTGCGCCCAGTCGCGCTTCGCCGCCCACCAGACGAGCCCGTTGTGCCACAGCTCATCCCAATCGAACGGCGGATGCCAGGTCACGTGCTTGGCGACATACGCGTCGGTACCGAAATATTCTTTGTTGATGTTGTAGAGCTCGACTTCCGACGCTTTGCAGGCGTCGTAAATCGACATCGTGTAATCCATCGCCGCGCGGTGGTTCTCAGGCGTGTCCCATCCGAGCGCGAGTGCGGGAAGGTCCTCATCGAGATCGCGCCCACCGGATCGCTTAAAATAAAGCTCCTTGAAATACGGTGAATACCAGTACGAAAGATGCGCCATAAAAATGAGCGTGTTGGGCTTTTGAAAGCCGTATTCATCGCGCATCACGCCCGAAACGCCGAGCGAACGAAAGCCTTTGGCAATCTCGCGCGAAAAGCGCATCACGTTTGGCGAACTGGGATCGGCCTCGTAGAGCGGCCACTCCACTTCGACGAGCAGCGTCTCATCGGCTTTGAGCCCCGCGACAGTACCCGTCACCGACTCTTTGGTCGAAACTACGTCAGTCGCCGCGAGCGTCCGAAGGGACGTCCCTTTCGCCGCGCGGACGGCGACGAGCCGCCCGGGCCGCCACTGACTGAAGACGACGCCGCGTCCGCCCGTGTTGGCGTAATCGCTGAAGACATCCTCTTTCACCTCAAAGCGCACCTTGCCGTCGGCGCCCGGCTTAAAGGTGGCGAACTGGCGAAGGCGCAGATAATCGTTCGGATACTCTTTTAAAAAAGCGTCACGCCAGAGCCGCGGCTCGAGATCCATCAAGAGCTCAACCCCGCTCCCGCGCAAGGCGGCGACGGCGTCTTTCAGATGATCGTGAACGACGCTCTCGGTATGATCGGCGAATCGGCAGGTGCAGGTTAAGACATTCCAATCGCTCTTCTCGCGGATGAGTTTGAGTTTCCGCAAATGAACCGCCTGACCGGCGTCATTGGTGTTAAAGCCGGCAAAGACATTCTCCGGCACGATCCAACTCGGCAGGCGACGGATTGTCCGCCCTTCATTCTCGGCGTAAAACCGCTCAAGAACATCCGGACGCTCCGCCGCTAACAGGCTGAAGCCGAATGAAAACGCCACAAGACGGAATAAGATTTTGATTTTCATTTACTATCCCTTGCACCGTGACAGAACCGTCTCGCTGCCCTATGCACTCTCTTACTTTCTTATCGAACCAAAATCGAAAATCCCTTTTGCGGCGCGCTGAAAATCCAAAAACCGTATTCGCTGTGATTGTCGCCGGCGTGAAAAAGGCCAAACCCGATGACACCTTTCTTTTTCATCCACACGCGAGAAACTTTTTTCTCTGTCGTCTCATGATCGCAAACCTCCGTATCCTTCGCCATTTGATTGGCAAACTCCTGCCATCCGCGAGCATCATGCGCACATTTAACCTCAACCGTAGTTGAAAAGCTCTTATCATCGAAATTCTCTTTAAGAATCACATGATGGTTCTGCCGCATCACATCAAGCCATGCGTCTTCATTGCCGCTCAAATAAATCCGCGGGTAGGCGCTGCCGTCGGCTGCTCGGCAAACTGCCCTACCGCCGAATACAACCGGAGCCTCTTGATGCATATAAATCTCAGCGCCCGGCTTTATCCCGTAAAAAGCTTTAGTGCGAATTTCATCCACCGGCGTCTTGAACACAACTTTTTCAAGCGAGGTGCAACCCTCGAAACAGGACGACGTGACAATGTTGGTCGCTAAATTCGGCAGATTCCAGACCAGCGTCTTAAGCGATGTACAGCCGCAGAACTCAGATCCTTTTTTCGCCACCTCCGTTGAACCGACGTGCTGAATCGGTTTTATCAAAATCGACTGGAGAAAATCGGGTTCCAGATTTGTGCACCCGTAAAAGGCGGAACTTCCGATCTGAGTCAAATTTTGCGAAACAACAACTTTTGAAAGCGACGCGCAATTTTTAAATGCGGCTGTTCCGATTGACGTGGCGGAGGGAAGAGAGACTTCTTCCATCAACTTACAGGAGGAAAATACATCATTCACCACGCTGACGCACACCGGAAACTCCAATTTTCCGACAAGTTTACCGCACCCTGAAAATGCATTGCCGTACAGCTTTTCGCAAGATGTAAAGGCGCGGGGGGATATATCGGTCAATGACGAACACCCGGAAAACGCCGCCGCCGGAAACTCAGCCAATCCAGCATTTAATACAACATTCGTCAACGAGGTACAACCGGCGAAATTATATCCGTTGTTATTGCCGCCTTCCAACGAAGCACACTCCGGCGCAATAAACTCCGACAACCGCTCCTTGTAGTTATATAAATAAGAATTCGCGTACCGATGCGTAAACCTGCCGAATTTCTTCGCTGTATATTTTTCAGACTTGTCGCTGTTATATATATCGGTAAGATTGACCGGATAGACTTTTGTTTCATCACCATAGAACTCACCGCCTGAAGCGCTAACATATAGATTGAGCGAATTTTTTGCATTCCGCTTCGCAAAAAGTTTCCACACGCCATCGGTGATATAACCATAGCCAATGCTATTATGATCTTTACCTTCTTCTGTATAAGTCCAACATACCTCTTCAGCGAAGAGTATTTCTACTAAACAAAGAGCACTAAGAAGTATGAGCAGTTTTTTCATGATTGATTCCTTTCCTTTATTAATCTCACCGCATCGGGCATTCGTAAGGTCCTTTCCCGCCGACGATTTCGCTTCCGGCGCCTTTGACGTTCGAAAGCTCAAGTGCCGGGCGGCCGTCCCACGTCCGCGCCAAAGGCGCGTTCGCGCCCCTGAAGGTCACGTTCGAGAGCGCAAGAGTCTTCACGTTCGCAACCGAAAAAATCTCTTCCTGCGATTTGGCGAAACCGACGGTCGAATCTTTCATCGTAAAGGTGATCGGACGATCGCCCTCGCCCGCCCTGCCGCCGTTGAGCGCGACCGGGAGCCACAGTCCGGACGCCGTAACGCCTTCAAAGGTAATATCGGCAAGCTCTCGGGCGTGCTGCCAGGTTTCGCCGCCATAATTGTAGCGGACGAGCCGCGCGGCGTTTTCGACTTTTGAGTTGCGGATGACGATATTACCCGGCTGGTGCCTTACCGGCATCGTATAATCGCAGAGATAGAGGAAAAATGTCGCCATCGTGTAGCGGCCGGGAACGGTCGCCGGATCCCAGAGACCGTCTCGCTTGGCCGGGAGAGCGAGGGAACCTCGGAAGACATATTTGCACGGGCCATGCGCATAACAGTCCTCAATCAGAATATTGCGCCCACCCAACCGAAACGCGCTGCACGCGCTTGAAAGATCGCATCTTCTGACTGTCATATTGCAAATGTCAAACCCGGCGATCGAATCGTCACCCGTATGAAGGAGAGAGTCTTCGACGCGGATATTATCGCATCCGCGGGCATGAAAACCGTCATGACCGCCAAGCGCCGTCACCCGCTCGCAGACGATCTCTTTGCAATACCGAAGAAGCATCGCCCAATTGCCCGTATGCTGAATCGTAAACCCCTTGAAGACGATATTGGTGGAATTGTGCGCCGTAATGCCGTGAACGCCGCGATAATATTCTTCGCCCTCGGGATTGTAGCCGTTGGCGCCGTCGATGATCGACCCCTTCTCTCCGATAATGGCGACATTCTCGGCATTGAGAATCCGGATGATCGCATCATTCCACGGCGAGAGGGGGTCCATAATGTGACGCCGGGGATTCGTCCGCTCGGCGGCACCGCGCGGCGGAGTCCACAAAAGCACCCGTCCCTTCGCATAGGCGGCAGGGTCTACCTTCTCCACCTGATCTTCCCCGAGAATATCGAAATCCTTCGCGATTCGGCTCGCCTGCAAAACGGCTCCGCGTTCAAGATAAAGCGTAACGCGGCTGCGAAGCCTCAGGCCCTTGATCGGATAAAATCCGCGGCCGATGACGACGCGCCCGCCGCCCGCTTTAAAGACATCGTCTATCGCCTGTTGAATCAGCGTCGTCGCATCAACAAAATTGCGAAGCGGCATTATATCCCAGTCGCACTCGCGCCGGGGCGCGTCGATGCGGCGAACGATCTCGGCAGATTTTTGAGGACAATCCTGAACCGCCCCCGCCGATAAAGTTGACAGCACAAATAACGCTAACAAATAACCCATTTTCTCTCCGGTTGACTTAATCGACATTGATTCGCAAAATAATCTCGGCTGCTTCGGCGAGATTGGTCATAACACGCACGTAATTAGCTTGCGTGCGCGGCAATTTGGGCCGCATCTCGGAAAGCGGCTTTGCAAAAAGATGTTTGTCGCGATAGGCAGAATACTCGGGATAGGGGCCGAGGTTGGAGCGATCGCCTGATTGGATGCGGCGGATGAGATCGTCGGTAAAGTGATGCGCAATACCCTTGTACCAATACTCGGCCGCCTCATACTGATGCGACGCGCAATATCCGCACGTCGCGTTTTCGATGAGCACCTTGGCGAAATTGGGGTTGCGGATCTTTTCGATCGCATCAAGCCGGTCATACGATTCTGCGAGCGAAAAATCGGTATGCAGCGCAAGTACGTCGGTAATGCCGTCCACGAGCGCGCGAAAAGCCCTCGCCAACCGCGCAACATCGTCGCCGGAAGCCTTGCCCGCCTTCCATGCGTGATACGCCTTCATCAGTTTCCCGTGCGCGCCGACGATGAAACGGTCCGCCGTCGTGCGCGCAAGATCGATCGCGTCGCGCTCGGTAAAGGTCGTCCGCTTCCAGTCGAACTGCGACAGCGCGTTGAAAATCCCGGGTGCGGCGGAGAGCGGCGCAGCCATGCCTTCAGTCCATTTGGACGGATTGTTGTAAAGATCGCGCCCTATTTTCGGCCAGAGAAAAAGCTCATGGCAGAGCGCATTGCGGAAATAATTACCTTCCCATCCGAAAATCATCGAGAGCGGTACCACCTTCTCCCATACGCTCTGCCAGCGCGCGGCATCGTCTCCGTAGCGGTCGCGGCAGAACTCGGGAAGAATACTCTTGATGCCGACTGCATCCTTCGACCAGGCGTTAACGGTAAAATGGCGAAGGTACAGGGTGTCGGTATGGCTCGACTCCGGCCAGAAGAGATACCCGGCGCAGAAGGGATCGTTCTGCACGAGCTTTTGGCGCTGCTCGATCAGCGGATAGTTAGCGCGCATATCAAGCGACGATTCGTAAGCGAGAAAAGTGGAAAATGTATAGGGAAACTTTCCGACAAGCCCCCACTTCGTAAAGTCATTGCTCTCTCCGCGCTTCATTCCGATGCCGTCATTCGTCTGCGCATCGCCCTCGTAATCCCAAATAATGTAACGCTTGGGGTCAAGCGTCGCGACGAGCTTCTGAACCTCTTGCGGATACCATGTAAAGTAAAAATCCCAACCTGCGAGCAGAATTTTCGAATCGGGATAATCGCGCTCTGCGCGGGAGAAGAACTTATTAAGCGCCAGCATCTTCAGCTTGAGATTCTCGGCACGGTTGGTGTAGCACATGCGCTCGCCGAGGCCGATCGTGTGCAGGAGCCCCGGGCCCGGGCGGCTGTAGTCACTGACGGCCTGCCGAGTCAGCTGCCAGTACTTGTCGACCCATTTGTCATCGCGGATATCCCAGACCCGTCCGTTGCGCTGCGAATAAGACTTGCTCGCCTGCGGCAGAAACGGCGGATTGAACTTGTTTAAAAAATCTTCAGGCGTGGGCGAATACCAGTGGGTCATCGTACCGAAATCCTCCGGGACCATCATCCCGCGGTCAAGCGCATAACGCTGCACGTCCCGGCGCAATTTGCCGCGATACTCAAGCGACCAGAAAAGCGTCCGGTTGTCGAATCCCTTGCCGTGCCCGGGCAAATCGACCGCAGGGTCGGGATATGACACTTCACCGGGGAAAGCTCGCTGAAAAAGATCGTCCTGGCCGATGCGCAGCATCATCACATTGAGCCGTCTTTTTAGGCACCAGTCGATTTCCTTTTTCCAGTCGTCTATCCCCCAATGCTCGGCCTGGAAGCGAGTCAGTCCCCGATGCGCGAAATAACGGATTGCGCGATATTCGAAACGAGCCTCCTCTTTTATGTCGAGACCAGAAAAATCAATCCGGGATTTTTTCGGCACAAAATCCCCATCCCAGAAATAGCGGCATCCCCCGCGCCGCTCAAGTAGATCGTAGAGCGCATAGTAAACGCTGCGGAGATTGGAGCCGGTAAGACATACGCCATTACCGTCCGAGCGGATGGTGTACGCATCCTTACCCGAAGAGGAGATCTTGGGATTGATCGCAAACCGAACGAGATTAGGCTCAACATCTCTCCCGACAATCTTGCGGTAATATTTTTGAAACTCCGCCAATGGAGCAACAAGCGACTTATCCGCCGCTTGCGCAAAAGTACACACACAGAGAAAAAACGCAACGACAAATCTTAATTTTGTTGAAAATCTTCTCATTTTGTCCCCCTCCTCACTTGAGCGACGCCCTGTCAATCCAGACGGGAAGCGCCTCGCCGATGCGGAAGACCTCCAAATCGCGGAATTCGACTTCGCTTTCCGTATGGAGCGCCCCGGTCGCCGAAAGAACGAGTTCGTCCGCATCAGCGGGAACGCGGATCGCCGTAAATCCTGTGCGCCACTTATTCTCCTCGCGCATCCCGTCAAAGACGACACGGCGATCAAAACCTCTAACCGCAGCTCCGTCCTTCTTCCAGGTCACAGTCAGACGCGGGAAGGCGACACCGCGGGTTTTCACCGAGGCGCCTACATAATACAACGCGCCCGGCTCGACCTTGACCGACGTCTTTTGACTGTCGACGCCGACCGGCTTCTGCTGGTACATATAAAACGACAGAGGCTTTTTGCGGTTAGTAACGGAGAGATTGCGCAGCGCGCCCGCGGCCTTAAGCGCCTCCTCGCGGCACTTGACGCGGTCGGTCTCGTTTGAATACGTGCAGCCGATTCCGAATTCCACCGCTTTAAGGTTCTCGCAGCCCAAAAGAGCGCTCCAGCCGACCGTCGGCGCCTTGGGTAGACGGACCGACGTGATTTTCGTCTTTGCGAACATCTTTCCCGAAAGCGGTGTCGTCAGATTCGGGAATGAGAAATCGCCGACAAGCGATGTGCAGCCCATAAACTGATTGCCGCGATCGAATCCTGTAACTTCGGGGAAGTGCGTAGGAACGACCGAGACGAGATTCGTCGCGGACTCGAAGCAGCGGAACCCTAAAGCGGTAAGGCGCGGCGAAAGCACAATGCTCCTGAGCGTCTTGTTGAAGACGAAACCGAAAGTCGACACTTCCCTCGCGTCAGGCGCGATCACGTCGGTGACGGGCGCCTGGCCCATACCGCCCAGACGGACGATGCTGAATCCAGACGTGCGCTTTGAGTCCGTGAAATCGAGAACGCCTTCACCGCTCAGGAACTTGGTGACCGCAAGCTCATCAGCGCCCTTCGCGACCGGTTCGGCCTGCAGTTTCCAGACGCCGTCCGTGAGGACTTTCGCCTTCGCGTCGTATTTCCAGCTCACGCTCTTGCGCGAGGAGCGCTTTACTTCACCACCGGTTGCCGGGAAACGTTTCGGCGAGGGGTCGAGAAGGAAAATCTCGGTCGCTCCGAATGAGATGCGCTCGGTAGGATTCATCTTCGCCTTGGCGGCGATGAAAAGCTCATCGGCCCCTTCGGGAACGGTGACGACGGCGCGGCGCTTCGTCATCCAGCGGAACACTCCGAGTTCATACTCGATCTTCGTGGGCTTCTCGTTTTCGAGGAGTTTGCCGTTCCTGCGCCAGAAAACGGAAATTTCGGGCGAATCTTTGCGGGAAGCGCCATTGTACGCCTGCGAGACGATGTAGCGCTCTCCCGGAATGACGCCCTTGAGAGAAGAGAGTTCATCGACGTTGACGTATTTGTGTTTCGGGGCGGAAAACTTGAATGGCCCCGCAGCGTCAGGAAGAAGATTCTTAAGTTCGCCCTTCGCCGCCAGTTCCGCCTTGCGCCGGAGCGCATGCTTCTCCGGATCCTTTGCGAGGAGCAGCGTCTCGGTCATGCCGGGGATGACGCTCTCCCATGTAGGTTTGCTCTTGCGCCAGTTGCCGCTCCAGTCGAAGAGATTTCCCGCGTGCTCGCCGTAAATCCAGACGTATTCGCCCGACGCCGTAAGCGCCTGTTCGATGTTGAGCCGGAAGTGTTCAAGCCGCGAGCCGTTCACGGGCTTGTGATACCAGTGGTTTTTCGGATTCTGGTCGATCGCGAACATATCGAGATAGATCGTGTTGCCGACACGGTGCTGCGCGCGGTATTTCGCGCGGTTCTCAGGTTCGACGAATCTGAGGGCGCGCGTCTGCTGGGTGAAGGCGTCCTTGATGTACTGGTCTTTCGTCGCCGTAAGCGAATAATGTTCGGCGCCGTCGACGAATCGGGCTCCTGGAGGAATGACGTCCAGCATTCCGTTGAAATAATGCGTCAGCAGCTCGCCTTCGTCGTTGGATATCTGGAGCGGATCGGTGGGGTTGCCGTTGCTGAAAATCGCCGCATGACGCCAGAACATCCAGAGTGAAAAGATAACCGCATCGGGAAACTCCTTGAAAACGCGCGAGAAGACTTCGCGGCCGCGCTGGCGGGCGAGCTTGGCCGTCGTCGCGTAATCGGGATCTACCTGCTGCCAGACGTACTGAGGCACAACGGCATACTCCTCGGGATCGAGCATAAGGCCCTTCATCCCACCTTCCTTCGCGAGCCAGGCGACGGTCGCCATATTCTCGGCGTAATTCGCCCACGCCTTGTCGTCCGCCCAATTCAAGCGATCCACTTTCTTGTTGGGAGTCATCCAGAAAAGAAGGAAACTTTCCTTGAGATTTGGCTTCTGTGAAATCGCCTTCAGGATCGGAATGCGGTCTTTCACCGCGTCGCGAGTCCAGCGGTCGGTCGGATGCATGATCTTGCTGAGTTCACTCGTGACGACGGATCCGTTCTCCTTCACGACGGGAACACCGCCGATACTCAGGCCGACGCCGTCCAAAAACGGAACCGAGGCGGCGAACTTGTCGGCGTTCGCAAGAACGTTCGACGGGGAAGTGTTCATCACGTCGAACGTAAGACCGATAAACTTCTTCGGAATGCCGCCGGGCGTGACCGCCGTAAGATCCGAAGGCATTAGAGCCGCGACCCCTACTAGGGCGATGCACGCCGCGGACAACATTTTTTTATTCATTTTCATTTCTGATCTCTCCCCACGATTTTGATATTTTTTCGCTATAAATGATAAATTCAATCTGCCGGACAGAATTTCATCTGTACGAGCCAGCGCCAGATCATCTCTTTCCACGCGGCGGAGGGCGTTCCCGGTTCGGCCTTCGCCCAGAGGTCATGTCCGCGCGTCGCCAAGATATGCAATTCGACCGGCACCTTCATCGAATGGAGTTTCTCATACATGCGGATACTCGCCATCGGCGTATGCTGGTCGGCGTCGCCATGAATCAGGAAGACGGGAGGAATGGTTCCTTCGAACTTAAACTCGTCATTGGGCTTTGGATACTTCGGATTTCTTAAAACATACGCCGGAAAACACGCGACGACATAGTTGATATTGCACGGCAGCTTATCAATCTCGTCAATCCCCTCGTACATCTTCGTTTCCGAAGACACCGCGATCAGGAGCGCCTGATGGGCTGCGGCGGAATAACCGTAAAAGCCGATCTTATCGGGATTGACGCCGTGCTTCGCCGCGCCTGCGCGAACGAGGCGGACGGCGCGCTGGGCGTCCTGCCACGCCGCACGGTGCGAGCATTTCCCTTTGGAGCGCGGCGTGCGGTAATGAAGACGGACGACCGTCATCCCTTTTCCAATAAGCCAATCCTTAAAAAGCCCCGACCCCTGTCCTTCTGGATTCCAAGCGCAGATGTTGTAACCGCCGCCGCAGGAGAGAATCATCACCGCGTCGGTGGTCTTGTTGGAAGGGATAAACCATTCGATGAACGGCTCGTTGAACTGATGCTCTTCCATGTCGGGCACTTTGCCGTTCGGCCAAAGGTAAACGCGCTCGCCTACGGGCTCTCCGGCGCGAGGATCGACTTTGGCGGGTTCATCTGCGAATATCGCCATGCAAGAAGCGATGCCGGCCAGCAATACCGTAGATTTCTTCATTTTTTTATTCTCCGAATTTTGTGATTTTGAGATTCTTCGCTCCGACTACGGGAAACTCCCCGTCGCCCCACGGCTGGTGCCATTTAAGATAGCCGCGAAAACGGTTCTCGGGATCGTTCACCGCCGTGACGAGGCGCGAGACGACCGGCAGATGGTGGCGACCGCTCTCATAGTTGATGGAACCAATTTCCACGTTGCACGGCGATTGTCCGTGACCGAAAAGATTCGTCGTCGTCGTCGAGAGGATGATGCGGTTATGCTGGGCGACGATGTGCCCGATGGTTGAAAGATGCGTCGCGTCGTGAAAGACGACGCCCTCCTCGCAATTGTGCACATAAAGATAATTGGCGACAACATGTTCGCCGAGAACGATGCCGTAGCGGAAACCCTGCACCGCGACATTGTCGATCACCTGATTGTCGTTCTGATCGCCCGACATCATAATCCCAACCGTATGGCAGGGATTGGGCTGAAGCGACTTACCGAGTATCGTATCTCCGACATTATCATCGAGGCAGAACTGCGAATCGCGCACGATTGCGCGGGAGGAATTCTGGAGATTCACGCAGCCGCCGCGCGGATACATCACATCCTTGTCGAGATGCGCGCGGAATTCAAGATTCTTTATCGACACGAGCGCGACGGAAAAACGGCCGCGGCAGCTGTCGCCTTCGACGGTCGAGAGGATCGTCCACGGCCGCGCGGTCGGATCGCGCTCTTCCGGGGGCGTCCAGTCGGAAAAAAGGCACGTGTTGGGCATTCCCATGTTGCCGAATCGCGACGGCGTGTAATTGTTCTTCACCGCCTCCATCGGGCGCACCTGATAGGAATAAAGAAGCTTGCACGGCATCTCGCCCTCGAAAGCGATGTTAAGGCCCTTCTTGGGCGGAATCACCAGCTGCCCGCGGCAAGGCCGTCCGTCGACAAACTCTTTCGCGGGACGCGCGATGCGGTAGCCCTTGGGCGAATAGGGAATTATGATCTTGCCGCCGCCCTGCGCGGCCACCGCGTCGATCGCCGACTGGATAGCCGCCGTATCGTCGGTGATGCCGTCGCCCTTCGCGCCGAAATCGCGGACATTGACCGCACCCTCCGCCGTCAGCGCGAAAGCGAAGAGCGCAACGGTATTGACTAAAATATTTTTCATTTTTCCTCCTCCTCTTTACTTCTCCCTCGTCCCTTTTTCCTCTTTACTTCTCCCTCGTCCCTCGTCCCTTTTTCCTCGTCCCTCGTACCTTTTTCCTCGTCCCTTCCCCTCACCTGACAATAACACAAAACCCAACCCTGTATTCTCCTTCGACCGTCGCGGATGAAGTAAATGGCGTCTCGACCGGAAACGCGCCTTCGGCAATCGCCGCGCCGCTTGTGTCGGTCGCGAGGAACGACGCCGTGCCGGCAGAAGGATAGAATTTATTTTCAACCTGATCGCACAATCCCGCAACGCCGTCCTTTACGCACGGATAGAACTGGCGTTTGAAAACACCGTCTTCCTGAATCGAGGCGCCGAAAAGATTTCCCCACGGCATCACGTTAAGCGGCACGCCGCTGTCTTGCGACGAAGCGAAAATATAAAGCGGCAACGTCGCGCGGGTAAAGCCTTTTGTGCCGATCTCCCCAATAGAAGTCTTTGAGGCTGTACCGTATGTTATACCATTGGTCGTATATTTGGCTGAGAACCATCCGGCGACAGTCTCCATTTTCACTCGATAATTATAAGATAATCCTATGCTTAAACAAGTATTCCATTCCGTCTTGCCCGTACTTTGTTTTATAGTACATATATCTATCACGCGGTTTTGGTTCGAGAGTTTCACCACTCTAAACCCATAGTCCGTTCCGGTTGAAGACACGCCGAAATAATCTCCGTTCTTTCCGGCGCTGTCGGGATACTGGAAATCGACTATTACCCGCGTATTCGTTGCGCAGTTATAGCCCGTATCGATATAAGCGTTACCCTCGGAGCGGATATACGCCAGCGCCTTGGGCACGATCGGATGCCATGCGGTCGCAAGAAAGACGCGGTAAAACTCCGTTCCGTCCATCTCGTTCGTTATGGAAAAACTACGGGAGGTTTCACCCGCCGAAAGCGTCCCGAGACGCGTCATATTCGGCCATGCCGCGGAATCGGCGCCGTAATCCTTCTCGCCCCACGCAAGATACGCGATTTCGACCTCACCGCTTTTCCCCGTCGTCATGCCGACAGTCACGCGCGATCCTTCAGGTCTGTCGCTGAAAGAAACCGAGGTTACCGCGCGATCGGAAATTCTGTACGCGCGCGGAGTACAGGAAAGCGTCCGCTTCTCTCCGGGAACGACGAAATCGGCGAACGCGTCGTCAAAAGACACTTCCGGATAATCGACGCGTTCAGTTTCGGTTTCAGTTTCGGTACTTAAAAATGGATGTTCAGAATCTGGAGATTGATAAAACTCATCATTGACGGCATCCCATAATCCCGCTATCCCGTCTTTTATCGCAGGCTGCATTCTACGGACATACTGATCCTTCTCCTTAATCGAAGCGCCGTATATAACACCCACATCGATGATGTCACTAACATTACCCGCTTCGTTAGTACTTGTTGCAAAAAGCGCGAGCGGCCATGTTGATGCTTCAGTTACCCCTTCCATGTAATAGGGCCAGTCTTTTACTACATCTTCGCCCTTTGATTCGCACTGGCAACGGAAAAACCCCTTATACGACGACATGGTTATTTTTGTTCTTGCGCTTTGATTTATCACTCCGGTCCCACTAGACTTTAGGTATTGATTACCTTGGCTACGGTCTAAATACCAGCGCCAATCATAGATATGGAGCCTTATCGAAAATTTCTTATACAATTGGCAGGCCCCAAGAAAATATTTGCTGACTTTCACTGATTTGGGGTAAGTAAAATCGAGAAATATTTCACAATCACGCGTGCAGAAATGTCCGGTATTGATATACGCGCCGCCTTCGGACCGGATCGCCGAAATAAGCTTATCGTACGTGTATCCGGTGCGTTTCGCCTTCGCGAAAAACGCCCTGTAAAAGGCAGTTGCAGAAGCCTCTTTCGGAAGAACAATGTCGGCAGACGTCGCGTCATCGGCGACGGGATATCTTACGACATTGCCTGACGGCCAATCGCTTAATGTATTCCCTCGATCGACATCGTCCCAAACGACATAAAGAACATGGTCATCGCCCGCCGTTCCCTGTTCGAACTGAACCTTTGCTTTGATACACTCTGAACCGGCGTAATGAAACGAAATATCGCTAATCATACGTGCAAAGGCCGATTGGGCGATCCCCACGACCACCGAAAGGCTAAAAAGAACAGCTAGCGCTTTCATCTTCCTCATTTTCATGAATAACCTCCTTTAGCGGATTCAGATTCAGATTTAATTTCCCGTGAAATCTTGAAACACGATGTTTTTGAACGGGCGAGAGGCTTCTTCGCGGATATCGTTTCCGGTCTTTGCCTTCACTCGGACATCCTGAAAGGTGATATCGCTGATCGACGCCGCTTTCGCCTCACCTTTTTCCCTCCCGTAGCCGAGACTCAGAAAGCGGTCGCATTCACCCTGCACGGAGGCGAGCGTGATATCGCGGATATCGGTGCCGCGGGAAGCCGACGTGTAGGCGCTGATGATATTGACCGCCGTAGCCGTGTTATGAACATCTATCTGCGAAAGATGACAGTCGCGGATGACGCCTTCGCCCACGCCGACGCGGATTGCGTTGCAGTTCGAGGAAAGACGGCAGCGCTCGACTTTCACGTTGCGGCATTCCTGCGGAAAGCGCACCTTTCCTCCCATCGATGCGCGGAGCGTGATGGCATCGTCCTCCGTATCGATGTCGCAGCGCGTCACATACACATCGCGGCATCTGTCGATATCTATCCCGTCTCCGTTCCAGGTACGGTACTTTTTCCGCTCCGTGCGGATGCGGCAGTCCTGCACGGTCACCTTCTCGTTATTCAGGAGAAAACACGTCCAATAAGGCGAATTGACCAGTTCCAATCCTTCAATCACGATATTCCGGCTGTCGACGATGTAAATCATCTGTCCGGGACGCCACGGAATCCCCTTCTTCCAGTTATCGTACTGCCGGCCGTTCGCATCGACAAGAAACGCCGCCGAATTTCCGTCGATCGTCCCTTGCCCTGTCAAGGCGATATTCGTGCAATCTGCCGCTACGATCAGATGCCCGCCGGACATATTGTCATACGCGGAAGCGAAATTCTGCGCAAAGGCATCCGCCGCGCAGTAATCTTCCCTGTCAGGACTCGCCTTGAGAACAGCCCCTTTTTTAAATTCAAGCTTAACATCGCTCTTGAGAAAGATTGTCCCCGAAAGATAGGTTCCCGCCGGGAAAAGCACCGTTCCGCCTCCTGCCGCACTTGCGGAATCGATCGCCTTTTGGATGGCGAGCGTATCCTTCGATATCCCGTCGCCTTTCGCACCCGACTTTAGTACATCAAAAACGGGACGCGACGCTTCCCTGTAAACCGAACCTCCCTCAATTTCAACCTCAGCATTTTTTATATCGATTCCGACGGGAACATTGATGTTGCGCAGGCGGATATTCTTCCATTCGTCTGCTGCCGAGCCGTGAATCATCCCGCCGAATGAACTCGCACCCGAGAAATCGGCAAACAAAATGTCACGCATGCTTGACTTGCGCTTAACGCCCTCGGCAAGTGGTCCCGCATAAAGGACAAACAAATACCGGCAGTCGACCGTCCAGTTTGAAAATTGAATATTTCTGAAATCAACCCCGTCGACAGCATCGGCCTTCCAAGATGAAACAAAATTGATCGCCGTGCGGGTGTTGTGCACGGTAATGCCGGTAAAAGTCGCATCATGAACCTCACCGTCGCCGACCCCGACCCGGACCGAATTGCAGGGCGACGAAAGAATGCAATTTGAAACGGTAATGTACGCGCAATCACGTTTTTTCTTAAGCCGCCGCTGATCGGCGCGCAAAGTGATGCAATCATCCGCCGTGTAGATGCGGCAATCGGAAACGGTCACGAATTGACACGAATCAATATCAATCCCGTCACCGTTGTGGGTATGAAAACGATCGCGCTCGTTGTGAATGTACAGCCCGCGTGCCGTAATCTGTTCGCACCCGTGAAAGAAGAGCGTCCAATACGGCGAATCGGCCAATTCCATATCCGTCACACGGATGTTGCGCGATTCCACGAAATAGAGCATCTGCGCGGGACGCCACGGAATATTCCCCTGCCCCTTTGAACGCGCCATCAAATCATAGCTCCACGGGCGCGATGTCGCCGGATCAATGAGAAAGGCCGCGGAATTGCCGTCGATTTTCCCTGGGCCTCGGACTGTCACATTCTCTTGTTCGATACAGAGCAGCAAATGCGCCCCTTGGTGGCTTTCAGCTTTTGACGTCCAATTCTGCGGACAGATGTCGGCCTTGTTGTAATCTTCCTTGTCGGTGCTCGCCTTCAAAACGGCCCCTGCGCCAAGATGGAAATCGACGTTGCTTTTAAGATAAACCGAACCCGACAGATAGACGCCGGCGTCGAAAAGAACTTCGCCGCCGCCAGATGCGTGCGCCGCGTCGACCGCCTTTTGGATGGCGGCCGTATCTTTTGTTGAGCCGTCACCCGCAGCTCCGAAGGAGCGCACGTTGAAAACGGCGGCGTCAAGTGTCATTACCGCACTTAACGCAACCAAGAACACGATCGACTTCATCATCTCACCTTATGATTACCGAAAAGCCTCTCTTCGTAGCGCGCATAACCCATAAGCAGGATTCCCCGTGATTGTGGTTATGGCACAGCACAAACATCTTCTGCCTGCAAAAATTGAGGGAATGACATGGCTACCATCATAACGAAACAATATCCGATTTTTTTCATCCCTTATCTCCTGTTGATATCGAATCAAGAATAGAAATCTTACTTGCTGTATTTAGCGCAAGACCAATCAGCCCGATTGCAGATTTAATCACGCTCCTCCACGGAAGTGGATAATATAATATCAAAACCTATCTTCACTTGCAATCATAAATTAAGCACATTAGGCACTGGATATTACGGGAACGAAATCAAATTGCGGATTGACTGCATTAAATGCGCCTTGGGGACCGCGCACAGGCGATGGCGTGAATCGCCGATTCGGCGGTGGCTTGAGCGGCGATGGAGAAGTCTGTGATTCCCGCCGCCTGCAATGCCGTGGCGGTCGGTTTCCCGAGAATTGCGATT
Source organism: Kiritimatiellia bacterium (assembly GCA_045540275.1). Classification (GTDB taxonomy): domain Bacteria; phylum Verrucomicrobiota; class Kiritimatiellia; order RFP12; family UBA1067; genus RGIG8368. The sequence continues at coordinate 2,702 of JAZQGX010000254.1, read as the reverse complement.
ATCTTGTGTTTCAGCACCTCTGTTCCGAACTGCGCGATAAAACTCTCCGCTCCCGAGGCGCTGGCGAAGAAGACCGCATCGAAATCAGCGGGTAGACGCTGCTCGACCCGAATATTGTCGTAAAGCACCGTATCGGTTACCGCCGCTCCGGCCTTGACCAGTGCTTCGGCAATCGCGCCGCCTGCTCTCCCGGAACGCAGGCGCAGCACCTTTTTACCGACGAACATGTCGGCGGTAAAACAATTGGCGAGCGCCTCTGCGCAAAACACATCTTTCGGCATCAAATCGGGAGAGAATAATTGTTTTTCGCATTCGGCGGCACATCCGGCTCCGCAAACCGCAATTTTGGGGATACGCCGCAGATCGGTCTTGCTCTTTCGCACCAGATTAAAGAAAATGCGAACTGCGCTTGGCGAGGTGAGTACGACCCAATCATACTCGCCAATTCGGGAAATCTGTTCTGCCGCCGCCGTAGTAGCGCGCAATTCAATCATAGGACGCACCAATGCCCGTCCTCCCAGATCCTCCACCGCCAAAACCGATTTTTCGGTCAGCGCGGCGCTTCCGGTCAGCAGCACCCGACATGAGCCGAGAGCTCCGAGATCACGCCGATAGGCGCGCTTTGCATTCTCTCCAACCAGAATGAGCCCCGGATCGGTTTCCTCTCCATCTGCTTCGATGTCGCTGAGCGTTCCCCGCAAAATGCGCTCATCCTCCCCGCCGGCGTTGTACACTATCGATGCAGGAGTGTCGGGAGGCAGACCGTCGGCAATTAGCGTATCAGCTATTTCGCGCAGTTTGCGCACCGACATAAAGAATACCATCGGCAGATTGCGGCGTTGACTCAGAGATACATCTGCGGTTCCGCCACCTTGCACACGCGGTGTCATTACGGAAAAGCCGCGCGAGATGCCGCGTCTGGTCAAGAGCATCCCGGTACCGGTGGTTGCTGCCGCCAATGCGCTTACACCCGGTCTCACCACATACGGCAGAGCGTACTTTTCGAGCTCTTCGATCTCCTCGGACAACCGCCCAAAGAGACCGGGGTCGCCACCTTTCAGCCGGACGACGCGCAGACCGCGTCGTGCATATCTTGAAATCAGAGTATTTATTTCGGATTGGGGAACGGAATGCGCACCGCAACGTTTCCCTACATGAATGCGCATTGCTCTGTCCGGAAGATGAGCGAGCAGTGCCACGTCCATCAGATCGTCGTACAGGCAAACATCGGCGTGGCGAAGATCTTCGGCACCTCCCAGCGTGCAAAGCGATGCCGAACCGACGCCGGCTCCTACAAAGCGGACCGCTTTTATAAAGTGATTGCGCAGAGATATGACGCGCGGATCGGACATGCGAAAGGTTATTGCCAGCACGCCTTGGGTTTCTGGCGGTGGCAGCTCGTCGCATGGGATCCAGCGTGAAATGCGGTCCTGCATGCCGAGACGGTTCAGTGCGGCACCCGCCGTGATGATGGCGTCATACGCTCCTGAATCCAGCTGCGCGATGCGGCTGGGGATTGCACCGCGGATGGGTTTGGCGATTGCGCCGGGGAAAAATTTCTTGAGGTACTCGGCACGGCGGCGACTGCTGATTCCGACCACAGGGGAACGGGAGAGGAGTTGCTCCCCGCTGGCTGACTGCGGGAAGACCCAGCAGTCACGTTGATCTTCGCGCCATGGGAGGTGGAACCAATCAATACCTTCGGCACAGGACTCGGGGAGGTCTTTGGCGCTGTGCAGAGCAAAATCGATATCACCGGAAAGGATTGCGGCATCAAGATCGCGGGAAAAGAAATCGGCTGGAGCATCTCGAAGATCGGTGGTCTGATCGCGGTCCCCGGGGGATGAAAAGGGGACAATTTCGAATTCCACAAAGGGAAGCATTGCGGAAATTCTGGTCAATGCGTCTTGTGTTTGTGCCAGCGACAGGGTGCTGCTGCGCGTACCGACTTTAAATTTCATAATGGCATGATGATACAAAAAAACGGGCATCTTCGCCACCGGATTTTCCGGAGCGGGGATGCCCGCGAAAAGATATAAGCCTACATCATTTCTCGCATACTCTTGCGGGAGTTATTGCGGATTCGAGCGCGAGCCGACTTTTTGCGGGCCTTCTCGCAAGGCTTCTCGTAGTAACGGTTGTTACGCAACTGTTTCAGAAGACCTTCTTTATCCATAATCTTCTTGAGACGCTTTAAAGCGCGTTCAACCGATTCTCCTTTTTTCAAACGAAGCTGAATCATCGTCAGTCACCTCCCTTCCTCATCCTGTCCGCACCTAGGCTTGCGAACAAAAGAAGTTAAAAGGATACCAAAACCGTCTCTATAGTCAAGTCAAAAGGAGGAAATACAACTTAATCTAGATTCGGAGGCCGGAGGTTGAGGACTGCCGTTTTAGGGCAATATGAACGAAGCTTTGCTCAGGGTTTGCGTTTCGTCCATAGGTAGAGACCTTAATCTTGATCTATGCTAATTTTTATAGTGAAATCCACTTTTGTTCTCCACCTTCCATTCTACGACTTCCGCAATTCATCCGCACCGTAATCTTATTTTCTCCTTGCGCCCTGCATCCCGCTTTGATACACTTCTCTCAAATGTGCGCAACACCCCATAGTTTCTCCCCTCAAGTCGAGGCCGAACACAAGGCCTGGATGGCGAAATACACCCCTTTCGCCCAGAAAGTCTTTGCCGACCGCGCCCATCG
>JAZQGX010000253.1:0-2150 GCA_045540275.1 Kiritimatiellia bacterium | reverse complement strand
TCCCCATCCGCCGGCTCTCGCGCCGGATACCGTGTGCGACGCCACGGCGATGGTTTTCTTCGTTGCGGCGGTGCCGCCAGAAACGAGGTTCGCCCATGTGGTGGCGGAAGAATCGTGCGGCTCGTCCGCGCCGGCGTTGCATATGCCGTCGAAGTGCGCCACGAGGTTGTCCTGCACATAGTCGCCTACATTGAAATCCTGCGCCCGCTTCGCGAAAACACCGAGCGAGGAATTGTGGAACAGCGTCTGGTGCAAAGCGGCGTATTGGGCCGCGCCATCCGCGTCGAATGCCGTCATGTAGAGCCGCACATCCTTGAAAGCCGCATCGGGAGAATCCGTGTAGCTCGAATTCGCAGGATCTTTGCCGGAACTGATCTGGTGGCAAAACTGGATTCCAGCCTGCCCATTCGATGTGCCGAACGGATAGGCTATCGAAGTAGTGTATGACCCTTTCTGTGCGCCGTCCCAGTAGAACTCCAGCGTTCCCATGTTGCCGGATGACGCATGATGGACTACCACGAAGTAATGAAAGCCCGCCGTATCGCCCACGTCCAGCTCGATTTCAGTTTCATGCGTACCCGTGCCGCTCGCTGTGTAATCGACATCCACCTTTATCTTGCCGACGGTCGATGACGAGCAGAACACAATCCGCTTGCAGTTGTCGGATGTCATTCGCCCCATGCTGAAGAATACGCCGTTTTCCGTCGAGCCAGGAGAGACCTGCATGGCAAGAGTCCAATCGGCGTTCAAAGTGCTCTGCCCGATGTTGCCCCAGTTCGCCTTTGCGGGATGCACGGCTCCGCTCAAAGCGGTATCGCCTGCGATAGTCGTGTATTCCCACGCCGAAGCCGTAGTACTCAGAATCGGGTCGGTCGATTGCGCAGAGCTACCGTAAAAAACCGGCCTGCCCGCCAAGAAATCGTAGCGGAAGCGGTAGCTGTCGAGATCTGTCGCCAGAGCGACATCCGCCATGGCGGCAATCGCCGCCGTGCCTATCATCATGAGCAGTCTTTTCATTTTGTCTGTTCCTTTCGGGTTGTGTTGAAAAAACGAACGCGGCGCGGCGACCAGAAAGGCCGCGCGCGCCGCGTGTATGCATCGAAACTATCAGACGAGGTTAGGCGATAATTACCCCCCCCCCTGCAAAATCAGGCTATTATGCGCAGTTATCGCAGAAGCACACTTATTCCCAAGTGTGTTCCCAAGCGATTCTATGGCGATTGTGGCGTTCATGGGGTAGGTGAAATGTTGTCGGTTGCCAGACTTGCCAAATCAAAGTACAGAAGTCGGGTTTCGGCTCCGGCATCAGCCTTTGAGAGCGGAACAAAGCCCTGCTTGAAATAGAAATCCAATGCGGCCGCGTAGGCATCTACCGTTATGAACCGACATCCCGCCCTGTTGTCTTTTCGATAGGAGGCGATAATCATATTGACGAGCATTGCGCCAATACCTTCTCCCCGATAGCGGCGGTCGGTTGCAAGTCGACATATTTTAAGGGCCGGATAACTCTTGAACATCTTGCCCTGCGCAAAGAACTGCTTGCGGAATCTGTTGTATGCGGAACTGCTTGGAAAGTCAGTCAGGGATATTCTGTCGTGGGCAAGGCTGAAATAGCCAATCACATCCCCGCTCTCGCCATCTTCCAGAACATAGCTAGTGGCAAGGCGAACACGATAATACAACGGCGCATCCGTAAGGAGGAAATCGTTTAGATCGTCATCCCCACAGTCAAACTGCGTTACAACGTCACCAGAACCAAGTCTGCGGAGCCGTATGTTGTCTTTGTTCATCAATCGGTTCAGAAAGTACAGTTCACGCATTTCTTGCGCAAGAATTCGTAATCACGCAAGATTCGATCGGTCTGTTCGGCAGAAAGCGTCTTGGGATGCAACATTCGCACCTCAAACTGCCTTGCTTCCTCGCCAAAAAGAATGGGCGTTTCTTTCACTGGTTTAGCCATATTCCACCTCGCTTTCAATTCAAGGGCACAATACCCCTTATCGAAAACATGGATATTATATCATAAATTTTCATCGTCGTGCTGCATGGAGTTTTACTCTCCGCGTCTCTGCGGCTCTGCGTGAGACACATGACGGCTTTGAAAAACGCCACGGCGCATATCCCCCGGCCTCAGGCCGTCCGCAAAGCGG